>DUBD01000161.1:0-4496 GCA_012960515.1 Bacteroidota bacterium | reverse complement strand
GAGAGGCAAGCGATGGCGCCAACCTTGAGCCAGAGCCCCTTCCGGCTCGGCTCGACCTCCACAAAGGTGCAGGTCTCGTGGTCGTAGTAGTAGAAGCTGTTGGCCATGGGGTGGGGCTGGGTGGGAAGGAGCCCCTAGCGCCGAACCCGGGAGGCTACCCGGCCGGGTCCGGCGGTGGGGGCCGCCAGCGCACCCCGTGCACGGCAAAGGCCGGGCCAGAGGCCGCGGCCGACCGTCCGCGCTGCGAGCCGGT
Source organism: Bacteroidota bacterium (assembly GCA_012960515.1). GTDB lineage: Bacteria > Bacteroidota > Rhodothermia > Rhodothermales > Rubricoccaceae > Rubricoccus. The sequence goes on along the minus strand of DUBD01000161.1, from coordinate 4,243 downwards.
GAGGGCGGGAGGCCAGGACACCCGTCTCGCGAGGTGGGGAGCGCTTACGCGGGCGTGAATGTATCGGGGATCTCCCGGTGCGTCAACGGTGGGTCACGCCGCTCCTTCGATTCCTCGCCGAACCGTTTCGTTTTGTATCTCCCGGCGGCCGCTGTCCGCGCCGGGTGGACGCGCCCTCCCGCCCCGCTGGCGGACGGCGCCGACGGCCTCCGCCAGCGCACCGGGGGCGGACCCACACGCGCTACTCGGTGTCGTGCTCGAACCACTCGATCCCGCGCTGCGGACGGATCCCCCCACGCCGCGAGGCGATCTGATCCTGCAGGCGGCGCTGGAACACCTCCGCCGGGTCGTAGCCGTAGTGCCGGAGGTGGTGGTTCATCGCGATGACCTCGCAGATGACCGTCACGTTCTTGCCGGGCACGATGGGGAGCTTGACCACGGGAAGCTCCACGCCGAGGATGTTCTCCGTCTCGTCCACCATCCCGATTCGCGTGTACTCCTCGGCCTCGTCCCACGGGTGGATGCGGACGACCACCTCCACGCGCTTCTGGTAGCGGATCGCGCGGACGCCGAACATCGCGCGGACGTCCACGATGCCGAGGCCGCGGACCTCCATGAAGTGCTGCGCGAGGTCCGTGCCGGAGCCCATGAGCACGCCCGCGCGCTTCCGCGTCGCGATGACCACGTCGTCCGCGACGAGCCGGTGGCCCCGCTCCACGAGGTCCAGCGCCACCTCGGACTTCCCGATGCCCGCCGGACCCGTCAGCAGCAGCCCGATCCCGTACACGTCCACGAGGGAGCCGTGGAGCGTGAGCTGCTCGGAGAACTGGTCCTCCAGGAAGTCCCGGAGCTCGGAGATGAACGGGACCGTCGGCGTGGACGAGCGGAAGAGGGGGACGCCGGCGCGTGCGGCCATGCCCTCCAACCCGGGCGGCACGTCGTTGCCGGCCGTGAGCACGATGCACGGGAGGTCGAACCCGAGGAGGCGGGCGAAGGCCTCGCGGCGCTCCTCCTCGCCCAGCCAGTTGAGGTACCGGCACTCCGTGTTGCCGATCACCTGCACGCGGTGGTGTGTGAAGAGCTCCGTGTAGCCCGCCAGCGCGAGGCCCGGGCGGTGGATGTTCGGCTCCGTGACCGTGCGCGCGCTCGCGTCGATCTCGTTGATCGGCTCCATCTCGATGCCGACCCGCTCGCGCATGCGTTGCGCGAGGTAGGCGACGGTGATGGACTCCTTGCGGTAGGGCGTCGGGCGGCGCATGGGGGGCGGGGGCTTCCGGCTGGCGGCGCCAGTCGGCGGCGGGATCAGGGGACGGGGACCTTGTCGAGCACGCGCTGCACGATCTGGTCGGCGGTGACTTCCTCCGCCTCCGCTTCGTAGGTCACGCCCACGCGGTGGCGGAGCACGTCCAGGGCGACGGACCGCACGTCGTCCGGTGTCACGTAGGGGCGGCCGTCCAGGAAGGCGGCTGCGCGGGCACCGAGGGCGAGCGCGATGGTGGCGCGAGGGCTCGCGCCGTGGGCCACGAGCCCGTCCGTGCCGGGCACGCCGTACCGCGAGGGCTCGCGCGTAGCCAGCACCAAGTCCACGACGTACTCCTCCACGCTCGGATCCATCCAGAGGGAATCCACCACCTCTCGTGCGGCGAGGATCTGCTCCGGCTGCACGACGGTGCGGACCTCCTCCACCTCGGCCGTTCGGGCCATCCGGCGGAGGATCAGCAGCTCGTCCTCGCGCGAGGGGTAGCCCACGACCGTCTTGAGCATGAAGCGGTCCACCTGCGCCTCCGGCAGCGGGTACGTCCCCTCCTGCTCGATCGGGTTCTGCGTGGCGAGCACGAGGAACGGCCGCGGCAGCGTGTAGGTGTTCTCACCGATGGTGACCTGCCGCTCCTGCATCGCCTCCAAGAGCGCGCTCTGCACCTTGGCCGGTGCGCGGTTGACCTCGTCCGCGAGGACGAAGTTGGCGAACACCGGCCCCTTCTTAACGCGGAAGGAGCCGTCGCCCTGGTGGTAGACGAGCGTCCCGACGAGATCGGCCGGGAGGAGGTCCGGGGTGAACTGGATGCGCTGGAAGTCCGCGTGGACGGCCTTCGCGAGCGTCGAGATGGTGAGCGTCTTGGCGAGGCCGGGGACGCCCTCCAGCAGCACGTGGCCGCCGGTCAGCAGCCCGATGAGCAGCCGCTCTACCATCCCCTCCTGCCCCACCACCACCTTGCCGACCTCGGCGAGCAGCGGCTGCACCCACGCGCTCGACTGGCGGACGCGCGCCGCCAGCGCGTCGAGGTCGGGCGGGCCGGAGGCAGCGGTCGGGGCGTCGGCGCCGAGGGGCGCGAAGGGGGGCGGCGTGGGGGCGTTCGGGGTCTCCATGCCGCCAAGGTAGCGCGAGCGCCCGCCCTCCCGCCGCGCCTGACGGTTGCGGACTCGACTTCCCGTAGACCTTTCCGACCCCTCCCCCACTCCCGATGCATCGCGTCCCCGTTCTCCTGTTCCTCCTCGTTTCCAGCGCTGCGGCGCTGGCCACCCCGCCCCTCGCGCAGAGCGGCTGGGAAGGCACCTGGTCCACCACGCACGGCGAGCTCCGCATCGTCTCCATCGGCGCGTTCGTCGTGGGCGACTACGCGGACCGCGGGACGCTCGTCGGGCAGCTCTCCGGGCGCACGCTGACCGGCACGTTCACGAACGGCGGCCGAGCCGGCACGTTCACCTTCCGCTCCGATGGGACCGGAGCATTCTCGGGCTCGTGGGGCTGGGCCGGCGAGGCCGAATCGGGGAGTTGGAACGGCACCCGAACCGCGACGGAGTCTCCCGCGCTGACCAACTTCTCGCGCGACGGCCGCGCGCTCCAGAGCCTCTCTAACAGCCGCGACGTCTACAACGGCACGTACGACGGCACCTTCGGCGAGGTCCGCCTGCGCTCTGCCGATCTCGTCCTCGTCGGGGACTACGGCGACCTCGGCGTGATGGCTGGGATGTGGGACGGCAACGGCTTCGTCGGCACGTTCACGAATGGGGCGCGCGCCGGCTGGTTCGACTTCGAGTTCCTCAGTCGCACGGGCGACTTCCGTGCCGGCCAGTGGGGCTGGGCGGGCGGTCCGTCTCAGGGCGCGTGGACGCTGCGGAAGACCGACGCGAGCACGCCGTCCATCCGCAACCTCCGCCGCCGGACGGCGCCCGCTCCCTCGCCGGATCCGTCCCGCCCATCGCCGCCGCCAGCTGCGCCGCACGCCGCCACGCGTCTGTCCTCCACCTCGGCGTTCGACATGGACAAGCTGCGGACCATCCTCGCGATGCAGCACCACGTCCAGTTCGTCTCTGAAGAGGACGCGAGCGTGGGCGAGCAGAACCTCCGGGATGCAGGCTTCGACATCCAGGGCGGCCGGTTCATCGACACGGAGGCGAGCGGGCTGGGGGGTCTCTTCACGACGGGTCGGCTCCGGGCGTACGTCGCCACGCGCGGAACGGACGTGGTGATCGCGTTCCGCGGTAGCGGCGGCTCCAACCTCGCGCAAACCATCGGCAACGGCGGCACCGACGCGCTGGCGGTGAAGGCCAGGGCGGACTTTATCGAGAACGGCGCCGGGCGGGCGGAGGACCGCGAGGCGCGGATGCACGCGGGCTTCGTGCGGGCCTATGAACGCCTCCGGCCGGAGATTCTGGCTGCGGTGGACGCGGCGGGCGGACGCGATGTGTACGTGTTCGGCCACAGCCTCGGCGGCGCGCTCGCCACGCTCTGCGCGCTGGACCTCGCGATCAGCCGCCGCGGCACGTTCCGCTCCATCACGCACATCGTCTCCGGCTCGCCGCGCGTGGGCAACGGCCCGTTCCGGAGCCTGTTCGAGCGCGGCGTGCCCAACAACCTCCGCATCACCATCCACGGCGACCCGGTCCCGCGCGTGCCCCGAGGCCGCTTCACCGACCTCCGCCCGGAGCGCTACTACCGCCACGTGGGCCGCCTCCTTCCGCTGACGGAAAGCGGCGACATCCAGGCCGCCGACGACATCGCGACGGTTGGGCTCGCGCGGTTCGGCCGCCACAGCAACAGTGTGTACCTCAACGCCGTGGTGCAGCTCGTGCGCGAGGCCGAGCGCTCCCCATCCGTGCTCAACGTAGACCTCCGCGCCCTGGGAGACGCGGAGCGAGAGAAGGCCCGCGACTGATCGCTAGGCTCTGTCTGGCGAATCCAGATCGGCCTACACGCGGCCCCGGAGCCGTCCCCCCGCGTCGCGCTCCATCGCCGTAGCGC
>DUBD01000160.1 GCA_012960515.1 Bacteroidota bacterium | reverse complement strand
CGTTGAGCACGCGCGGGAGGTTGTCTGCACCGACGTAGCGGCGAAGGCCCGGCTTAGAGACGCGCGTAAGCTTCTGAATGACGGGGACGCCACCCCGCATGTACTTCAGGTAGAGGCGCAGGATGCCCTGCTTGCCGTCCTGGATGGTGACGTAGTCCTGGATGTAGCCCTTGTCCTTGAGGATCTGGCTCATCGCCCGCTTGAGGTTGCTCGCGGGGATGTCCACGTGGGCGTGACGGGCCTTCTGCGCGTTTCGGATACGCGTGAGGTAGTCCGAAACGGGATCGGAGATTGCGCTCATGTGTCTTCGGCCAGTTCGGCCACCAGCGCTCAGCTGGCGGGTCCGCTTGGCCGCTAGAGGATGGAGAGGTCTGGTACCGCCTGCCCTCAGGGTTCGAGCCGGCTCCCTGTCGGGGACCGCCGCCCGCACCCTGAGGCGGGTTCGCTACCAGCTTGCTTTGCGGACGCCCGGGATCTTGCCGTCCAGCGCCATCTCGCGGAAGACCACGCGGCAGACGCCGAACTTCCGGATGTAGCCGCGGGGGCGGCCCGTGAGGGCGCAGCGGTTGTGGAGACGGACGGGGCTGGAGTTGCGGGGGAGCTTCTGGAGCTCCTCCCACCGGCCCTCGGCCTTGAGCTGCGCGCGCTTGTCGGCGTACTTCTCGACGAGCTTGCGGCGCTTGAGCTCGCGGGCGATGACGCTCTTCTTAGCCATAGTAGGGGATCGAAATCGATCGGTTACGCGGTTTCAGACTCGCCTCGGCGGACGAAGGGCATGCCCAGCTCCTTGAGGAGGGCGTGGGCTTCCTCGTCGGTCTCGGCCGTGGTGACGAACGAGATGTCGAGGCCGGAGACGCGGTCCACCTTGTCGATGTCGATCTCCGGGAAGATGATCTGCTCCTTGATGCCGAGCGTGTAGTTGCCGCGGCCGTCGAACGAGCGGTCCGAGACGCCACGGAAGTCACGCGTACGCGGCAGCGCCAGCGTCACGAGACGGTCCAGGAACTCCCACATCCGGTCGCTCCGGAGCGTGACCGCCGCACCGACGGGCATCCCCTCGCGCAGCTTGAAGTTCGAGATGGACTTCCGCGCCTGGCGGATGGCGGGCTGCTGGCCCGTGATCTTGCGGAGCTCCTCAACGGCGTCGTCGAGGATCTTCTTGTTCTGCGATGCTTCGCCGACGCCCTTGTTGACGACGATCTTCGTCAGGCGCGGCACCTGCATCACGTTCTCGTACCCGAACTGCTCGGTGAGCGCGGACACGATCTCGGAGCGGTAACGCTCCTTGAGGCGGGGGGTGTAGTTCTCCATGGTATCGTCGTCGAGCGGGCCGGTCGGCTGGCGGGGGCACTCGGGGAGCGCAGGCGCCAGCCGGGGGCGGGCCGCCTCGTGGACGGAAAGTGGGTTAGCTGTCCAGCTCCTCGCCGGTCGTCTTGGCGTAGCGGACCCAGCGGCCCTGGCCCGTCTCCGGATCCTCGACGCGCTTGCGCCCGATCCGGGTGGGGTTGCCGTTGCCATCGACCGGGACCACATTCGAGATGTGGATCGGGCGCTCGGCCTCGATGCGGCCGCCGTTGGGGTACTGCTGGTTCGGCTTCGTGTGGCGGAAGCGGACGTTGACGCCCTCCACGAGGACCTTGTCCTGCTTCGGGTAGACCTCCAGCACGCGGGCCGTGTAGCCCTTGGGGCGGTCCATCGAGGGGTTGAGGCCCTTCGAGGACGTGATCGCCTTCGTCAGGGCGACGGTCTCCCCCTTCTTGATGTGCAGCTTCTTCTGCTTGTTGGTCGTGCGCGGCATCGGTCTAAAGGACTTCGGGAGCGAGGGAAACGATGCGCATGTAGTCGCGCTCGCGGAGCTCGCGGGCCACGGGCCCGAAGATGCGCGTGCCGCGAGGCTCGTCGGAGTCGTTGAGGAGGACGGCCGCGTTCTCGTCGAAGCGGATGTAGGAGCCGTCGGGGCGGCGGTACTCCTTCTTCGTGCGAACGACGACCGCCTTGGAGACGTCGCCCTTCTTCACGTTGCCGCCGGGGATGGCGCTCTTGACCGAGACGACGATCTTGTCGCCGATGCGGGCGTAGCGGCGCTTGGAGCCGCCGAGGACGCGGATGCACAGCACCTCCTTCGCCCCGCTGTTGTCGGCCACTGCGAGCCGGGATTCCTGCTGGATCATGGGTGGGAGCTTCTAGAGGTGGACTACTTCGCGCGCTCGACGACCTCCACGAGGCGCCAGCGCTTCGTCTTGGAGTACGGGCGCGTCTCCTGGATGCGGACGACGTCGCCTTCGCCGGCGTCGTTCGTCTCGTCGTGGGCCTTCAGCTTCGTCGTCTGCTTGACGAACTTGCCGTAGATGGGGTGCTTCACCTGGCGCTCAATGGCCACGGTGATGGTCTTGTCCATCTTGTCCGAGACGACGAGTCCGACGCGGAACTTCCGCGCCCCTCGCGTCGACACCTCGGGGGTGATCTCTGCCATAGCGGCGGTTGCCCCTTCTTGGGGCGGCTATTTCGCTTGGTGAGCCGGCACCTCACCAACTACGGTTCAGTCTGTTCGCCGCTGGCGCGGCGCCTCGGCCGCCGGGGCCGAAGGGGGACTATGGTACAGCACACGGGGTGAAGGCACCGGGAAGGGCACGGCGCGAGGCCAGAGCCCATCGAAGCTTCACCCGCGCGGGCCGCCCGGCACTCCGCCAGCGGGCGGCGCCGGAGGTCCGGGAGCACGCCGGGGATCCCGACGGCCTCTGCCTTACTCGGCCGAGGCGGTGCTCCGCTTCTCGTTCAGGATGGTCTTGAGTCGGGCGATCTCGCGGCGCTTCTCGCGAAGGATCACCGGGTCCTCCAGACCCGCCACGACGCGGCGGAACCGGAGCTCGGTGATGTCCTTCTGGTTCTCTGCGATGCGCTCCTCGATCTCGGCCTCGCTCATCTCGCGGATCTCACTGGGCTTCATCTCTCGGGGGGTCACAATGCGCCCCGGCCACATGGGCGGCCGGGGCGCGGGGGGGATGGGTCGGGTTATGCGGTCTCCTCGTCGGATGCGGAGTCCTCCGAAGCCTCAGCCTCGGGGGCGGACTCGCTATCAGCGGAGGCCTCCTCCGTTTCGACGACGTTGCCGTCCTGCTCGCGGAGGCCCTCGACGTACTCGTTCAGGCCATCGAAGTCACCATCGGCGAGGAAGCGGGCCTGCTTGGCCCAGGTCTCCTCGTTGACACCGAACGCGTCGGTGCCGCCGGCTTCGATGATCTCGCGGAGCTTCTCGAGGCTGGTGTCCGCCAGCGCGGCGTACGTCTCGATGCCGGCCTTCTGAAGGCTCTCGATCATCGAGCCACCGAGGCCGTAGATGTTCGTGAGGTCGTCGTTGCTGACCTCCGCGGTAATCCCGGAGTTCTCAGAGACCGTAGACGCGTCCGCCGGTGGGGCGACGGGGTGCATCTCCGGGCGCACGACGAACTTCGCCTTGATCGGGAGCTTCTGGATGGCGAGTCGCATGGCCTCGCGCGCGAGGTCCTCCGGCACGCCGGCGATCTCGAAGAGGATGCGGCCGGGCTTGACGACGGCCACCCAGTACTCCGGGGAGCCCTTGCCCTTACCCATTCGGGTCTCGGCCGGCTTCTTCGTGATCGGCTTGTCCGGGAAGATTCGGATCCAGACCTTGCCCTGGCGCTTCATGCGCCGCGTCATGGAGATACGGGCGGCCTCGATCTGGCGGGAGGTGATCCAGCCCGGCTCGAGCGCCTTGATCCCGTAGTCACCGAAGGTGACGCGGGCGCCGCGTTGGGCGAGCCCCTTCACCCGGCCCTTCTGCATCTTGCGGAACTTGGTCCGCTTCGGCATCAACATATCTAACTGCGGTTTGGGTGATGGGTGGTGCTAGCGACGGTTGCCGCCACGGCCCCGGCCTCCGCCGCCCCCGCGGTTGCGGCGGTCGTCACGCCCGCCACGGCCGCCGCGACGGCGCTCGGGGACGTTCGGCGCGGCCGTCTGCTGGCGCTGCGCGTAGGCGTTGGGCGAGAGGTCCGGCTTGCCGATGACCTCGCCGTGGAAGATCCAGACCTTGACACCGCAGGTGCCCGCGGTCGTGAAGGCGGTGGCCTCGGCGAAGTCGATGTCGGCGCGGAGGGTGTGGAGCGGCACGCGGCCCTCCATGTATTGCTCCACGCGGCGCATCTCGGAGCCGCCCAGGCGGCCGCCGACCTTGATGCGGATGCCTTCGGCACCCATGCGCATCGCAGCGCCGAGCGCCTGCTTCATCGCGCGGCGGTAGGACACGCGGCCCTCCAGCTGCTGCGCGATGTTCTGCGCGACGAGCGAGGCGTCCAGCTCGGGACGCTTGATCTCGTTGATGTTGATCTGGACGTCCTTGTCGGTGAGCCGCTTGAGCTCCTCGCGCAGCTTCTCCACCTCGGAGCCACCGCGGCCGATAACGACGCCAGGGCGGGAGGTGTGGAGCGTGAGGATGATGCGGCGGGGCGTCCGCTCGATGACGACGCGGGAGAGCCCGGCTCGCTTGAGGCGAGCGTGGAGGTACCGGCGGATCTCCTCGTCCTCGACGAGCTTGTCCGCGAAGGTGCCGTCCGTGTACCAGTTCGAGTCCCAGCCGCGGATGACGCCGAGGCGGAAGCCGACGGGGTTGGTCTTCTGACCCATGATGTTTCGGGGGTGTGCTTTGCAGGTCGCGGCCGGACTGGCGGGCACCGTGAGCGGGGCTCAGCGGGACCGCCAGCGCGCGACCTCTACGTGCGCGGGGTTACTCAGCGTCGGCGCCCTCCGGCGTACCGATGACGACGGTGAGGTGGCTCTGGCGCTTGAGGATCGGGTGGGCGCGGCCACGAGAGACCGGGCGGAACCGCTTGAAAACGGGCGCCTCGTCTACCATGATGGTCTTGACGATGAGCGCGTCGTCGTCGATGGACTCGCCCTGGTTCTGATCGTGGAGGTTGGCGTACGCCGACTCGATCGTGCGCTGGATGGGCCGGGTCGCCTTCTGCGGAAGGAAGTGGAGGGTATCGAGGGCCTCGGTCACCTTCTTCCCGCGGACGGCGTTGGCCACAATCCGCATCTTCCGGGGGCTGATGCGGAGGTAGGTCTGCTTGGCGCGTGCTTCCATGTCTCTAGGAGTCTTTAGCGGCGGCGCTTGTCCGCCTTCGAGCCAATGTGTCCTCGGAAGGTCCGCGAAGGCGCGAACTCCCCAAGCTTGTGGCCGATCATGTTCTCGGTGACGTAGACCGGGACGAACTGCTTCCCGTTGTGGACGGCGAACGTCAGCCCGATCATATCGGGCGTGATCATCGAGCCTCGGCTCCAGGTCTTGATCACCTTCTTCCGGCCGCCGCTCTCCTGCATCGCATCCACCTTCTGGCGGAGCTTGTAGTAGACGTACGGCCCCTTTTTCAGCGAGCGTGCCATGGGTTACTTCTTCTTCTTCGTCTTGCGACGGCGGACGATGTCTTGGTTCGACGCCTTGTTCTTCTTTCGCGTCTTGAAGCCCTTGGCGTAGACGCCAGTCGGGCTCTTCGGGTGGCCGCCGGAGGACTTACCCTCGCCACCACCCGGGTGGTCAACGGGGTTCATGGCGACGCCGCGGGTCTGCGGCCGGATGCCGAGCCAGCGCGAGCGGCCGGCCTTGCCCACTTCGATGTTGAAGTGGTCCGGGTTGGACGTCTGCCCGATCGTCGCCATGCACTGCACGGGGACGCGGCGGACTTCGCCGGAGGGGAGCTTGAGCGTGGCCGTCTTGCCTTCGCGAGCGGTGAGCTGCGCGTAGGTGCCCGCCGAGCGGGCGAGCTGCGCGCCCTTACCGGGCTGCATCTCGATAGCATGGACGCTCGTGCCGAGCGGGATGTTCGCGAGCGGGAGGCAGTTGCCGAGATCCGGCGTCGCATCCGCTCCGCTCACCACCGTCTGCCCGACTTCGATCTTGTCCGGGGCGATGATGTACCGCTTCTCACCGTCGGCGTAGACGAGGAGGGCGATGCGGGCGCTCCGGTTCGGATCGTACTCGATAGCGGCGACACGCGCGGGGATGCCGTGCTTGTTCCGCTTGAAGTCGATGATGCGGTAGCGCCGCTTGTGGCCGCCACCGCGGTGGCGGCTCGTGATGCGGCCGTTGTTGTTCCGCCCGCCGCTCTTCTTCAGCGGCGCGAGCAGGCTCTTCTCCGGCTCCGACTTCGTAATCGTGTCGAAGGCCGAGACCGAGCGCTGGCGCTGGCCGGGCGTGTTGGGCTTGAGCTTTCGGATTGCCATGATTGGACAGGTGTGGGCATACGTGCCACCCGCCAGTAGGGAGACCGGTGTGGTCTGCTACAGGCGGGGGCTTTGCGCCCGTGGAATTAAACGGCCTCGTAGAGGTCGATCTCGCCGGAGCGGAGGGTCACGACGGCCTTCTTGTAGCCGCCCGTGCGGCCCTGCACGACGCCCTTACGGGTGAACTGGCGGCGGCGCTTGCCGCGGACGACCATCGTGCGGACCTCCTTCACCTCCACGTCGGGGTACCGCTCCTCGATGGCGGCGCGGATCTGGATCTTGTTGGCGTCCTTGGCCACCTTGAAGGCGTAGTGCCCCGCCTCCATGAGGCGGGCCGTCTTCTCAGTGAGCAGGGGCTCGATGAGGATGCTCATGCGTCTGGTTCGGTTCGGTTACGCCTCGGCAGCGGCGGTGCGCTTGCCCTTGGGGCGGAGCGTCTCCGTCAGCGCCTCGAGGGCGCCCTCCTCCACGAGCACGAGCTTGGCGCTCATGAGGTCGAGGGTGGAGACCTGCGTCGCGTCCTGGACGGCGAGCTTGGGGATGTTGCGGCCGGAGCGGTAGAGCACGTCGTCGCGGCCGGCGGTCAGGAAGAGCACCTTCTGGTCCGCCAGCTTGTGGCCGGCGAGCATCTCGGCGATCTCCTTGGTCTTCGGCGCGTCGAGCCCCACGTTCTCCACGACGCGGAAGGCGTCACCGGAGAGCTTGTGTGCGATGGCGCTGCGGCGGGCGAGCTGCTTCGTCTTGCGGTTGACGCGGACGGAGTACTCGTGCGGCTGCGGGCCGAAGATGGTGCCGCCGCCCTTGCGGAGCGGGCTCTTGGCATCGCCGGCGCGGGCGTTGCCCGTGCCCTTCTGGCGATACAGCTTGCGACGCGAGCGGGCGACTTCGCCACGCTCCTTCGTCTTGTGGGTGCCCTGGCGGCGCGCGGCCTGGATGGACCGGACGTCCAGCCAGATCACGTGGTCGTTGGGCTCCAGGCCGAAGACGGCCTCGTCGAGCTCGACCTCGCGACCGGCCTCGGCGCCGGAACGGGTGTAAACGGGAAGCTTCATGTCAGGTACTGTCGTCGTTCGTCGCGCTAGGCGTTGGCCTTGCGGATCTCGAGGATCCCGTTCTTGGGGCCGGGCACGGCACCCTTCACGAGGACGAGGTTGTTGTCCGGGAAGAGGCGGACGACGCGGAGGTTCTTGACCGTCACGCGCTCGTTGCCCGTGCGCCCCCCCATCCGGGTGCCCTTGAACACGCGGGAGGGGTCACTCGCCTGGCCGATGGAGCCGGGCGCGCGCTGGCGGTTGTGCTGACCGTGCGTCCGGTCGTTGACGCCGCCGAACCCGTGGCGCTTCACGACGCCCTGGAAGCCCTTGCCCTTGGACGTACCGGCCACGTGGACCGTATCGCCTTCGGCGAGGACGTCTGCCACGCCGAGCTCGTCGCCGAGCGAGACGTCGAGCCCGAAGTTGCGGAACTCGGCGAGGTGCTTCTTGGCCCCGATGCCGGCGGCCTCGAAGTGCCCCGCGAGGGCCTTCGTGGTGTGCTTCTCCTTCTTGTCCTGGAAGCCGAGCTGGACGGCCTCGTAGCCGTCGGTGTCGCCCGTCTTCACCTGCGTCACGGCGCAGGGGCCCGCCTCAATGACGGTGCAGACCGTCTGGCGGCCCGCGTCGTCGTAGACGGTGGTCATACCGACCTTGCGGCCGAGGATGGCGCTCATTGAAACCTGGTGGTTTAGTTAAGCAGGACCCCGTTCGAGGGGCCCCAGGAAATCAGACCTTGATCTCGACGTCGACGCCGCTCGGAAGCTCCAGCTTCATCAGCGCGTCAACGGTCTTGGACGAGGTCGAGAGAATGTCGATCAGGCGCTTGTGCGCGCGGGTCTCGAACTGCTCGCGGCTCTTCTTGTCCACGTGCGGCCCGCGGAGCACGGTGTAGATCTGCTTCCGCGTGGGGAGCGGGATCGGGCCGCTGACGACGGCGCCGGTCTGCTTCACGGTGCGGATGATCTTCTCCGTGCTCTTGTCGACCAGCGTGTGGTCGAACGACTTGAGCTTGATCCGGATCTTCTGGCTGGCCATGGATTGGCGCTAAGTAAGGGGCGCGTTCCCGCTGGCGACCGGGTGCCGCCAGCGGGACGAGCCGTTTCGATTAGTCGAGGATCTTGGAGACGACGCCGGCGCCGACGGTGCGGCCCCCCTCCCGGATCGCGAACCGGAGCCCCTCCTCCATCGCCACCGGCTGGATCAGCTTCACCTTGAACTGCGTGTTGTCGCCCGGCATCACCATCTCCACCCCCTCGTTGAGCTCGATGTCGCCGGTCACGTCCGTCGTCCGGAAGTAGAACTGCGGGCGGTACCCGTTGAAGAACGGCGTGTGACGGCCCCCCTCCTCCTTGCTCAGGATGTACACCTCGCACTCGAACTCCTTGTGCGGCGTCACGCTCCCCGGCTTCGAGAGCACCATCCCCCGCTCGACCGCCTCCTTGTCGATGCCCCGGAGCAGGATCCCCGCGTTGTCCCCCGCCTCCGCCTGCTCGAGCAGCTTCCGGAACATCTCCACCCCCGTCACCGTCGAGGACTGCTTCTCCTCCCGGATCCCCACGATCTCCACCGGGTCGCCGACCTTGATCACGCCCCGCTCCACGCGGCCCGTCACCACCGTCCCCCGGCCCGTGATCGAGAACACGTCCTCGACCGGCATCAGGAACGGCTTGTCCACGGCCCGCTCCGGCGTCGGGATGTAGGAGTCCACGGAGTCCATGAGCTCCTCCACCTTCGCCACCCACTCCGGCTCCCCGTTGAGCGCGCCCAGCGCCGACCCCTGCACGACCGGGAGGTCGTCGCCCGGGAACTCGTAGGAGGACAGCAGCTCGCGGACCTCCATCTCGACGAGCTCGAGCAGCTCCTCGTCGTCGACGAGGTCGGCCTTGTTCATGAACACGACGATGTACGGCACGCCGACCTGCCGCGCGAGGAGGATGTGCTCCCGCGTCTGCGGCATCGGGCCGTCGGTGGCCGCGACGACGAGGATCGCCCCGTCCATCTGAGCCGCCCCCGTGACCATGTTCTTCACGTAGTCCGCGTGCCCCGGGCAGTCCACGTGCGCGTAGTGCCGGCCGTCGGTCTCGTACTCCACGTGCGCCGTCGCGATCGTGATCCCCCGCTCCCGCTCCTCGGGCGCGTTGTCGATGTCCTCGAACGCCTTCGCCTCGCCGCCCATCTTCTCGGCGAGCACCTTCGTGATCGCCGCCGTGAGCGTCGTCTTGCCGTGGTCGACGTGGCCGATCGTGCCGACGTTCACGTGCGGCTTCGTCCGCTGGAATGTCTCCTTCGCCATTGTGCTTTCTGTCTGTCGCGGCCGGAGCCGCTGGGTTGAGTTGTCTGTCTTAAGAGTCGGTTACGCGGCGACCTCCGTCTTCGAAGCCGAGGTGATCTCCTCAGCGACGGACTTCGGCACCTCCGCGTAGTGGTCGAACTGCATGGAGTAGATGGCTCGGCCCTGCGTGTTGGACCGGAGGTCCGTCGAGTAGCCGAACATCTCGGAGAGCGGCACCATCGCCTCGATCACCTGCGCGTCGTTGCGCTGGCCCATCGAGCCGATCTGGCCGCGGCGGGAGTTCAGGTCGCCGATGACGTCGCCCATGTACTCCTCAGGGGTGATGACCTCCACCTTCATGATGGGCTCCATGATGACCGGCTTGGCCATCCGGGAGGCCTCGCGGAAGGCCATGCGGCCCGCCAGCTCGAACGAGAGCTGATCGGAGTCCACGTTGTGGAACTTGCCATCGAAGAGGCGGGCCTTGATGCCCTCGACCGGATAGCCGGCGAGCGGGCCACGGCTCATGGCCTCCTTGATGCCCTTCTCCACGCTCGGGATGAACTCGCGCGGGATGGAGCCGCCGACGATGCCGTTCTCGAACTCGAAGCCGGTGCCGTCCTCGGTGGGCTCGAACTCGATCTCGACGTGGGCGAACTGGCCCTTACCGCCGGTCTGCTTCTTGTGCGTGTAGGTGTGCGTGATTGCGGAGCGGATGGCTTCGCGGTAGCTCACCTGCGGCTTGCCGACGTTGGCCTCGACCTTGAACTCGCGCTTGAGGCGGTCCACGATGATTTCGAGGTGGAGCTCGCCCATCCCTGCGATGAGGGTCTGGCCGGTCTCCTCGTCCGTGGACACCTTGAAGGTCGGGTCCTCCTCGGCGAGCTTCTGGAGCCCGACACCGAGCTTGTCGATGTCCGCCTTGGTCTTCGGCTCGATGGCGATGCGGATGACCGGCTCCGGGAAGTCCATGGACTCCAGGACGACGGGCGCGTTGGCATCGGCGAGGGTGTCGCCCGTGCGGACGTCCTTCAGACCGACGATGGCGCAGATGTCGCCTGCCTTGACCTGATCCACATCCTCACGCGTGTTGGCGTGCATGAAGAGGAGGCGGCCGGCGCGCTCCTTCCGCTCGCTGTTCGCGTTGATGATGGAGTCGCCCTTGTTGAGCGTGCCGGAGTAGATCCGCGCGAAGGTCAGCTTCCCGACGTAGGGGTCGGTCGCGATCTTGAACGCGATCGCCGCCAGCGGGCCGTCCGGATCGGGCTCGCGGGTGACCATCTCGTCCGTGCGCGGCTTGTGGCCCTCCATCGGGGGGACGTCCAGCGGGCTCGGGAGGTAGTCGATGACGCCGTCGAGGAGGCGCTGCACGCCCTTGTTCTTGAAGGCGGAGCCGCAGAAGACCGGCGTGATGTCCAGGGCGATGGTGGCCTCGCGGACGACGCGCTTGATGTGCGCCGGGTCGATGGACTCGCCCTCGAGGTACATCATAAGGAGCTCATCGTCGTGCTCGGCGATGGGCTCCATGAGGTTGATGCGCCAGTGGCGCGCGTCCTTCGCGAGGTCGTCCGGGATCTCGATTTCGTCCCAGGTGGAGCCCTGCGTGGCGTCGTCCCAGACGATGGCCTTGTTCTCGATGAGGTCGATGACCCCCCGGAACATGTCGCCGTCGCCGATCGGGATCTGGACAGGCACGGCGTTGGCGCCGAGCCGCTCCTTCATCATGCCGACGGCGTTGAAGAAGTCCGCGCCCGTGCGGTCCATCTTGTTGACGAACGCGATGCGGGGCACGTTGTACTTGTTCATCTGCCGCCAGACCGTCTCGGACTGGGGCTCCACACCGCCCACGGAGCAGAACAGCGCGACGGCGCCGTCCAGCACGCGGAGCGCGCGCTCCACCTCCACGGTGAAGTCCACGTGCCCGGGGGTGTCGATGATGTTGATCCGGTGGTCGGCCCACTGGGCGGTGGTCGCAGCGGAGGTGATCGTGATGCCACGCTCCTTCTCCTGCTCCATCCAGTCCATCGTGGCGCCACCCTCGTGCACCTCACCGATGCGGTGGAGCCGGCCCGTGTAGTACAGGATCCGCTCGGTCGTCGTGGTCTTACCCGCGTCGATGTGAGCGGAGATCCCGATGTTGCGGGTCCGCTCCAGCGGGAACTGCTTGCCGTGGATGCTCATGGTGGGGTCCGGGCACGGCCCGGGGGGTTGTCGGCTGGCGGCGGGCGCCAGCGCTCAGCTAGAAGCGGGCGAAGTGGGAGAAGGCCTTGTTGGCCTCGGCCATGCGGTGCGTGTCGTCCTTCTTCTTGACGGCACCACCCTCGCCGCGGCTGGCGGCGATCATCTCGGCAGCGAGACGGTTGACCATGGACTTGTCGCCGCGCTGGCGGGAGTACTGGAGGAGCCAGCGGAACGCGAGGCTCGTGCGGCGCTCCGGGCGCACCTCGATCGGCACCTGGTAGGTGGCGCCACCGACGCGCTTGCTCCGGACCTCCACGAGAGGCGCGATGTTGTTGACGGCCTTGCGGAAGACCTCCACGCCAGCCTCTTCGGTCCGCTCCTCGATCACGTCGAAGGCGCCGTAGACGATCTTCTGCGCGATGCTCTTCTTGCCGTCGCGCATGACGGCGGAGATGAACTTGGCGACGGTGACGTCACCGTAGATCGGATCGGGCGTCGGGATCCGCTTTTCTGCTTGCTTCCTGCGCATTTCAGTAGTTCAGTAGATCAGTGGGTCAGTGAGCAGTAGGCCACTCTCCCACAGGAGCAGCGGCCGACCGACGCACTGGCTTACTGCTTCGGCTTCTTGGCGCCGTACTTGGAGCGGGACTGGCGGCGGTCTGCGACGCCGGCGGTATCGAGCGCGCCGCGCACGATGTGGTACTTCACGCCCGGGAGGTCCTTGACGCGACCGCCGCGGACGAGCACGATGGAGTGCTCCTGGAGGTTGTGGCCCTCACCCGGGATGTAGGCGATGACCTCGATCCCGTTGGTCAGGCGGACCTTCGCCACCTTACGGAGCGCGGAGTTCGGCTTCTTCGGGGTCGTGGTGTAGACGCGGGTGCAGACGCCCCGGCGCTGGGGGTTCTGCTGGAGCGCGGCGGACTTGGACGCCTTGCGCTTGGGCGAGCGGCCCTTGCGGACGAGCTGCTGGATCGTAGGCACAGCGGTGCGGAAAGCTTGGGGGTCGGAACGCGGCTCTCAGCGAGAGAGCCGGGGCGCCGCGCGCTCAGCCACAGAATGGGCCGGGGCGGCGCGGAACGACAGGTACCCAATGTATCCCGCCCCCTACCCCAGAGCCACTTCGGCACGGTCACAACCCCACCTCAAAGCGGCTATTTCGGCGCCTCGCGGACGAAGCGCATACGAACACGGTCTATCGGTCTATACCAAATAGACCCTGTTCACCTTCTGGTCATGAATTCAGTTGGCCGGACACCCGTGGCGGGCTAGCTCCTCGTCCTCGAACGAAAAAGGCGCCCCTCCTCGGAGCGCCTTCTCGCTAGACGGGTTCGTCCGACTGGCGGTCGTCGTCGGGAGCCAAAGGCTCAGGGTCCGTAGACGCACCGTCGCCCATCGGGTCCGCCAGCGGGGCCTCGGGACCGGGCGGGAGGTTGGTGGGCTCGCCCTCGGCGGTGACACCGGGCGCCTCGTGGATCCCGTGCGACGGGTAGGGCCGGTCGCCGAGCACCTTCTTGAGGTCGTTCTCGTTGAGCACCTCCTTCTCCAGGAGAGCCTGCGCGAGCGCCTCCAGCTTGTCGTGCCGCTCCACGAGGAGCTGGCGGGTTTCGGCGCGGACGTCGTCGATCAACTTCTTGACCTCGATGTCGATCCGCCGCGCGAGGTCGTCTGAGTACGGCTTTTCGAAGACGGGCTGGTCCTTCTGCTTGGAGAGGTTGCACGAGACGTAGCCGATCTCGTCGCTCATTCCGTAGTCCGCGATCATCGCGTACGCCATGGCGGTGATCCGCTCCAGGTCGTTCTGGGCACCGGTGGAGATCTTCCCGAAGATGATCTCCTCCGCCACGCGGCCGCCCATCATCATGACCATCCGGTCGATGAGCGCCTCCTTGGTGTAGAGGTACCGCTCCTGCGGGAGGCTCTGCGCGTAGCCGAGCGCCGCCAGCCCACGGGGCACGATGCTCACCTTCACGACGGGGTCGGTGTACTCGCGGAACCAGCCGGCCACGGCGTGACCCGCCTCGTGGTAGGCCACGATCCGCTTCTCCTCCGGGGAGATGAGCTTGTTCTTTTTCTCGAGCCCGCCGATCACGCGGTCGATCGCGCGCTCGAAGTCGATCATCTCGACGGCCTCCTTGCCCTCGCGAGCCGCCAGCAGGGCGGCCTCGTTGCAGACGTTCGCGATCTCGGCGCCGGCGAAGCCGGGCGTCTGTCCCGCGAGGAGATCCATGTCCAGCTCGGGCGCGAGCGTCAGGTTCTCGGTGTGGACCTTGAAGATGGCGGCGCGCTCGCGACGGTCCGGCTTGTCGATGAGCACCTGGCGGTCGAAGCGGCCGGGGCGGAGCAGCGCGGAGTCCAGGATGTCCGGACGGTTGGTGGCCGCCATGATGATGACGCCCTTGTCCGTGTTGAAGCCGTCCATCTCCACGAGGAGCTGGTTCAGCGTGTTCTCGCGCTCGTCGTTGCCACCGATCACGGAGCCACGCCCGCGGCTCCGGCCCACGGCGTCGATCTCGTCGATAAAGATGATGCAAGGGGCCTTCTCCTTGGCCTGCTTGAAGAGGTCGCGCACGCGGGCCGCGCCCACGCCGACGAACATCTCCACGAAGTCGGAGCCGGAGAGGCTGAAGAACGGGACGCCAGCCTCGCCTGCGACGGCCTTGGCGAGGAGCGTCTTGCCGGTCCCCGGAGGGCCGACGAGCAGCACGCCCTTCGGGAGCTTGCCGCCAAGCTTGGTGAACCGCTTCGGGTCCTTGAGGAACTGGACGACCTCTTCCACTTCCTCCTTCGCCTCGTCCAGACCCGCCACGTCGGAGAACGTGATCTTGGAGCCCTCCGTCTGGTCGATCAGCGTCGCCTTGTTCTTGCCGATGTTGAGGACCTGCTGCCCCGGGCCGCCCATCCGGCGGAGGATGAAGATCCAGAACAGCGCGATCAGGCCGAAGAGGACGACCCACGAGAGGAGCCCCCCGAGCCAGTTCTCGCGGAAGTCTGCCGTGTACGTGATGGCGGACTGGTCTGCCGCCTCGCGCTCCTCGTTGACCGTGTTGACGAACTCCGTCAGGTCGTGGTCGGCCGGCTTGGTGGTGGAGAACCGCCGGCGGGCCTCTTCGTCCGGCGTGCTACCGAACGTGCTGCGGGGCTCTTCGACCTCCACACGCCCCTCCTCCACTGCCGCCTCGGTGTAGAGGCCCGTGATGTCGGTGCCGTTGATGACCGTGAACTCCTCCACGTCCCCGCCCTCGATCTGGTCGAGGAAGGCGGAGTACCCCACCTCCTGGGAGCCGCCACCGCCGAGGAGGACAGTGTTCAGCGCCAGCAGGCCGAGCGAGAGAAGGACGAAGAGGTAGAACCCACCGAGTGACAGCCGGGGCCGCTTCGGCGACCGCTTCGGGTCACCGCCACGCGGGTTCTGGGGGGTGGGGGTTGCCATGCAAAAGGGGAAAGCCGCCGGGGCGCTCGTCCGGCGAGCGCGACTCTACAGGCCGGTGCTTCCGGCGTACAGAGCGGAGCGGTACAGGTTGCGAAACGGGCAAGTTCCGACACCTCGTCCCCTCGCGCCGGGTCTTCTCGCGAAGAGCGAACGCCGCTCTACTCTGAAAGCTGCTCGAGTTCGTCTGCGGTGAGCAGAGTAAGACCGGCGAGCGGGATGACGCTCGCACTGGGTGCTTCCACTTCTGGCGGGAGATCCGCGCGGAGCGCAAACGCCTCCGGGCGAGTGGCGAACTGGCCGAGCACCAGGCGGAAGGCGTCACCGTCGCGGATGGCCCCGGCACGGATGCCCCGGCGCGCGAGCGCGTTGATCGTGACGATGACAGAGAGCGGCGATTCGATCCGCTGGGCCCGCCAGGCGAAGCCGCCTGCCTCCGGGTCGATGGGGGCGTCGCCCTCCAAGCCGTACGTGCCGCCCGCCGCGCCCTCCGCGGGAGGCGTGACGCCCGGTTGGCTGGCAGCATCGCTGGCCGGCTCCGGGCGAAGCGACTGGCGGAGGGCCTGAGCACGCTGAGCGTACGGGGACTCCGGTGCCCGCTCGATCACGAGCGCGAGCACGTCGTCGATGGTCGGCGGGCCACCGGGCTCGGGCGCTACGACTGGCGCCGCAGCCGGCGCCGCCAGTGGGACGGTGGGAGCCGGAGCCTCGTCCCGCACGTCTTCAGCGCCGACGGGTGGGACGGGGGTGTCCGGGAGGTACGCGGGACGGCGAGACGCCGGAGGAATCTCGTCGGAGACCGTGTCTACGGTATCGGCAGCGGCCTCGCGGGCGCGCAGCGCGGCGACGACCTCTTCGTCTGGCTCGTCCAACTCGTCCGTGCCCATGAGGCGTTGGAGGTTCGCAAGCCGCTCGGGGTCGAGGGCGTCCTCGCGCTCCTCCTCGTCTGGGCGGTCCGCGGGCCGCGGGCGCTGCGGCTTGTCTGGCACGCCTGCCGCTCGCTGCGGCTCTGCCGCTTCCTGCTCAGACGGAGCGGCCTCTACCTGAGGCTCGTCGGCCTCTCGGACGTCCGGGATCGCACCGATCCGCGGCGTCACGCCGTCCGGCTGCGGGCTGGCGGCGGTGGTGTCCGTGGGCGACGGCGCGCCCGGCAGGCTATCGGTAGCAGCGGGCTCCGGGAACAGTCCGTTCGGCAGGACCGAGGCCGGGAGGGGGCGGAGCACGTCGAAGCTGTCACGCTGAGCCCACTCGGCGTAGGCCGTGGCCGCCGCCAGCAGGGCGCGAGGTGCCACGGCTTCCGAGGTAGAGTCAGCAGCGAGCGCGAGCAGGTCGCCCACGGCCGTGGCGTAGTTCCCTTCACGCCAGCGCTCCCGCGCGCGCTCGTACGCGACCGACGTGGGGTCGACCTCCGCTTCCTCCTCGGCAACGGCGATCCCGAGTCGAAGCCGGGCCGCATCCGCCAGGGCCGTCTCCGGAGCTTCGTCGATGATCTCGCGGTAGAGCGCCTCGGCTTCGGCGGAACGCCCGCGTGAGGCTTCCACCTCGGCCAGCGCGAAGCGGATCTGCCGCGTGACGTCTTCGCTACCGCCGTCTTCGAGCGCCAACGTGTAGAGCACCGCGGCCGAATCCGGTCGCGAGAGCGAAAGGAAGAGGGCGTTGGCCGCTTCGTAGCGGAGCGAGGCCCGCTCGGCACGGAGCGCGATCTGCGCGCTGGGCGTCCGCGGGATGGGCGTGAGGTCCAGTGGCGGCGGGCCGCCCCCAGGGAAGCCGTTCCCGAAGGTGCTCGGGCGGAGGCCACCGCCCACGTCCGTCGCGACCACGCTGGCTTCCACTGCCGACTGGCGGCGCCAGTTGGGCACGAGGGGCCGGTCTCCCCAGATCCGCTGGAACGCCAGGCGATTCGCCTCCACACTCGCGGGCACCCGGTAGCTCAGGAAGCCGGCTTCGGCCGTCTGCGCAGGAGCCGTGGGGTCGGTCGGCTGCTGGCCACCCGTGAGCCCCGGCCCTCCGGCTGCGAACTCCTGCTCCGCGCGCGTCTCCGCCAGCCGACGCTGCTCCTGGCGAAACGCCTCCAACCGCTGCGCTTCGATCTCTCGGATGCGGGCCGCGAAGGCCTCATCGTCCAGAAGGCCGAGTTCGAGGAGAGAGTCGGCTTCGGCGAGGCGAGCGGCGACCTGTGCGTAGGCGTTGAACGCGGACGCGACCGCCGGGATATCCGTGAGGGCGGCCCGCGTGTAGTTGACGTCGGTACCGGTGGGAGTGCGAAGCGCCGTCGCGGCGGTGTCCAGGTGGGCGGAGGCCAGGACGAAGTCCCCCCGGACGTCACGGTAGAACTCCGCTAGCCGGACGTGCGCCTCGCCACGCAGGGAGCCCCCTTGCAGCAGCGGGTCGTAGAGCACGTCGCGCATGGTAGTCAGCGCCTCTTCCTCCTGCCCCGCGGCCGCAAGGATGCGGCCGTAGGCGAGTTCCACTTCCGCGCGGTGCTGGTAGTTCTTGTCGTCGCGCCGCATCCGGCGGATGAGCTCCAGCCCTTCGGACTGGCGGCCGGCGTCGAGCGCGAGCACGAGCGCGCGGCTGAGGTTCGCGGCGTACTCGAGTTCGTAGGCCGGCTGACGGTCGGCGGCATCGCGGTAGGCGTCGGCGGCGGCGTCGAACTGCCCCCGCTGCTCCTCCACCTGCCCGAGGAGCAGGAGCGCCCGAGCGGCGGTATCGGCATCGCGCTCGTCCGGGATCCCCGTGCGCAGGGCATCGGCGGCTTCGTCGTAGCGCTCCGCACGGGCGAAGAGCTCCCCGAGGATAAGCCGCAACCGCGCCTGGTCTCGGCGGTTGCCCTCGGTGAGCGCGAGGCGGTCCTGCAGCACGGCGGCCCCCTCCTCGTAGCGCTGCGCGAGCCCGAGGGTGCGTCCGAGCCAGAGCCGCGCCTCGTCCGCCAGCCTGTCGTTGCCACGAGCCTCCGCCAGTTGGATGGTCTCGCGGAACTTCTGCTCGGCGCCCACCACGTTCTCCTGGTAGAAGTAGGCCTTCCCGATGATGAACAGCGCGTCGTCTGCCCACTTGGAGGTGGCCCGGTGGCGGAGCAGCTCGCTGCTCTTCTCGATCGCCTCGCTGAACTGCGTCGTCCGGCCGCCAGTGCCCTCGGGGAAGATGGAGACGAACCGCGTCCGGTCGAGCGTCTGGTCCGGGCGGTCCAGCTGGCGCTCCCCCTCCTCCATCACGCGCGATGCGTTGTAGTACGCGTTGTAGTACGCGCGGAAGTCGTTGTAACGGTCGTGGAGCGGCGAGCCCGTACGGCACCCGCCCAACACGACGACCGCCCCCAGGAAGAGGGCGGAGAGGGAAGCACGACGAACCATCGGCGCGAAGCGCATGCGGCCGGAGTCAGGGGATCAGAAACGCGGGGTAGCGGAAGCGTCGGGGGCGGGCACCGGAAGTCCAGCGCGGAAGCTACGGCCCTCCGCTGCCGCCCGGTGGGCACGAACGCGAGCCCCGCGGAAAGCGTGCCCGCACGCGGGAGCGGAGCCCCGCCGCGCTGGCGGAGCCCCTCGGCGGGCGGTCACGTTCGCGCTCGCCGCCAGCGGGCGGCTACACCCAGTCCTCGCCGATGGTGGTCACGTGGACCATGTTCGTCTTGCCGACGGCCACGAGCGGGAGGCCCGCCGTCACCACCACGGCGTCGCCCGGAGAGCAGATCCCGCTCGCGATCATCTCGCGGTGGATCGTCCGGATGCCGTCGTCGGTGTGCTCCTGGAACGGGATCTTGATGGGCTCGGCGCCCCAGGTGAGGCCCATCCGGCCCACCGTCTTCTGGCTGTCGGTGAAGGCGAGGATCGGGACGTCCGGGCGGTGGCTGGCGATCTCTCGCGCCGTGGAGCCGGAGTGCGTGAGGCAGCAGATGGCCGTGGCCTCTACCTGATCCGCGAGGCTGACCGCCAGCGAGGAGATGGCGCGCGTCGTGCGCGAGGCGTTGCCCGTGTGGAACGCGTCCGACTGGCGGCCGCCGAGGCGACGACGGTTCTCCTCCGCCATGCGGACGATCTCGTCCATGACCTCGACGGCGCGGGCGGGGAACTTACCGGCTGCGGTCTCGCCGGAGAGCATCACCGCGTCGGTCCCGTCCAGCACCGCGTTGGCCACGTCGGTCGCCTCCGCGCGGGTCGGGCGGGGGTTCTCCATCATGCTCTCCAGCATCTGCGTCGCGGTGATGACGGGCTTGGAGGCCTCCAGGCAGCCACTGATGAGCCGCTTCTGCACGATCGGCACCTGCTGGATGGGGATCTCCACGCCGAGGTCCCCTCGCGCCACCATGATGCCGTCCGCGCTGGCGAGCACGGCGTCGAAGTTGTCCACCGCCTCGGGCTTCTCCACCTTCGCGATGATGCCCACGTTCTTGTCCGCCGCGCGGATCCGCTGCGCGAGGTTGTCCACGTCGCGCGCGCTCCGCACGAACGAGAGCGCGACGAACTCCACGTCCTGGTCCAACCCGAACGCGAGGTCCTCGATGTCCTTGGACGTCATGCTCGGGCGCGAGGCCCGGATCTGCGGCAGGTTGACGCCCTTCTTGGTCTTGAGGATGCCGCCGATGACGACCTGCGTCTCCACCTCGCCGCCGCGCACGCCGGTCACGCACAGCTCGATGTTGCCGTCGTCGATGAGGATGCGGCCGCCCTCGACCACCTCGTCCGCCAGCGCGTCGTAGCTGACGTGCACCCGCTCCGCCGTGCCGACCTCGACCGGCTCCGAGGTGAGCACGAGGTTCTGCCCTTTGTGGATGAGGACGCCGCCGTCCTTCATCTCGCCGAGCCGGATCTTCGGGCCCTGGAGGTCCTGCAGGATGGGCACGACGCGGCCCACCTTGGCCGCCTCCTCGCGCACGATCCCGATGCGGCGCGCGTGGTCCTCGTGCGAGCCGTGGGAGAAGTTCATCCGCGCGACATCCATACCGGCGTCGATCAACGCGCGGATGCTTTCACGGTCGTCGGTCGCGGGACCGAGGGTGCAGACG
>DUBD01000159.1 GCA_012960515.1 Bacteroidota bacterium | reverse complement strand
CCGTTCGTGATCGCCCGGGTGATCTCGGCCGAGCAGCACCCGAATGCGGACCGGCTGCGCGTCTGCATGGTCGATCCCGGTGACGGTGGCGCGCCGGTGCAGGTCGTGTGCGGGGCGCCGAATGCGCGCGCCGGGCTCGTCAGCGAGTCGCGTCAGCAACAGCTCCTTGGCGGGCCCGCCGCCGCCGATCGCATCGCGCAGCCGCTCCAAGCGCTCGCCTGGAGCCGCCACCGCGCCCGCCGCGACCGCGCTATCGAGCGCGATAAGCTCCGGGGCGAACGGGTTGCCCTGGAACGAGATGCGCGCCTGGAACTCGATCGCCTTGGCCCACAGCTGCACCGCGGCTTCGTCCTGCTCTTGCAGCCGGTCCGCCAGCCGCCAGGTGAACAGCAACGAGGACGCCGCGATCGTGACCGCGGCGGCGATGAGGCCGAGCTTGAGCTGAGTTCCGGTGCGGTACGCGGTCACGCGAGGACGAACGGGAGGCGGGCACAAAGTCGCACCCGCGCCCCGCTGGCGGCGCGCGTCGGCACGAGGCTAGGCCGGGACGAGGGTCTCCTCGCGCTTCGGTCCGGTGGAGACCGTCCCGATGCGGACGCCGAGGCGCTCCGAAACGAACGCGAGGTAGTCCTGCGCGGCCTGAGGAAGATCCTCCACCGTCTCCGCGCCCGTCACGTCCCCGAAACCCGGGAGCGTTTCGTAGACCGGCTCCGCCTTCGAGAGCGCGTCCAGGTCCGTCGGGAAGCGGTCGGTCAGCTTGTCGCCGATGCGGTATTGCGTGCAGACCTTGAGCTCATCCAGCCCGGCGAGCACGTCGAGCTTGGTGATGGCCAGCTCTGTGAAGCCGTTGATGCGCGTGGCGTAGCCGAGGGCCACCAGGTCCAGCCAACCGCAGCGACGCGGCCGGCCGGTCGTGGCGCCGAACTCCCCGCCCGTCTGGCGGAGCTGTTCGCCGAGGTCGCCCGTGAGCTCCGTCGGGAAGGGGCCGTTGCCCACGCGGGTGCTGTACGCCTTGACGATGCCGATGACGCGATCCACGCTCGTCGGCGGGACGCCGAGACCGGTGCAGCACCCGCCAGCCGTCGGGTGGCTGGAGGTGACGTACGGGTACGTGCCGTGGTCCACGTCGAGGAGCGAGCCCTGCGCGCCTTCGGCGAGGATCGTCTTCCCGTCCGCGAGGGCGTTGTGGAGCAGCGCCGTCGTGTCCGTCACGAATGGATCGATGCGGCGGTCGAACTCCACGTACTCCTCCACCATCGCGTCCACGTCAATGCGATCCGCGCCGTAGACCTTCGCGAGGAGGTCGTTCTTTTCTTCGAGCGCCGCCTCCAGCTTCGCTCGGAGGCCATCGCGGTCCAGGAGGTCCACGACCCGGATGCCGTTGCGCGCGAACTTGTCCACGTACGCCGGCCCGATCCCGCGGCCCGTCGTGCCGATGGCGCCCGCATCGCGGTAGCGCTCCTTCGCCTCGAGATGTGTGAGACGTGTGAGACGTGTGAGATGTGCGCGGTGTGGGAGATGTGCAGCCGCCCCTCCACCTGGAAGCCGAGCGCCTCCACCTGGCGGATCTCGTCCATGAGCGCGACGGGGTCGATGACGACGCCGTTGCCGATCACGCACTCCACGCCCTCGTGGAAGATGCCGCTCGGGATGAGGTGGAGCACGAACTCCTTGTCCTCCCACTTGATGGTGTGGCCGGCGTTCGCGCCGCCCTGGTAGCGGGCGACGACGTCCATCTTGGGCGCGAGAAGGTCAACGACTTTGCCTTTGCCTTCGTCGCCCCACTGGGCACCGATGACGATCGTGACGGGCATGGATCGAGGGGGAGGTGGCCGGCTCCGCCAGCGGACGGCGGGACCGAAGGGGCCGGGCGCCGATGCGCCGCGGAGGTGGTGGGAACGGAGGGCGTCTAGACGCTGGCGGCGGCCGCGTCCACGCCCTCGTGGATGGAGAACACGCTCATCAGCTGCGTCACGGTGAGCAGCTGGCGGACGCGCTCGTGGACGTTGGCGAGCACGAGCTGGCCGCCGGCGTTGCGGACGGTCGTGAGCGCGCCGATGAGCATCCCGAGGCCAGAGGAGTTCATGCGCTCCACGCCGTCGAGATCGACGACGAAGCGCGTCTGTCCGTCAGCGCGAAGGGAGCGGATGCGCTCGAGGAGGGCCGTGCCGTCCGGGCCGCCCATTGCGTCCCCCTGGAGGGCGACGACGGCGACACCGTCGTGGTCAGTGACGTGGATCTGCATGAGAGTGGCGAGAGAGAGGGAAGAACCGGGCGCCGCGGTGGACCGCCAGCGCCCGGCTCAGAACGTACGGCCGGGCTGCTACGCGGGTCCGCCCCCTGCCCCATCGCGCGCTGGCGGAGGCAGGGGGCGGCCGCGGGTTAGCGCGTGGCCGTCGAGAGCTTCGGCACGCTGGTGCCGTAGCGTTCCCGGAGCATGATCACGATCGGGCTCGCGACGAAGATCGACGAGTAGGTACCCACCGCGATGCCGAGGATCAGCGAGAGCGAGAAGCCGCGGAGCACCTCGCCGCCGAAGAGGAACAGGATCAGAACCACGAGCATCGTCGTGACCGAGGTCAGGATCGTGCGGGAGAGCGTGGAGCTGATGGCGCGGTTGGCCACCGTGGAGAAGTCCTCGGTCTTGAACAGCTGCGTGAACTCGCGGATGCGGTCGAACACGACCACGGTGTCGTTGATCGAGTAGCCAACGATGGTCAGCAGCGCCGCGATGATGGCCTGGTCCAACATCAGCGTCACCGGCGTGAGGTCGTGGACGAGCGCGAAGAGCCCGAGCACGATGATCACGTCGTGCGTGAGCGCCGCCACGGCGCCCAGCGAGTACCGCCAGTCGAAGCGGATGAAGATGTAGAGCAGGATCACGAAGAGCGAGCCGAACACGGCGTAGAGCGCGCCGCGCTGGAGGTCCTCCGCGAAGCGGGGCCCCACCGCGTCGGTCCGGATGGCCTCCGGGTTGGATCCCGCGAACGCCGCGCCGATGGTGCCGATGATGGTCTGCGAGATCGCGCTCGCGTCACCGGAGCCGGACGTGGTACGGATAAGAAGCTCCGTGGGGGAGCCGTATTCCTTGACCTCGCTGCCGGCGCCGAGTTGCTCGTCGAGAGCGGCTCGGACCTCGGTGGGTGCGAGGGGCTGTTCCGTCTGGACGACGATCTCGGTGCCACCCTTGAAGTCGATCCCGGCCTCCAGGCCCGGATAGATGAGGGAGATGATCGCGACGAGGAGGAGAACCCCGGAGATGGTCATCCCGAGGCGGCGCTTGGCCCAGAAGTCGTACTGGGCGTTGTCAAAGATGCGCATGGTGGTGTCAGGTGCAGGGTACAGGTACGGAGGTACGGGCGGGCGCGAGGGCGGCGGAGCCAC
>DUBD01000158.1 GCA_012960515.1 Bacteroidota bacterium | reverse complement strand
GTGGGGTGCCCACACCCGCTGTGAAATTTGTGATCGCGATTGGCTGGCGTCCCTGTGTGGTGATGCCGGTGACGCCGCTGGAGATCATGGTGAGCAAGGTCTGGTCGATGGGCGCCGTGGTGCTGGTCGCCTCGGCGCTGCTGGGCAGCATCGTGGGCAGCCACACCCTTCTCGCGCTCCCGCTGGCGGGCCGCCTCGGCATCGCGAAGAACACCGCGCTCGTCATCGCGACCGGCGCGACGCTCGTGACGGACCTCGCCTCGCTGCTCGTGCTCGCCGTGGTGCAAGGCCTCCAGAGCGGCGACGCCGGGCCGATGTTCTGGCTCCGGTTCGCCGGGCTCACCGCGCTCTGGGCCGCGTTCGTGCTGTGGCTGATGCCGCGGATCGCGCGGGCGTTCTTCCAGCGGGTCCGCCGCGAGGACGACCAGGCCTTCGCGTTCCTGCTCGCGGCCGTGTTCCTGAGCGCGTGGCTCGCCAGCCTCGTCGGGCTGGCGCCCATCATCGGCGCGTTCGTGGCCGGGATCGCGCTCAACCGCCTCGTGCCGAAGAAGAGCCCGCTGATGACGCGGCTCCGCTTCGTGGGCGACGCCATCCTCATCCCGTTCTTCCTCGTCTCCGTTGGCCTCTTGGTGGACGTGAGCGTGCTGGCCTCGCTGGAGGTCTGGGGCCTCGCGCTGGGCTTCACCGCGCTCGTCGTGGTGGGGAAGGGCGGCGCGGCGCTCCTCTCCGGCCCCCTCTTCGGGTTCACGCGCGAGGAGTCCGGGACCGTGGCCGGGCTGACCATGCCGCAGGCCGCCGCCACACTGGCGGTGACGCTCATCGGCTTCGAGATCGGGCTGTTCTCGCAGACCGCCGTCAACGCCGTCGTCGTGGTCATCGTGCTGACGTGCCTGCTCGGGCCCACGCTCGTGCGGCTGTTCGGGACAAAGCTGGCGCTGGCCGAGGAGGAGAAGCCCTACGAGCCCGCCAGCGCACCGGAGCGGATCGTGGTACCGCTGGCCAACCCCGAGACCGCCGAGGAGCTTATGGAGCTGGCGCTGCTCGTGCGCAGCCCCGAGAGCGAGGAGCCCGTCTACCCGCTCTCTATCGCGCGAGGCGGGCACGACGAGGCCGCGAACGTGGCGCAGGCCGAGGGCCTCATGCAGCGCGCCGTCCTCCACGCCACCGCCGCCGACGTTCCCGTTTCGCCTACGGTCCGCATCGACGACAACCCGGCCGTGGGCATCCTCCGCGCCCTCCGCGAGCTTCGCGCCTCGGAGGTCGTGGCCGGCTGGACCGGCGCCCGCTCCACCGGCGACCGCATCTTCGGCGGCATCCTGGACTCCATGCTGGAGACCTCCCGCGCGATGGTCGTCGTCGCCCGGCTGGCGCGTCCGCTCGCCGCGGCGACCCGCCTCGTGCTGCTCCTCCCGCCCCTGGTCTGGCGCGAGCCGGGCTTCGCACGAGCCCTCCGCGCGATGGCCGTCCTCGCGTCCCAGAAAGGGCTCTCCGTCGTGGTGGTGACCGTGGAAACGGACCGCGAGGCCGTGGAGGACCGGTTGGGGCAGACTCGGCCCACGCTGGAAGCGGAGATCCACGCCGTCTCGGACTGGCGCGAGGCCGTCCGCACCCTGGACGACGTGGCCCGCGACGGCGACGTGCTCGGGCTCCTGAGCGTCCGCCGCGGCACCGTCGCCTGGCGCCCCGCGCTGGACCGGCTCCCGCGCGTGCTCGTCCGCCGCTTCCCCGAGCTGGACGTGCTCACGCTCTACCTCTCCGAGTCCGAGGTGGCCGCCCTCGTCTCCAGCGCCACCGACGGCGTCGGCGAGGACGATTTGCAGTTGCCCGAGCAGCACGTCGCGCTGGACCTCGTCCCCGCCGGCCCCGAAGCCATGCTCCGCCAGCTCCTCTACGGAGGCTTCCCGGACCACCCCGGCCGCGCCGAGACCCTCGCGCACGAGGTGTTCGCCTCGCACCCGGAGGACGCCCCGGAGATCATGCCCGGCGTCGTGTTCTTCCACGGCCACGTGGACGTGGAGGAGCCGATGACGTTCGTGGGCGTTTGCCCTCCCGGCGCCTCGCTGCCTGGCACCGCCTCTCCCGCGCGCGTGGTCCTCGCCCTGCTGGCGCCCCGCGCGATGCCGCCCGAGGCGTACCTCCAGACGCTCGCCGTGGTGGCGCAGCTCGTCCGCTCCGAGGCGACCGTGGAAGCGCTGCTGGAAGTAGAGACCACGGAGGCCGCCCGCGACTTGCTCCTGGATGGGCTCCGGGCAGACCGCCCGGAGGAGGCCGCGCACGCAGCGACGGAGGACGAGTAGCGGGCACCATTCGAGGGGCGGACCTAGATTGGACGGCCCGTTCCCGAACGCCCATGGCCCGCCCGCTCTCGTTCGACCCCGACGCCGCGCTCGACGCGGCCATGCGCACCTTCTGGCAGCGCGGCTACGCCGGCGCCAGCATCCAGGACCTGACGGACGCGACGGGCCTCAGCCGCTCCAGCCTCTACAACACCTGGGGCGACAAGCTCGGGCTCTACATCGCGGCGCTGGACCGCTACCGCCGGCGCGACGGGGCCCACGCCTTCCTCCCGCTCCTCCGAGGCGGCGATCCGCTGGACCGCATCCGCGCCGTGTTCGATGCCCTCGTGGACGATGCCACCGAGGCGCCCGGCCGCGGTTGCTTCATGGTCGGCGCGACGGCCGAGCGGGGGCCGGACTGCGACGCCACCCGCCTCCGCGCGCGCGACGCACTAAGCGCCCTCGCGCAGTCCTTCGAAGGCGCCGTCCGCGAAGCGCAGGACCGCGGCGACGTGCCCGCAGACCGGGACGCCGAAGCCCTCGGCCACGGGTTGGCGGCGGCCGTCTACGGGCTCCGGACGCTCGCCCGCGCCCGCGTCCCGCGCGAGTCGCTGGAGCTCGCCGCCAGCGGGGCGCTCGCGGCCCTCCGCTAACGCCTCCGAAGCCCTGCGGCGGATCGGAAGGGGGGCAGGATCCGTTCGCGGCGGCGGCCCTACTCTGTTGTCCCTTCCCGGCTTCCCCCATGCCCTCCCCCTCTGACGACGTCCGAGCCGCGGTCCGCGCCATCATGCAGGACTGGGTGGACGCCTCCCCGGAGGCCATCGAGCGCTTCCTCTCGGCCGTCGCCCCGGACTTCACCGGCCACGGCACCGGCCCCGGCGACTACTACGCAGACCCCGCCGGTCTCCGCGCGATGGTGGAGCGCGAGCACGCCGGGATGTCCTACCCCTTCACGCTGGACATCCCGCGCCTGGACGTTCGGATGCTGGCCCCAGACGCCGCCGTCGCCGAGGGCCGCATCCGCGTCACCATCGACGTAGACGGCGAGAGCGTCGTGGAGGCGCCGCGCTTCACGTTCGGGCTCCGGCGCGAGAACGGGCGGTGGATGCTGGTCCACTTCCACTTCTCCATCCCGGACGCGATGCAGGAGGAAGGCGGCACCATGGACGATTTGCTCAAGTCCCGCAACGAACAGCTCGAAGCGGAGATCGAGCGGCGGACGGAGGAACTGCGCGAGGCGCAGGCCCAGCTCGTGCAGCAGGAAAAGCTCGCCAGCCTGGGCGCGCTCACCGCCGGCATCGCGCACGAGATCAAGAACCCGCTCAACTTCGTGACCAACTTCGCCAGCCTCTCCCGCGAACTCGTGCAGGAGCTGGCGGAAGAAACCGACCCCGAGGAGCGCGAGGCCATCCTGGACGACCTCCGCGTCAACGCGGAGAAGATCGAGACGCACGGGCGGCGCGCAGACGGCATCGTCCGGTCCATGATGGCGCACGCGCGGAGCCGGCCCGGCGACCGCAAAACGGTGGACGTCAACGCCCTCGTCACGGAGTACACGGACCTCGCGTGGCACGGCCTCAAGGCCCGCGCTCCGAGCAGCGACCTCGACGTAGACCGCCAGCTGGCGGCGGACGCGGGCGTGGCCGAGGTCTCCCCACCGGAAATCGGGCGCCTGCTCATCAACCTGCTGGACAACGCCTTCGACGCGGTCCGGGCGCGTGCTCGCGTGGAGGACGGGTTCGTCCCCCGGGTGCGCGTCAGCACCGAGCGGAAGGAGAAGCAGGTCGTGATCCGCGTGGAGGACAACGGCCCCGGCATTCCGGACGCCGTCCGCGCGCGGGTCTTCGAGCCGTTCTTCACCACCAAGCCGACGGGCGAGGGCACCGGCCTCGGCCTCTCGCTCAGCCACGACATCGCGCTGGCGCACCATGGCACCCTCGCCGTCGAGACGCCGGAGGGCGGCGGCACCACCTTCGTGCTCACGCTGCCCACCGCCTCTTAACGGATCCGTTCGCGCGGCGGCGGGTCCTCGCGATGCTGCACCCCCGCCCCCCCATGTTTACAGGCATCATCGAAGAGATCGGCCGCGTGCTCGCGGTCGAGGAGTTGGAAGGCGGCCGCCGGTTCCGGTTCGGCTGCACGTTCGCGGACGCGCTTCGCGTGGACGAGAGCGTAGCCGTGGACGGCGCCTGTCTGACGGTCGTTGCGAACGACGCCGAGGCGTTCGAGGCCGTCGCGGTGGAAGAGACGCTCCGCAAGACCGCCCTCGGCGAGCGCCAGCCGGGCGACGGCGTGAACCTGGAGCGCGCGCTCGTGCTCGGCTCGCGGCTGGACGGCCACCTCGTTCAGGGCCATGTAGACGCGACGGGCGAGATCGTGGAGGTGGAGACACTGGCGGACTCCCACGAAGTCACGGTCCGCTACCCGTCGGACTTCGCGGCGTACCTCATCCCGAAGGGGAGCGTGACCGTGGACGGCATCTCGCTGACCGTCGCAGCGCTGGACGCGCCCGCTGGCACGTTCCGGCTCGCGGTCATCCCCCACACCTGGGCGAAAACCGCCGCCAGCGGCTGGCGGCCGGGCCAACGTGTCAACCTCGAGTTCGACCTCGTCGGCAAATATGTCGTCCGTAGCCACTCTGTCGGCGTTGGTCCGACGACGACCTGACAGCCCGGTGCCGGATCGGCAGGCGGTCCTGCCACTCACACGGCGTTCATCTGCGTTTTACCGGTCCCGGCTACCGGGGAAACCCCGAGGTTGGGAAGATCTGGAGGTGAATCCCTGTCACTGGCACTGAGCGTGCAATAGGGCGGGTGCACTTCGGTCACGCTGCCATGACGACCACTCAGCCCCTCTCCCTCTCTCGTGCCCGTCTCATCACGCCCTTCTCTCTTGCGGTTCGCCTTTCTGCCTTGACCGCTGCGGCACTCGGCCTGTTCGTGATGTAGGTCCGCCGCGCATCCGGCTCACCCCTTCCCCTCTCTCTCGCAGCAGAGCCGGACGCATCGGGCACACGCGACACCCATCGCCGCGTGTGTCTTCCGCCCCCGCCTATGGCCCCCCGGCTGTAGGCGGGGGCGTCCTTTTAGAGGGCGCCCCGCTGGCGGACGCTACCAGCAAGACCGCCAGCCGCTCCGCGGTGCGCAGTGCGCCCGACGGCCTCGCGCGACTCTCCACCGAAGCCTAGCCCGGCGCCGCAGCCCTCCGCCGTAGCTTCGCCGCCCGAAACGCACCGGACCGCCGGCCCTGGAGATGAACCCCATCGCCGACCTCGACATCCTCGCGGACACCACCGCCCCCGTCTCCTCCGCGCCCGACGCGCAGAGCGAGATCGACCAGCCGCGCACCGTCGCCGCCAGCGCGGAGGCGCCCAACGGCCGCCGCGTCTTTATCGAGACGTACGGCTGCCAGATGAACGTCGCCGACTCCGAGCTCGTGGCCAGCATCCTCGGCGGCGAGGGCTACGGGCTGGCGGCGACCGAGGACGAGGCCGACGTGGTGCTCATCAACACGTGCGCCATCCGCGAGAAGGCCGAGGACCGCGTGCGCGGGCGCCTCGCGCGGTTCCGCGCCCAGAAGACGAAGCGGCTCGCCGCGGGCGAGAAGGACCTCACGATCGGCGTGCTGGGCTGCATGGCGGAGCGGCTGCGGACCAAGTTGCTCGATCAGGAGAAGCTCGTGGACATCGTGGCCGGTCCGGACGCCTACCGCGATCTCCCCAACCTCCTCGCCAGCGCGGACGAGACCGGGCAGGCCGCCGTCAACGTCCACCTCTCGCGCGAGGAGACCTACGCGGACCTCACGCCCGTCCGCTACGACTCCAACGGCGTCAGCGCGTTCGTGAGCATCATGCGCGGGTGCGACAACATGTGCGCCTTCTGCGTGGTGCCGTTCACGCGAGGCCGCGAGCGTTCCCGCCCCGTCACGAGCATCCTCTCCGAGTGCGCCCAGCTGGTGGAGGCCGGCTACAAAGAGGTCACTGTTCTCGGGCAGAACGTCAACTCCTACCGCGTGGACGCGGACGGCCACGCCGTGGACTTCGCGGAGTTGCTCTACCGGATCAGCCTGCTCAGCCCGGAGCTCCGCATCCGCTACTCCACGAGCCACCCGAAGGACTGCTCCGACGAGCTCCTGCACGTCCACCGCGAGCGCCCGACCGTCTGCGATTTCATCCACCTGCCCGTGCAGCACGGCAACACGGACGTGCTCAAGCGGATGCGGCGGACGTACAGCCGCGAGCAGTACCTGGAACTGATCGACCGCGCGCGCGCCATCGTGCCGGACATCGCGTTCTCCACGGACATCATCGCGGGGTTCTGCGGCGAGACGGACGCGGAGCACGCGGACACGATCTCGCTCATGGAGCAGGTCCGCTACGACCACGCCTTCATGTTCGCCTACTCCGAGCGGCCGGACACCTACGCCGCGCGGAAGTACTCGGACGACGTGCCGGAGGCGGTCAAGAAGGCCCGCCTCTCTGAGATCATCACGCTGCAGAACGCCGTCTCCCTGGAGAAGAACCGCCAGCGGATCGGCCGCCGCGAGGTGGTCCTCGTGGAGGGCACCTCCAAGCGCTCCGACGAGCAGCTCCGCGGGCGGACGGACTCCAACCACATGGTCGTCTTCGACCGGCCCGCCGGTCTCGCGAAGGGCGACTACGCCCTCGTGGAGGTCACGGACTGCTCCAGCGCCACGCTCCACGGCACGTTCGTCTCCGCGACGACGCTCGAAGACGCCGCCCACCCCTCCGCAGCGGTCTAGCCCTCGCCCGGCTGGCGGAGGCCATCGGCGGGAGTGGGCAGGCCAGAGAGCGGGCTCTCGCGGATGAGGTACTCCTCCACAACGCGCCCGCCGATGAGGTGCTCCTGGATGATCCGCTCCAGCACGTCCGGCGTGCAGGAGTGGTACCACGCGCCCTCGGGGTAGACCACCGCGATGGGGCCACGGAGGCACACGCGGAGGCAGTTCGCCTTCGTGCGGAAGACGCCGCCCGCGCCGTCCAGCCCGAGTTCCTTGAGCCGGGACTTGAGAAACGCCCACGCCTCCAGCCCCACCTCACGGTCCGCGCACTTCGCCTTCGTGGGGTCGGCGCAGAGGAAGACGTGACGGCGGAGGTCCCCGATCGCGAGCTTCGCGACTTTGGCGTCCATCGCGCGGGAGACCTTGTCAGGAGAGGGTGGCATGGGAAAGCGCAAGGACGCGCACGCCGCGGCGAGCCGCCAGCGGGGCAAGGATCAGGAGAGCAGTGCCGCCGCTTCCACGGTGTAGAGCGTCCCGCCCGCGACCGGCTGGCGGTTGGTGACGGCGCCCTCGGGCTCGGGCGCGCCCTCCGGTAGCGCGGCGACGTAGACGAACCCCGGCTGCAGCGCGAAGCCGCCGACCCGCCCGTCCGGCGTCATCGCGAGGAGCCCGGCCTGGATGGTCGTAGGATCCGTGGGCGTCACGCGGCGGATCCGCTCGACGGTGAGTCGGCAGGCGTCGGCGGGGCTCGCGCCGTGCCGCATGGCCTCTACGATGGCGTGCGCGGCCGCGACGCGGATCATCTCCTCGCCGTGGCCCGTGGCCGTCGCCGCGCCCACTTCGCCGTCCACGTACAGCCCCGCGCCGATGAGCGGGGAGTCCCCCACGCGGCCTCGGAGCTTGTAGCCCCACCCGCTCGTGGTGCACGCGCCCGCGAGGTGCCCCGCGCCGTCCACCGTCAGCATCCCGATGGTGTCGTGGTCCGTCTCCACGTCGCGCCGCTCGATGTTGACGGCGGGGCGCGCCGCCGGAGACGCCAGCCACTCGCGCCATTCGCGGTGGGAGTCCGGCGTGAGCAGGTTGGTCGGCTCGAAGCCGTTCGCGAGGGCGAAGTCTCGCGCGCCCTCGCCCACGAGCATCACGTGCGGCGTCTCCTCCATCACCTTCCGCGCGACCGATACGGGGTGGAGGATGTCTTCCAGCGCCGCGACGGAGCCGCAGCGGAACGCGTGGTCCATCACGCACGCGTCCAGCGTGACGCGCCCCGTCCGGTCCGGCCGGCCGCCCAGCCCGACGCTCCGGTCGTTCGGGTCCGCCTCGGGAATCCAGACGCCCTGTTCGGCGGCGTCCAGCGCGGGAGCGCCGGACTGGAGCACATCCCACGCGGCCGTCGCGGCGGCGCGGTTGTCCCACGTCGCGAGGACGGCGGGGCGCGCCGAGGGTTCGCCGGGCGAGAACCCGGCGGGGGCCTCCGCCAGCGCGGCAGCGGGAAGGGCAGCGAGGCCGAGGGCCGCCGACTGGCGGAGGAAATCGCGGCGGTCAGGCATGGCGCAAGCTACCCGCCTCTCGTGCGGGGTGGCGCCCCCTACCAGGTGCAGCCCGCGGGCGCCTCGGGCGTGTCGGGCGGGGCGCCGTGCTGGCTGTCCGTGAACACGCAGTCCTCGCGAGGCCCGTAGACCGCCGTCACGGAGTACGAGCCTTGCTGCGCCACCTCGCCGTAGAGGATGAACCGCTCTTCCGTGGCATCCACCGTGAACACGACATCGCCGGAGTGATACGATCCATCGGTCTGCTCGTCGTAGCCCATCTTCTCGAAGGTGAGACCGTCGGGGTCGCCACCGCCGTACCCGAGGAGCTCAGCGCCGAGCGACCACGCGATCCCCTCGCTCGCAATGCGCGTGCCCGTCGTCACGAGTTCATCCTTCGCGGACTCGCGCCGGTTGTCGCTGAACGCCTGGAGACCGACGACGACTGCGATCGCCGCGATGACG
Source organism: Bacteroidota bacterium (assembly GCA_012960515.1). Classification (GTDB taxonomy): domain Bacteria; phylum Bacteroidota; class Rhodothermia; order Rhodothermales; family Rubricoccaceae; genus Rubricoccus. The sequence goes on along the minus strand of DUBD01000158.1, from coordinate 12,178 downwards.
ATCCCGAGGATGAGGAGGAGGAGTTGCTGCTGACCCATTCGGCCGAAGAGAGGGTGAGCGCGGTATCGTCCGGTCCGCGAACGAGATAACCGGTCCCCGCCCTCTCCCTTATGCCTGCCCCGATCGTCTACGAAGTGACCCTCTCCGTAGAAGCGGAGGCCGCCGGCGCCTACGCCGAGTGGCTCCGCCCGCACATTGCCGAGCTCCTCCGGCTGGCGGGCTTCGTGAGCGCGGAGTGGTTCGAGGTGGAATCCGAGGACCCGGCGCGCGTCCAATGGTGCGTGCACTACCGCGTCGCCTCGCGCGAGGCCCTGCAGACCTACTTCGAAGAGCACGCCGACCGCCTCCGCGGGGCGGGGCTGGACCGGTTCCGGGGTCGGTTCACGGCAACTCGCCGGATCCTGAACCTTCGCGAGCGACAGGGGTAGGGGGGACCGGCGGCCCTCCCCGGCCGCGTAGCTTTCGCGTCCCCTCTCTCTATCCCCCCTCCCGCATGGATCGGCGCGCGGTCCAAGAACGATTCGGCATCCTCGGCGACAGCCCCGCGCTGCGCCACGCGCTCGACCGCGTCCGCCAGGTGGCGGCGGTGGACATCACCGTCCTCCTCGAAGGCGAGAGCGGCGTGGGCAAGGAGCTCTTCGCGACGGCCATCCACGGGCTCTCTCCGCGGCGGCACAAGCGGTTCGTGGTCGTCAACTGCGGCGCGATCCCCGAGGGGCTCATCGAGGCCGAGCTGTTCGGCGCCGAGAAGGGCGCGTATACCGGCAGCGTGGAGCGCCGCGCGGGCTACTTCGAAGAGGCAGACGGCGGCACGCTCTTCCTGGACGAGATCGGCGAGATGCCGCTTCAGGCGCAGGTCCGGCTGCTCCGCGTGCTGGAGACCGGGCAGTTCAGCCGCGTCGGGTCCAGCACGGTGCAGAGCGCGGACGTCCGCATCGTCGGCGCGACGAACAAGGACCTGGGCGAGGAAGTGCGCGCGGGCCGCTTCCGCGAGGACCTCTACTACCGGCTGAGCACGGTCATCATCCAGATCCCGGCGCTCCGCGAGCGGGCGTCGGATATCGGGCCGCTGTTCGAGTCGTTCATGCGGCGGATCGCGCGGCGCTACGACGCCCCGGTCCCCCAGTTGGAGCCGGGGGCTCGCCAGCTCGTCCTCCGCTACTCCTGGCCCGGCAACGTGCGCGAGCTGCGCAACGTGGCCGAGCAGACCGTCGTCCTCTCGCAGGGGCGGACGGTCACCGCCGACACCATCCGGCCGTACCTCCGCGGCATCTCGGCCGCCGCCGGGCTGGCGCCTCGCGACCCCGACCCACCGCCGGGCGGCTCCGCCGAGATCGGCGCGCTCTACCGCGCGCTGCTGGAGATGCGCGGCGAGCTGCACGAGATCCGCGACCTGCTGGCGGGCGGCCGCCCCGAGCCCGCGACCGACTTCGAGACGTACGACGAGCCGGAGTTCGCCTCGCTGCCCGAGGCCTCCTCGTTCTCCGCGTCCGACACGGATTTCGAACTCGAGGACGACGAGTTCGAGGACGACTTCAGCGGCGCGCCCGCCTCGTTCGGTCCTCCGGAGACGATCGACGCGGCCCTCGCGCAAGGGATGGACCTGCCCACCATCGAAGAGGCCGAGCAGGCGTTGCTCCGCGAGGCGCTCCGCCGCTTCGACGGCAACCGCCGCCAGACCGCCGAGGCCCTCGGGATCTCGGAGCGGACGCTCTACCGCAAGGTCAAAGACCTCGAAGACGAGGAGGCATGAGGCGTGCCCGGCTCCGCCCCACGCTCGCCCTGCTGGCGGCGCTCGTCGCCAGCGCGGTGGGCTGCTACACGTTCTCCGGCGCCTCGCTGCCGCCGGACCTCCAGACCGTGGCCATTCCCCCCGTGGAAAGCCGCGCCGGAAGCGGCCCCGCAGATCTGGACCAGCGGCTGGCGAACGCGCTCGTGGAGCGCTTCGCGGACCGCACCCGCCTCTCGCTCGAACCCGACGAAGCGGAGGCTGACCTCGTGGTCCGTGCCACGGTGGAGCGCTACACCGTGGCCCCCGCTGCCGTGACCGGCGACGAGGTGGCGGCACTCAACCGCGTCACCCTCGGCGTCCGCGTGGTGGCCACGAACCGGCTGGACGAGAGCGACCTCCTCGACCGCGCGTTCACTGCGACGGCGGACTACGCCCCGGCCGAGGGCCTCGCGGGCGAGAGCGACGCCGCGCAGCGCGCGCTGGAGCAGATCGCGCAGGACGCATTCACCGCCGCCACCTCCGACTGGTAACCCGCGCGCCGGAATGACCCGCGCGGCGCTGCCGTCGGTCTCGCCGCTCCGTCGTCTCTCCGCCGTGACCGTCCTCGCCGCCCTGTACGCCCTCGCCACCGCCGTGCTCGTCGCGCACGGTCTGCGGATCGGCGGGCTCGCGCTCGCGCGGCTCCGAACGCGTCCGCCAGCCGAGGCCCCCGAGCCCGACGACTGGCCGCGCGTCTGCGTCCAGCTCCCGGTCTACAACGAGCCCGAGGTCGTGGAACGGGCGGTCGCCGCCCTCGGCGCGATGGACTACCCCGCGATGGAGATCCAGGTCCTGGACGACTCCACCGACGCCACCTCAGAGCGCGCTGCGCGGGCGGTCCGCCTCCTCCGCGCGCGAGGGCTCACCGCGAGCCACCGCCAGCGGGGCACCCGCGAAGGGTACAAAGCCGGCGCGCTGGCGGCCGGCCTCGCCGAGACTGACGCCCCGTTCCTCGCCGTCTTCGACGCCGATTTCGTGCCCGCGCCTGACACCTTACGCCGGCTCGTCGCGCCACTCGTGGCGGATCCGGACCGAGCGTTCGCCCAGGCGCGCTGGGCCCACCTCAACCGCGGTGCTGGGTGGCTGACCCGCGCGCAGGGCGCGCTCCTGGACCTGCACTTCGCCGTGGAACAGGCCGGGCGTGGGCGCACCGGGCGGTTCCTGCCCTTCAACGGGACCGCGGGCGTCTGGCGGCGCGAGGCGATCGACGCGGCCGGCGGCTGGCGGGGCGAGACGCTGGCGGAAGACCTCGACCTCTCGCTTCGCGCGTGGGCAGCCGAATGGTGCGGCACGTTCGTGGAGGCCGTGGCTGTCCCGGCGGAGCTACCCGACGCGCTCGGCGCGTGGCGCCGCCAGCAGGCCCGGTGGGCCGAGGGTATGGCCGGGGTGCTACGGCTCCACTCCGCCCGGTTGCTCCGCGCACCACACCCCCGATCCCGCCGCCTCCGGGCGCTTTTCGCGCTCACAGCCCCTCTGGCCTACCCCGCGCTCCTCGTGATGCTGCTGCTGCACCCGCTCCTCGCCGCGGGGATTGCGCTCGGCGCCGGACCGGGACGAGCGTTTGTCGCCGCCCTGGGGCTCGGGTGGCTGGGACTCTTGGGGGCGCTGACGGCGCACCTCGTCGCACAGCGAGCGGTCAGACCGAGCGTTCCACTCGGGCGCGGTCTCGTGGACCTCGCGCTCGGCCTCGGCGCCCCCATCGCGCTGGCGTGGACCGGCACGCGGGCCGTCTGGTGCGGACTCGCGGGCCGGCGAACGGCCTTCGCGCGAACCCCGAAAGGAGGCGTGCGCGAGGCCGAACCCGTCCGCTACACCGAGGCCGCGCTCGCCGCCTACGCGCTGGCGGGCGCCGTCGGGCTCCTCGCGCTCGGGGCGTGGGTGGCGGCCGCGTTCCAGTTCGCCTTCGCGTTCGTGCTCGGCAGCGCGGTCTGGACGACGGTCCGCTGGCGAGGACCGCGCGAAACCGCGCCCGCGTCGCAGCCTGCGTGAACCGAACGGGGGCGTTCCCGGTTTACCTTGTCGTGACCCTCCGTCCCCCGGATGCCCTCTTCGCCGACTCCGTCTCCCACCGCGCTTCAGACCGCCGCCGGTCTGATCGCCGCCGGGCGTGCGGTGGATGCGGCGCGTGAACTGAACGCGCTCGTCCGGGAGGCCCCCACGTACGCCGCCGCCCACGTCCTCCTCGCGAAGGCGCGCGAGGCCAGCGGCGACCGCGTGCGCGCGCTGGACGCTTGGCACAAGGCCTACTTCCTCGTCCCGAGCAGCCCGCTCGTCGGCCGCGAGCGCCAGCGGCTCATGGACGCCATCGCGCAGGAGAAGGACCGCGCCGCCGGCTCCGCGCCGCGCTTCACGCCGGCCGAACCGGACGATCCAGAACCCGTCGTCCCGCCCATCCCGCCGCCTGCCGCCCCGCTGGCGGACGCGGTGAACGACGAGGCCGACCTGCTGCCCCCGCTCGGGACGCTGCCGCCCACACCGCAGACCCCGACCGACCTCCACGGCGAGGAGGGGTGGGACGTGGTGCAGGAGGAGGAACAGCGTCCAGACCCCGAGCCGCCCCACCGCGTGGACGTGCCGGATCTAGTCCCGCCGGGCGAAGACCTCAGCGCCTACCTCAGCGCACTGCCCGAGACGGACGACATCACGGACGCCTTCGAGGTGTCCGGCGCGCCCACGCTCGACGACGATCTGGACAACCTCATCCGCGATCTCTCAGACGCCCCGCGCATCCGGCCCGACCCGGAGTACAGCGGTCCGGAAGAACGCGGCATCGAGGCGGAGAACGAGGAGGTCGCCTCGGAGACGCTCGCGAAGATCTACGAGGCGCAAAAGCAGTACGCCCAGGCGGCCGACGTCTACGAGAAGCTCGCGCGGCAGTCCCCGGACCGGGCAGCCGAACTCCGACGCCGCGCCGAAGAACTGCGCCAGCGCGCCTCGTGACCCATCCCGCCGCCGACTGGCTGGGCCCGCGCGAGCGCATCGTCGCGGGACTCATGAGCGGGACCTCGCTCGATGGCATCGACGCCGCCGTCGTGCGGCTGGCGGGGAGCGGCCGCGAGGTGCAGATCGAAACGCTCGGGTTCGCCTGCCGCCCTTATCCCGGCGAGATCCGCCAGCGGCTGGCGGCGCAAGTGGAAGCCGGATCCTCAGACGTGCGCGGCCTCGCGCTGCTCCACGCCGCCCTCGCGGAGTGCTGGGCAGACGTAGTGCAGGACGCGCTGGAGGGCGCGGGCCTGAGCCCGGCGGACCTCGACCTCGTCGGGAGCCACGGACAAACGGTGCAGCACGTTCCAGAACCCGTTTCCATCGCGGGACGGCCGATTCACGCGACGCTCCAACTGGGAGACGCGGCCCGGCTGGCGGCCCGGCTCGGCGCGCCCGTGATCGCGGACTTCCGCTCCGCCGATGTCGCGCTCGGCGGTCAGGGCGCCCCGCTGGCGCCCTACCTGGACGACTGCGTGTTCGCGCACGCGACCGAGACGCGCGGCTTGCTCAACCTCGGGGGCATCGCGAACGCGACCGTGCTGCCGGCGGGTGGCGGCCCCGAGGCGGCCCGCGCCTTCGATACCGGCCCTGCGAACATGGTCGCCGATGCGCTGGCGCTCCACTTCACCGGCGAGGCGTTCGACCGCGACGGCGCGCTCGCCCTCCGCGGCACGCCGGACCTCGGCCTCGTCGCGCGGCTCCTCGCGGAGCCACCGTTCACGGACCCGCCGCCGAAGTCCACCGGGCGCGAGGCGTTCGGCCGTGCCTTCGTGGACCGGCTTCTCACCGAAGGCCCCTCGGAGCCCGCCGACCTTCTCGCGACGGCGGTCGCGCTCACGGCCCGTTCCGTAGCCGATGCGCTGGACCGGTTCGTCCCGGAGCGGCTGGACCGCGTGATCGCCAGCGGGGGCGGCGTGCGGAACCCCGCCCTGCTGGCGGCGCTCCGCGAGGCGCTCCCGTGCCCCGTGGAGACGACGGCCGCCTACGGACTGGACCCCGATGCGAAAGAGGCCGTTCTGTTCGCGCTCCTCGCGCACGAATGGGCCAACGGCGTCTGCACCGGGCTCCCGGCCGTGACCGGCGCCAGCCGCCCGGCGCGTCAGGGCGCGCTCTACCTCCCGTAGCCCGTTTTCGCGGACTCCCGACGGCGCTCCCGCGTTCTCCCTGCCGATCCTCCGGCTCCCACCGGCCCCGCCCGTGCTCCTCGACGTTCACTGCCTCACCAAGACCTTCAGCGACGGCGCTCTGCCCGTCGTCAACGGGCTGTCGTTCGAGGTGGAGGAGGGGGAGCTTCTCGCGATCCTCGGGCCGAGCGGCTGCGGCAAGACGACGGCGCTCCGCATGATCGCGGGATTCCTTGCGCCGGACCGCGGGCGGATCACGCTGGACGGCCGCGTGCTGGCGGACGAGCGCGGCAGCGTGCCGCCGGAGAAGCGCGGCATCGGGTTCGCGTTTCAGGACCATGCGCTCTTCCCGCACCTGACCGTGGAGCAGAACGTGGCCTTCGGCCTGCGGACCTGGAAAAAGGCCGAGCGCGCCGAGCGCGTCCGCCAGATCCTCGCGCGGGTCGGGCTGACGGGGCTGGAAAAGCGATTGCCGCACGCGCTCTCCGGCGGTCAGCAGCAACGGGTGGCGCTCGCCCGCGCCCTCGCGCCGCGTCCGCGCCTGCTCCTGCTGGACGAGCCGTTCTCCAGCCTGGATGCGCTGCTGCGGCAGGAGATGCGGGGCGCGCTCCGCGAGATCCTCCGCGTGGAGGGCACGACGGCCATCCTCGTCACCCACGACCAGGAAGAGGCGCTCCAGACCGCCGACCGCGTCGCGGTGATGCAGGCCGGGCGGCTGGACCAGATCGGCACGCCCGAGGAGATCTACGCCACGCCGCGGACGCTCTTCGTCGCGCAGTTCCTCGGCCAGACCAACCTGACTCTCGCCGACGCCCACGGGACCACGGCGAGCACGCCGCTCGGGACGCTGGACCTCCACCGCGAAGCCGAAGGCACCGTCCTCGTGGCGCTCCGCCCGGAGCACGTTGCGATCTCTCGGCTGGCGGACGCCGCCAGCGGGCAGGAAGGCACCGTCGTGGAGCGCGCCTACAAGGGGCACGACGTGACATACCGCGTCCAGTTGGACCCGCACGGGATCGACTGCCTCGTGCACTCGCCGCTTCCGGATTTCGCCGTGGGCGACCGCGTGCAGGTCCGTGCCATCCAGCCGGCTGTGGTGCTGGACAAGGCGGGCGCCTGAACCCTCACGCGCCCGATGACGAGAACCGCCAGCGGGGCGGGCTCAGAGGTCCTCGCGCACCGTGTCCAGCCAGTCCGCGGTGCGCTCGGCGAGGTCCAGCCACGCCGGTGCGGCGCCCGTGGAGTCGTCGGCCGGGAGCGCATCGGGCTCGGTCGCGAGGCGGGCCGCCGTCTCGGCCACGATGCGGGCCTCCTCCACTACGCGCTCGCTCACCTCCGGGTAGAGGCTCAGCAGCTTCTGATGCGCCCGGCGGGCGTCACGCGCGAGGTCGTCCAGCAGGAGGCGGTCTTCGAACGCCTGCGCCAGTTGGGCCGCCCGGCTCCGCTCTTCGTTCGCGACGATGCTCCGCAGCCGGAGCCGCGCCACGTAGCTCCCGATCTCGCCGGCGAGCACCGCCAGATCGGCGCGAGCGGTTACGGGCTCCTCCTGCTCGGACGGGTCGCGGCCGTCGCGGCGCTCGCGGATAGAGCGGGCGGCGGCGAGGGCCGTTCGCGCAGCGGCGACGAGCGCGAGCGCGTGGAGGGCGACGGAGGGGTTGGAATCGCGCATGGGCGGGGGAATCGCGAGCCGTGACTCGCGAGGTCTCCCTCTCGCTTCACGGCCCCGCGTCAGACTTCGAGGTAGCGGATGAACTCGGCCGCTCGGGCTTCGAGGTCGCTTTCGGCCTCGTCGAACACGGCGACGACCTTGATGCCGTGATGCGCGAGCAGGTGCCGCACGCGCGAGGTGTCCTCCACGTTCAGCTTGAGCGTGATGCGGACGTGGCCGGTGTTGCGATCGTCCTCCGTGGAGATAGACAGGATGCGGACGCCGCTGCCCTCCACGAGGTGCGCCATCTGCGCCAGCGAGACATCGTGCCGCCCCACTTCCGCGACGACGATCGCGCCAGTCTCTTCTGTCGCGAGCATGTGCGCGAGTTGCCCGAACACGTCGCGCCGGACGACGATGCCGACGTACGTCCCGTCTTCCAGCGCGACGGGGAGCGCGCCGAGGTCGTGCTCGCGCAGGAGCTGCGCGGCGTCGAACACGTGCGTATCGGGTGTGACGGAGAGGGGCGCGCCGTACAGCCCGAGGGTGCCGAGGAGCGCCGCGGCGTCCGGGTGCTCCAGCAGAGCGGTCTCGCTGACCACCGCCGCCAGCTGGCCGTCCTCGCCCACCACCGGCAGCGTGGCCAGGTGCTCGTCGGCGAGGCGGTCCAGCGCGTCCGCCACCGTGTCGGCGGAGGAGAGCGCGAGGGCCGGACTGAGGAGGGACTGAACGGTCATGGGGGTGTGAGGGTCACCCGGCGCAAGCTAGAGCCAGGGCACAGCACGAGACGTGCAATCGGCGTACCGGGTCTCTCGAACCGGCCGGAGCGTCTGACCGTTCAGCCATCTGTGTGAACCATTCGGCAGAACGGGCCGCCCGGGACCGCCGCGGCCCAGGCGGGAACGACCCACGCGGGGTCATTCCGCCACGTCTTCCGACAGATCGACGGGCGCGAGCGCGCCATCGCCGCTGGACGGTGCGCCGACCTCGCCACGCCAGCGGAGGCCGGCGTAGTGGAGGAGCATCCGGTCCAGCTCGGGGGCGTTTTTCGGCGATGCGCGGTAGTGAATGCGCATCACGTGCACCTCGGCCTCGTCGTCGCTCTCCGCCAGCCCGACGGACTCGTCGAGGATCTCGGCGGTGCGGTGGAGGTGCGCGAGGGCCTTCGCCTCGGCCACGGGCAGGAGGACCACCCGCTCGGAGTAGTCCGCCTCCACGAGTTCCAGCGTCCGCTCGCGGAGCTCTTCCAGCCCGATGCCGCGGAGCGCCGAGACGAACACGGCGGCATCGCCGTATTCCTCGCGGAGCGCGCCGAGAAGCCCGCGCTGCTCCAGAGCGTCCACTTTGTTGAACACCAGGAGGGTGGGTTTGTCCGTCACGCCCAACTCCTTGAGCGTCTCGCGGACGACCGCGATGTGGTCCTCGAAGCGGTCGTGGGTGGCGTCCACGACGTGGAGGAGCACGTCCGCCTCGCGGGTCTCATCCAGCGTGCTCTTGAAGCTCTCCACGAGCGCGTGGGGCAGCTTGCGGATAAACCCGACGGTGTCGGAGAGGAGGACCGGCTTGTTGGGTGCGAGGTGCACCTGGCGGGTCGTGGCGTCGAGCGTGGCGAAGAGGCGGTTCTCCGCGAGCACGTCGGCATCGGAGAGCGCGTTCATGAGCGTGCTCTTGCCCGCGTTGGTGTAGCCGACGAGCGCGATGCGCGTCTCCGTAGAGCGGCCCTTCCGCTGCGTGGTGCGCTGGCGGTCGATCTTCTCGAGCTGATCCTGCAAGACGGAGATCCGCTTGCCGATGAGGCGGCGGTCCGTCTCGATCTGCGTTTCACCCGGCCCGCGCATCCCGATACCGCCCTTCTGGCGCTCCAGGTGGGTCCAGGCGCGGGTCAGCCGCGAGCGGAGGTACTGCAGCTGCGCGAGCTCCACCTGGGCCTTCGCCTGCGCCGAGCGGGCGCGCGACGCGAAGATGTCCAGGATGAGCCCGGAGCGGTCCACGATCTTGACCGGGTCGTCCTTCTCGCTCAGCGCCTTTTCCAGGTTGCGGGCCTGAACCGGCGAGAGGTCGTCGTCGAACACGACCATGTCTGCGCCGTGGCGGCGGCACAGCGTTTCGAGTTCGTCCACCTTCCCCTTGCCGACGTACGTCGAGCCCTTGATGCGCGGGAGCGACTGCGTGACGACGGCCGCGGTATCGGCGCCGGCGGTATCCGCCAGCAGGGCGAGTTCGGAGAGGGCCTCCTCCATTTCCTCGGAGGTCACGTCGGGCGTCTGGACGCCGACGAGGACGGCGGTTTCGCGGGTGTGGCGGACGGTCGGGCGGTCGAGCAAGCGGTCGGGTGCAGGTGGAAGCCAGGTGCCGCCGATGTGCGGCGGCATGTGCAAGAACGTGTCAGAACATAGGGAGTTGCCCCCAGGTGAACCAGGGAGCGTGAAGAAAGACAACGCCCTCTGTCACCGGCGTGTCTCGCTACGCCGCCACCGGCTGGCGCTCCTTCGCGCGGCGGTTCGCGACGAGCGTTTCCGCGAGGAGGCAGACGAGCGCGCCCGCCAGGAACCACGTCCACAGTGGGATGCCGCCGCCGGTCTCCCCCGCCGCCAGCGCGGCGAGGTCGGACGCGGGCGGGAGGACGCGGACGGGGCGGCCCGTGGCCTCTTCCAACACCTCGGCGGCCTCGGCGGGGGAGAGGGGCGTGGGGTCGGACTCGCGGGCGTCGCCGTTGATAGCGACCCGCCGGAGCGTCCGCTCGCCCTGCACCACGCGGTACAACCCGGGCTCGGCGGTGGCCCCGCCGATCTCCAAGACGACGGCACCGGGGACGGTGCGCTGGACTGGCGTGATCTCCACGCCTCCCGGCCCGAGGAGTCGGATGGGAGCGCCTTCCGTCGCGCCTACCACGCGGACGGTCCCGCCGTCTCGCGCCGAGAGGCTCGCGCTCTCCGCCACCTCGGTTCCGGCCGCGAGGTACGAGGCCGAGCGGAAGAGGAGCGGCACGAACAGCCCGCGCTCGGGCAGTTCGCTCCACTCGGGATCGGGCGGGACGGCCATCACGAGCAGCGCCCCATCGCCGACACGCGTCTCGTGGACGAGGGGGACGCCGGCCGTCGTGCCGAGGAGCGTAGCGCCGCCATGGGGCTGGAACCGCGCGAGGCGGCGGATGGCGACCTCCTCCAGCCGTGGCGAGGCGTCATCGAACACGCCGGCGAAGATCGGGTGGTCCAGATCCGCGTCCGAGAGGCGGGCGTCCGCCGGAACCGCGCCCGAGATGCGGCCGGCGTTCAGCGCGTCCAGGAGGGCACTCGCGCCCCCGCTGGCGACGCCATCGCCCGCGAAGAGCAGGAGACCGCCGCCGCCCTGCACGAACTGCGCGAGGGCCTGCGCCTCGGTTCCGGAGACATCGCGCGGGGCGACGAGAAAGACGGCGTCCATCGCGCCGAGATCGGCCCCGGCGAGGCCGGACTCGTCCACTTCGGTGACGGTCAGCGCGCCGCTCTCCGCCGCGACTTCGAGCGCCAGCCGGGCGAGGTCGGCCCGGGCGTCGCCGCCGGTGACGAGGAGGACGCGAGGCGGCGGCGGGACGCGGAGCGTGAAATAGCGGGCGTCGTCCCATTCCGCGCCGTCGGGCTCGATTCGGACCTCGCCGCCGAGCCAGCCGCGAGCGGGCGGCGTGACGGTGAACCGGACCGTCGCAGAACGGCCCGGCACGGCGTCCACGGCGCCCTCCGCGACCGGGCGCACGTCCAGAATCAACCGCGCCGCGAGCGTCTCGGGCTCGCCGCCCCAGCGCTGGACGGTCGCCTCCACCTCCACCGGCCGCCCCGGCTCGATGATCTGCGAGAGCACGCGAACGTCCGTCACGGCCGTATTCCGCACCTCGCGGTCCCCGCCGACCGGGATGAGCGTGAGCGCCACGTCCTCCGGCAGCCGCGCGCTGGCGGAGTCGGTGAGCGTGGACGCCTGGAGGTCCGAGAGGACGACGACCTCGCGCCGCGGGTGCGTCGCGTCTTCCAGCAGGGAGGCCGCGCGGGCAACGCTCGCGGTAAGCGCCCGCGCGCCGGCCGTCGGCGCCAGCGCGTCGAGGGCGTCCAGGACGGGCTCGGGCGTGAGGTAGCGCGTGGAGAGGAGGCCGGGCTGATCCGCCGTCGGCACGAGGATCCGCTCGTCCGCGCGCCCTGTCGCCTCCACGAGCGCCTCGGCCGTCGCGCGGGACTGGTCCAGCCTCGCGCCCTCCTCATCGCGCAAACCGGTGGAGAGGCTGTTGTCCACCACGAGCGCGACCGATCGCGAGGCGGTATCTCCCAGGACGCCGTCCAGCGCGCCCGTCCGCGTGGGCTGCGCGAAGGCGAGCACGAGGAAGATGATGGCGAGCGTCCGCAGCGCGAGGAGCAGCCACTGCCGGATGCGGACGCGCCGCATCGACTGGCGCTCCACCTCGCGGAGAAAGCGGAGCGAGGAGAAGTCCACCGTCTTGGGACGGCGGAAGTTGAACAGGTGGACGACGATCGGGATGGCCGCCGCCGCCAGCCCGAGGAGGACGAGGGGGTTGAGGAAGGTCACGGCCGGATGGTAGCGCCGGAGACGGGCCAACGGCCGGGGCCGGACGTTCGCACGCCGGCTCGCGTCGCCAGCGGGCCGGGGCAACCTCTGAACAGGCGG
>DUBD01000157.1:17694-21393 GCA_012960515.1 Bacteroidota bacterium | reverse complement strand
CGGGCGCTGCGAGACCACGTTGTAGCTCGCGAAGAAGAGCGCGCGGTCGGTCACCGGGAAGCTCACGCCCACGCGGGGCATGAACGTCACCTGGGCCTCGTAGTCCTCGAAGATGCTCGAGAACGGAGCGTCCACCTGCTCGACCTGACCCCGGGCGTCGTTGATGATCGCCGAAGCCGCGACGTCCGTCCCTTCCACGTCGTAGAAGTTGCCGTCGGTGTCACGGTAGCCAACCACGTCCTCGCCGTTGAAGTACACGGCGTAGTCGCTCTCGATACCGGCCGGGACGCTCTCGAGGTCACCCGCGCGGCGGATCGGCACCGGCGCGTAGATGTCCTTGAGAACCTGGGTGTTGTTGTCGAACACGTCGACACGGGCACCCAGCTGAAGAATGATGTCCTCGAACTCGATCTTGTCCTGGATGTAACCAGCGTAGTAGATCGGGCGATAGGCATCGAGGTTCGTGTTGGTCCGCTCACCGTCGGCGTTCGGGAAGTAGCCGTCGACGTCCTGGTCGTCCACTTCCTCCGTCCCGTTGTAGTTGTACCCGTAGTAGGTCACACGGTCCTGGAGGATGCTGAACGGCAGCTGGTCGTACGAGGAGATCCCTTCCGGGTACCCCTCCACCGACTGCTCCGCGCCGTCGTCGTCGTTGACGAAGCGGGAGAGGCCGAAGGCGCCGATGCTGAAGAAGCGGCGCACGTCCTGGCGGTACTCACCACCGAACTCGATCTGGTTGACACCGACCTGCGTGGTCGCGTTGCCGCTGAAACCGAACCGCTGGTCGTGCGACTTCTGGTAGTTCGTCGTCGTCACGCGGCCCGGGAGGCTGAAGGAGCCCGGCGTCACGCGCGACGGGCGGGAGCTGCCGTCCTCAGCGAACTGAGCGACGTAGATCGGGTTATCGATCCCGTCGGTCGGCGTCTCGTCGCGGTACACGTAGTAGCGGCCTGCGACCTCGTTCAACGCGTTCGAGGCGTCCCCGTACTGGAGCACGTCCTCTAGCTCCGAGGAGAAGCCATCCGGGTACTGCACGTACTGGAAGTCCTGGAACTCCGCCTGCAGCTGGTAGAACGCGGTGTTCGAGAGCCGCTGGCGGAACGTGCCGTAGAGGCGGTAGCTGTCGCGCTCGTCGTTGTAGAACGCGTCGCGGTTGTAGAGGGAGTTCGTGAAGCTGAACTCCTCCGAACGGCGCTGCGCGTAGCCGCCGCCGAGGCGGAGGTTGACGTTGCCGAAGTTGAAGTTCAGGTTACCGTTGAGCGTGAGATCGCGGAGCGGGTCTTCCTTGCCCCGGACCGTCTCGAAGTCGCTCGCCGTGAACGTCTCCGCACGGTCAATCAGAGCACCACCGCGGCCGAGGGTCGCCCCTTCCGGGATCGCGCCGTCGGCGATCAGGAGCGCCTGGAGGGAGTCCGCATCGATCGGCCCCTCCTGCTGCCCGATGAGGTCCACCGGGAACGGGAGGAAGCTCTCGTTGCCCTCCGCGTCCACGACCGTCAGCACCTGCGGCTGCGCCTGAAGCGCATCGTAGGTAGCGTCCGGGAGGCGGTAGGTGTCCGTCCCATACGGGCTGCTATCGGCCTGGTAGCCGTACTCGCCGGACAGGAAGAACCCGAGGCGGCCCGGAACGATGGGACCACCGAGGGAGAGGGATGCGAGGTTGTAGCCGTAGGAGTCGAGGCCCTCGCTGGTGATGGCTTCTGCGGAACCGAAGAAGTCCTCACGGCCCGTCTTCGTCGTGATGGAGATCACGCCGGACTGGACGTCGCCGTAGCGAGCCGGGATGGTGCCGATCAGCACCTCCTGCTCCTGGACCGCCTGCTGGTTCACGCCGAGAAGGCCGGACACGCGGACGCCGTCCACGTAGTAGGCCACCTCCTCGGAACGACCGCCACGGATGTTGAGCGCGCCGCTGTTGTCCGAGGAGACAACGCCGCCCTGCAGGGCGGTGACGGCAGCAACTCCACGGATCGGGAGGTTCTGGAGGTCCTCACCCGAGACGACGCGCGGCGTACCGATGGCGTCCTTCTGGATGATGGGCCGCTCGTACTCGACGACGACCTCGCCGAGTTCGCCGGCGCTCAGGGTGAAGTCGAGCTCGCGGGTGTACCCGCTGTTGATATCGACGTCCTCAATCGACACCGGCTGGTAGCCGACGAAGGATGCGGTGATGGTGTAATTCCCGACGGGAACACCGATGATGCGGTATTCGCCATCGAGGTTAGTGGCGGCGCCCAGAGTCGTCCCCTCAATGCGGACGTTGGCACCGACGAGGGTCTCCCCGGTGGTGCCGTCAGTGACGACGCCGGCCAGGGTGCCAGTGTTCTGCGCGAGCGCAACTCCGGGGAGCAGCGCTAGCAGCAGAAGGAGTACGGTGGTACTCGGTGAACGGAACATGCTACCTCCGAGTTGGTGGTGTGGAAAGGCCCGAGCGGCGCGGGGGCGCGGCCCGGCGTGGATGGTGCGTCAGAGACGCCGGTTGTGGATGAAAACAAACCGGGGACAGACCGGCCACCCCGGCCGGGAACCGTGACCTCGCCCGCAGAGGGCGAGCGGCCCGCGCCGCAGTCCCCCGAGGACCCATACCTCTCCGCCGCGGGCGTGCCCGCTGCGCTGTGTGTGAGAGAGAGGCTGTAACAACCCCAGGGTCAGATCGGTGAGGGGGACGTGAAGCGACTGCCGCGAATATAGCCGGGAGGTAAACGGAGGGTCAAGGCACCGAGAAGTGCCTAGACCTCCTGCACCCGGACTCGCAGACGGGGTGAAGGTACGAGAAGGGGACGATGAAGGCCGGAGTTCTTTATCCCCGCGTTACAACGAGAGACGAAGCCCCACCTGTACCATCCGTGGCCGGCCCACGTGAGCTGGGTCCCGGAGACGTGCAGCGTAGGCCGCCGAGAGCGTCTCGGACTCAACGTCATTGTTCGCTGAGGTCAGCCACCAAACATCCGCCAGCGTGCCGTCATCGTCCGGCTGCCCCGTGGTGGGATACACCGCAATCGCGTTCACCTGGCCGAAGAGGTTGAGAACCTCCACGGACGCCTCCAGCCGGCTCCCTCCGATCCGCAACGCACGGGCGAAGCGCAGATCCACACGAGAGCGTGAGGGGCCCTGCCCCCACTCGCCGAAGGTGGCCCAGTACGTCAGGGGCCGAGAGTCCCAGCCCATTTCGTGAGGGCCATACTCCGTCCCCGAGGCGGCCCTGAAGACTACCCCCACCCGCGTGTCTGCGAAGGGACGGAAGGAGCCGAGCGCGGGCCCGTCTGCCGGTTCCGTCGTCAGGGTGAAGGCGGCGGCGGCGTCATAGGTCCACAGATTGTCCGTCCCGTCGAAGCCGCTGGTCGTGGAGACCTGTTGCCAGAACGACTCCCGCTGGGCTGACGCCACCGCCAGCGCGCCGAGCCGACCGACCGATGCCTGCGCCCGAACGGAGACGCCGGGGACGTCCGCGGCTCCGTTATTTGTATAAGTGGTATAGACCGGGAATGAGTAGTTGAGACGCTCTCTCCGGATACGGTCGCGGTAGCTCCGCACGAACACGGTCGCCTCTACCTCTCCCCGCGCGCCGCCCTCGTGCCCGACCGACTGGCGGAGCGTGGCGCCGACTTCCGTGAGCCGCTCCGGGCGGAGCCCGCCGTTCGGTATGAGGGAAAAGGAACTCATCTCGATCACATCCTCCGGTGAGAGGAAGGACAGTTC
>DUBD01000157.1:1018-17683 GCA_012960515.1 Bacteroidota bacterium | reverse complement strand
GACGGGCAAAGGCGTTGAGAAACGCTCCGAGCGTGAACCCGCCGGACCGCAGCTCCACCGACAGCCGCGGCAGAACGAGAGTGTGAGCCGGTGCATCCATCGTAGCAGGCTCGTCTCCAGTCACGACGTACTGGCCGCGTGCGGAGACGAACACCTCCTCCGGTTCCACCTCCACTCCGGATGCGTCGTAGACCACCCCATCGAGATCGCGGTAGCCTACGATCTGGTTCGTGCCCCCCGGGGGGTAGACGAGGATCGCGGCGGAGGCCGGGATGTTCTCGGGCACGTCTCCACCCGCGTAATCTTCCACGCGGTACACTGAATACGGAGTATACAGATCGTAGAGCGCTGTCGCGTTGGACGAGAACCGCGCGACCCGGAGCCCGCCGCGCGCGGAGAACGCGCCCCTGCTCCATTCGGCCTCGGTGTAGCCCGCTGCGTACGTAGGCCGACGAGGAGCGAACGTGCTCTCGCTGTTCTGCCGAGCCTCCCAGTACTCATCGTACGCGGTCCCCTCGTCGGCCTCCCGAAGGCCGAGGTAGTCGTACCCATATACGGTACCGTTCACGCGATACGCTGGAATCTGGTCATAGGCCGTGACCCCGGCATCTGCATACCCATCGCCGTCCGTGTCCAGGACCGGGACCTCCACGTTCCCGTCCTCGAGATACGCCGCGAACAACTGTGGGGCGATCCGAACACCTCGCAGCGTCTGCGTGTCCGCGTCCACACCGGCCGCCAGCCGGACGCCCGCGACTTGCAGTTCGTACGACGCCGCGAGGGTCCCGCCGGTCGCCGTCTCACGGACGTACTCCGCGACCCCGTTGCCGGGCACGACGAAAAAGCCGCGCTCGTAGTACGGTAGGAGGAGCACCCCATCTCTCACGTAGGACTCGATCTCGAACGCCCCCTCCTCGAAGCCGGAGGTGTTCAACCTCACGTACTCCCGAGCGATGGCGTTCGCCGGGTCGTCGATGTCGCCCCAACGGATGGTGTCCTCGATCCGGTCGGAGAAGCGGCCGTCGTACGCGAGGTGCTGGCGGCGCTCGGTGCCGAGCGCGAGCCGGAGCGTGCCCGGGCCGAGGTCGGCCTCGGCCTCCGCGAGTCCGCGCCACGCCTCGTCGCGCGTCGTAGGCATGGCCTCGGGCGCGGCGTACGCGAGATCGACGCGGTAGTCCCGACCGGTCTCCCGGAAGCCCTGCCCGCTGAGCCGGAGGCGAACGCCTGGGAGCGGCTCCGCCTCCATCGCGAGGTGACCGCGGAAGCGCTCGCCCTCGGAGGCCGGCGCGACCCTCTCCAGCGGCACGTCGCCGCCCCGTACGCGAAGCGACGAGAGGGGCGTGATGGAGACGATCGCCGCAGGATCTGCCAGCCCGACGGCAGCGGCGAAGTCTTCTAGCGTGCCCGCTGTCCCGGCCTCCGGATAGGGGACGTAGTACGTGTCGTCGTAGGTGTAGCGCGCGCGGCTGGCGTCGAAGCCCGCGGCATCGGCGAGGGCGCGGTCCAGTTCGAGCACCTGCGGGGTCTCGCGGATCGCCGCCAGCTCATCGGCGGGAAGGACGGGCGTGCCCCATGCGCGAGGGTCGAGGTCGTCGCCGCGCTCGAAGGTGCCGGCGCCGAAGAACCGCAGCCCGGAGACCCGCGTGCCGACCCCGAGGCTGGCGCGGCCGTAGCCGTAGGCGTCCAGCCCGCCGGTGCCTTCGGCGTAGCCCACCCGGTCCTGCGGTCCATCGCGTGTGTCCACCTGGACGAACGCGCCCAGACTGTTCCCCAGACGAGGCGAGACGTAGCCCGTAGGCACGCCGAGGCGGAGGAGCGCCGCCTGCGGGAGCGCCTCCGTCGCGCCCGTCCGCACGCCGTCCACGACGTACTGCGGGCGGTCCGCGCCTCGGTACACCACGCCCAGCAGTGACGGGTCGTCACCGGAGCCAAGGAGGAGGCTGCCGAGCGCCTCGGCGGTGCGGTCCGGCAGCGCCTCCATCGCGCTCGGGTCCAACTCGCTCGTGCCGAGCGAGTCCGCCAGCGGGACGTCCTGCGCGGAGGCGGGGACCGTGAAAAGAACGACGAGAGAAAGGGTCGCGAACCGGAGCAAGAGGCGGGTAGAAAAATGAAGCACCGAAACTACCCGCCTCGCGGCCCGGCGGCAGGGCCACTCGGCGCCCCTCCCCTCGCCGGGCTGGCGGACGGGACCCGCGGCCGCGGCTGCGGGTATTCTCCGCCCCATTTCCGGCGGCCTCCCCTTCAGCCCATGCCCGACTACGCACACCCCGACGTCCTCGTCTCCACCGACTGGGTCTCGCACCACCTCGCGGACAAAGCCAACGTCCGGCTCATCGAGTCCAACGAGGACCTGCTGCTCTACGCCACCGGCCACCTCCACAACGCCGCGCACGTGGACTGGACGCGCGACCTCCAGGACCCGGACGTCCGCGACTACATCTCGGCGCGCCAGTTCGAGGCGCTCTGCTCGCGCCTCGGCATCCGGGAGGACACGACCGTGGTGTTCTACGGCGACAAGTCCAACTGGTGGGCGTGCTACGCCTTCTGGACCTTCAAGATGTTCGGGCACCGGGACTGCCGCGTCATGGACGGAGGCCGCACGAAGTGGGTGGCCGAGGGCCGCGTCCTCACGACGGACGTGCCGGAGTTCGAGAGCACGAATTACGGCGCCGCCGAGCCCGACCCCAGCATCCGCGCCTTCCGCGACGACGTGATGCAGCACATGCGCGACGGCGGGCAGATGATCGACGTGCGGAGCCCGCAGGAGTACATCGGGGAGGTGACGCACATGCCGGGCTACCCCAACGAGGGCGCGCTCCGTGGCGGGCACATCCCCGGCGCGGGCAACGTGCCGTGGAGCCGGGCCGCCAACGAGGACGGGACGTTCAAAGACCGCGACGCGCTAGCGGCCATCTACCTCGAAGAGCAGGGGCTCAACCCCAGCGACGAGACCGTGGCCTACTGCCGCATCGGCGAGCGCTCCAGCCACACGTGGTTCGTGCTCAAGTACCTCCTCGGGTTCAAGGACGTCAAGAACTACGACGGCTCGTGGACGGAGTGGGGCAACCTCGTGGGCGCCCCCATCGAGAAGGGCGAGCCGGACGAGGACTGAGCCCGCCCACCGCCGCCGCCAGCGCGTGGCGGCCCTCCGCCCGGCCCCTTCGGTAGCTTCGCGGCATGACCGACCGACTCCGCGAGATCATCGACGAGTTCCAGGGCGTCCCGGACGAGTTCCGTCTGGAGATGCTCTTGGAGCGCGCCCGCCAGTTCCCCCCGCTCCCCGAGCGCTACCAGGCCCTCCGCGAGAAAGGCCTCGGCCGCGTGCACGAGTGCATGGCCGAGGTCTACTTCTTCCCCGAGGTACAAGACGGCGCCGTCCGCATCCACGCGGACATCCCGGGAGACGCGCCCACGCAGCGCGCGCTCGTCGGCATCCTGATGGACGCGTACGACGGGGCCTCGCCCGAGGCCGTCGCGCAGATCCCGCACGACCTCCTGAACCGGCTCGGCGTCGCGAAGATGCTCGGGATGCAGCGGCAGCGCGGCTTCTCGGGCGTGGTGGCCCAGCTCCAGCGCGGCGTCGCCGAGGCTGCCCGATGACCCACCTCCGCCCCCTCCTTCTCGCCGCGCTGGCGGCGCTCGTCGGCGCGTGCGGAAGCCCGCGGCCGCTCCAGTCCGAGGCCGAGGCCCGGCGCGCCGCAGAGATCGCGCGGCCCACCTCCAGCGTCCACTACCGCGACTGGGACACCGCCGACGACCTCGCGCAGGCCCTCCGCTGGACGCCGGGCACCCGGCCGCTCCTCAGCGCGCACCGCGGCGGCCCCACGCCCGGCTTCCCGGAGAACGCCATCGAGACGTTCGAGAACGCGCTCAACTTCGGCCCCGCGCTGATCGAGATGGACGTGCGCCGGACCGCGGACGGCCGCCTGATCCTCATGCACGACGAGACGCTGGACCGCACCACGACGGGCACCGGCCGCGTCTCTGAGACCTCGTTCCGCGCCATCCGCCAGCTCCGCCTCGTCAACGAGGCCGGCACCATCACGAACTACCGCGTGCCCACCCTCGCCGAAGCCCTCGCCTGGGCCGACGGCCGCGCCGTGCTCATGCTGGATTTCAAGCGTGACGTGCCGCTGGCGGAGCTCGTCGCCGAGGTCCGCGCGATGGACGGCGCCGATCAGGCCGCGATCATCGTCTACAGCCTGGAGGACGCGCTGGAGGCCGCCCGCCTCGCGCCGGAGATGCTCCTCTCCGTCACCACCACCACGCCCGACGAGGCCCGCGCCATCTTGGAGTCTGGCCTGGACCCGGACCGGCTTATCGCCTTCGGCGGCGTGGGGCGCGTGGACCCGGAGGTGATCCGGCTCATGCACGAAGCGGGCATCCGCGTGCAGGTCGGCACGTTTGGCGCGACGGACCGGGCGGCGGAGGCCCCCGGCGGCTGGAGCGCCTACGCCCCGTTCCTGGAGGCCGGCGCGGACGTGCTGGCGACGGACAACATCCCGGCCGCTGCCATCGCGGTGCAGAGCCCGCGCCGGTAGCCCTTACCGCGCCACTACGACGGAGCGCGTCGCCACGCGGTCCCCGGCGACGAGGCGCGCGAGGTAGACGCCGGGCGCGAGGCCATCCACGGCGTGCCGCACCTGCTGCGCGCCCGCGCCCATCGCGCCGTCCATCAGCACCGCCAGCCGGCGGCCGAGGGCGTCGTGGAGCGTGAGCCGCACGTCCGCGGGGGCGGGGAGTTCGAACGCGAAGGCGACAGCGTTCGTCGCGGGCGAGGGGCTGGCGGCGAGCGTGAGCGGGCCGGGCTCCGGAGCGGTCTCCGCGTCGGTCGCCACCAGGCCATACCCCCACAGCTCATAGGTAAAGGACCCGACGTTCAGCTGGATCACCAGTCCGTTGCCCAGCGCTTCCATCCCGAACAGGGAGGTGCCCTCCGGGAGCGGCGCGAGGAGGGTGGGCGTCTCGCCGGAGGCCGTGAGGGCGTAGAGCCCGCAGGAGGTGCGGGCGTCGTCGCAGCCCTGCATCGCGAGGCCACCCCAGAACCGGGTGGGGTACTCCAGCCGGTCCACGCCCGCGGGCGTCGGGACGGCGGAGACGGTGACGCCGTCCGAGACGTAGAGCCGGCGGCGGCTGAACGAGGGCTCCGCTGCGAAGTAGAGATCACCGTCGAACAGCTCGCTGATGTCGCAGCGGTCCGGGCTGCACATCGTGGCGTCCAGGCTGCCACCGGAGCGGCCGTTCAAGTCGCCGAGGAGCTCGAACCCGTCGGGCGTGAGGCGATGGGGTTCGTAGCCCCCGTCGCGGAAGACGCCCCAGACGCCGCCCCCGCTCGTGTCGCCGAGAAAGCGAATGCCGGAGAACGCCGACCCGGGGTTGTTGTCCACCACGAGCTCCGTCCCGATGTCCTGCCCGTTCGTCTCAAAAAGCTCGCGCCCCACGTCGTTGCCCTCGGCGTCTTCCCCCTCGGCGGTGAAGTAGAGCACGCCGTCCATCGTCGCGAAGCCGCCGGGGCTGGAGCTGCCGCCGGGATTGAGGTCCGCCACCAGTTCCACGTTGTTCGCGCCTGCGCGCCAGAGCTCATCGCCCACCTGCTCATCGCCCGTGAAGCGGTCCGTCGCGCCGAAAACCGTCACGCCCTCGCTCGTCGTCGCGAAGCCACGCGGGTTGGAGTCGCACGGCCCCGCACACACGTCGCCCAGCGGCCCCACCTCCGTGGCATCCCCGCGCCACGGCTCCAGTCCCAGGTCTGGGGAGCGGCCTGCGAAGAAGAGCGCACCGCCGGTCACCGTCAGGTGATCCACGTCCGTCGCGCCGCCGAAGACCTCGGCGGTTCCGCCGCTCCCCACGGTCCGATAGAGCTGCGCGGGCTCCCCCACGGCCGTTTTCCCCGCGAGGTACAGCCCCCCGGCGTACGGCACCATCTGCGACGGTTGCACCACCTCCGGCGTCACCGCTCGCGTGCCCTCGGGCGTGCCATCGGTGCGCCAGAGGAGGGGCGTGCCGCCCGTCGCGGAGCCGGAGAAGTACACGGCCCCGCCGGCCGAGGTGAAGACGGGCTGCGAGGGATAGACCTCAACCTCCGCGATCCGCTGGAGGGGCTGGGCGAGGGCGAGGGACGGCAGGAGGAGAGCCGCGAGGACGAACGGGCGCATAGCGAGGGAATCGGTTTCCCCCCTCACGCAGACCGCTCGCCCGAGGGATCACGCCGCCCGCTGGCGGGCGCCCCCGGCGGGCGCTACTCGTTGAGCCGCCGCCGCAGATCCTCCTCCACGCGGTTCCGCTCGATGGTCTCCAGGATCTCGATCCGCTCCTGTGCGAGCGGGAGGTACGCGGCGTCCTCTGGCCCGGCGCGCTCCACGAACTCGCGATACGCCGCCAGCGCGAGGCTCAGCCGCCCCGCCTGCTGGAGCAGCACGCCCCGGTTGAGCGCGATCGTCGCGCGCTCGGGCGCGAGGGCTTCGGCGAGCGCGATCTGGCGCAGCGCCTCATCGTCCCGGAGGGCCTGGCTGTAGACGCGGGCGGTCTGCTCCGCGAGGTCCGCCAGCGCCTCGCGCCCGAGCGCATCGGCGGCGCGGGTGAGCAGGTCCAGCGCCCGGTCGGTCTGGTTCTCGGCGTGCGCCGCGAAGCCCGCCACGCGCAGCGCCGTCGCGTCCGTGCTGTCCCGCGCGAGCGACTGCTCCAGGACCCGGAGGGCCTCGGCGGTTTCGCTCATGTAGAACAGCGCCACGCCGTAGTCGCGGAGCCGCGCGGCCGTCGTGTCCGCGACGGTCAGGACGGTGCGGTAGGCCTCCACGGCGAGCGGGGTCGCGCCGCGCCGCATCGCGTCTGCCCCGCGGAGCCGCCACAGCTCCGTCGACCGCGGCAGCGCCGCTAGGGCCGCCTCCAGATGCGCCGTGAGCGTGGAGTCGCCCTCCAGCGCACGCGCAAGGGCGAGCGCCGTCGCCTCATCGCGAGAGTAGAGCGCGAAGGCCCGGCGCAGGACTGGCAGTGCCGCCGCCGCGGAGTCCGCGCCCGCCAGCGCGCGGCCGAGGGCGCCGAGGTGCGCGGGGTTCAGCGAATCGCGCGAGGCGAGGCGGCGATAGAGGGGGACCGCCTCACGAGGGCTCCGCTGCAACACGAGCGCCGCGAGGGACGGGAGTGCCGCTGCGGACGAGTCCGCGCGGACGGACCGGGCGTAGGCCGCCTCGGCCCGCTGGCGGTCGCCGAGCGCCTCGTAGCTGCGCCCGAGGAGGAGTTGCGCGCTCGCATCGGCGGAGTCCGCGTCCGCGAGCCAGCGGGCGGCGTCCAGCGGCCGGCCGAGATCGAGCGCGATCCGGGCCGCGAGACGGGTGCCCTCAGCGTCCGCCGGAGGCTCGTCCACGAGGACCGCCAGCGCGCCGGGGACGTCGCCTGCGGCGTAGAGCGAACGGGCGCGATCCAGCGGAGACTGCGCAGCCGCAGAGGCCGAGACAACGAGCGAGAGGAGGAGGAAGCGGAGCACAGCGATTTATGTGATACGAACCGAATAGTACGAACACGCCCTACCCCTCGCCTATCCAGTCCGCCAGCCACTGGCGGAGCCACCCGCGCGCGCCCGGCGCCAGCGGCACCGCCCCGATCCCAACGGTCCCGTGCGACTGCCAGAGCCGGGAGTCCCGGAACGTCTCGTCGGGAGCGGAGGGGAAGAGCGCCGCGACCCGCTCGATCAGCGGCTCGCCCTCGCGGCCCACGATGGCGTCGCGGTAGCGGTGGAGGTCGCCGAGCGAGTCTTCCGGGGGGCCGGCCGCGCCGTGGCGTCGTACGTACGCAGCGCTGTCCTCGCGGCGGTACTTCGCGTCCAGGATCGCGCGCCGCGCGGGGCGGCCCGGTCGCGCGAGCGTCAGCAGCAGGTCCGGGCGCTGCGCGAGGAGCGCAGGCGGGCCGCCGAACCGGGGCTCGTACGCGATGGTGAGCACGGCGCCACTCCCTGCCAGCCGAACGCTTGCGGCACCTCCCCGCCGCACCCGGACGCTCGCCCCTACACGACGAGCGCCGAACGGCTCCGCCGGGGCCTCCACGCCAAGTGCCGCCGCCGCTTCCTGCACGACCGCGAGTGCCGCCCACGTCTCGAACACCCGCGCCGTCCCCATCCACGCGGCCTCCACCTCCCCCTCCGCGACGCCCAGCCCTCGGTCCAGAAGCCGCAGTGCATCAAACGCCTGACGGTACGCGGGACGGCGCCGGAGCACGAGCGGCGCCCGCTTCGGATCCCGTGCTCCCGACACCTCTTGGAGCGGGCCGGATTGCAGCAGCCGGCGCAACTGCCCATCCAGCCGCGCGAGGTCCTCCCCGAGCGCTCGACGGCTGGCGTGCTCCGCGTACGGGTGCGCGCGCTCCTCGCGGCGGATCGTCGCCAGCCGGGCGAGGGATCGGTCCAGTCGATTTCGCATCCAGCGGTGCGCCGCTGTGTCCTCTGTCTGCCGGAGCACTCCGACTCGAACGGTCTCCCGCACTGGCACACCGGCCACGACTCCCCATGCGCCACGCCCCCGCCTTTTCCGGATCGCCGCAAGACTGGCAGCGTCTCCTCGGAGACGGGCCGCACTTCGCTGCTCCGGCTGGCGGACGAGGTCAACGTCTGGCTGGCGGCGGATGGCGGCCATCGCGAGGTCCAGCCGGTAGACGCTCTCGCGGAGGAGCGCCAGCCAGGCGGGCGCGGAGCCGGGACCGTCGGGTGTAGTGGGCTCCCGCGCGGAGCCCCAGGCCGCTCGTGCTCCGCCCGCCCAGGCCGCCTCCACTTCGGCTCGCATCTGCGCGACCTCCCGGACCGATAGCTTGGTCGGGAGCACGCGCCAGGAAACCTCCACCTCCGGCCGACCGCCGACCCTCACAACGAACGTGCTCCGCCCCGCACGATCCCGCACCCGGACGGCGCCGTGGAGCACGCGCCCCCCGTCGGCCTGCACGAGGCCGGAGGTTTGCGCCGGGTCGCGGTGGCTCACCGTTACGGGCTCCCCCGTCCGGCTCTGCGCCCACAGCGTCAGCACGGCTTCCTCCGGGACCGCCAGCGGGGCGGAGGCATCCGGCGCGGCCACACGCGTGCGGCTGGCGGTCGTGATCTGCGCGGGGCCACGGAGGCTCCGGACGGAGACGCCCCCCTCGTCGGGCAGCGTCGGGCCGCCCCACGAGAGGCGGACACGGGCGGTCTCGATGGAGAGGATCTCGGTCACGGCGTATGCTACGGAGACGATGGACACGCCGCCCCTCCTCCGCCTCCGCCTCCGCGATGGAACGCCCATCGGGGTGCGGCCGGTCACGCCCGAGGACGCGCCACGGCTGACCCGTGGCTTCCGCGCCCTTTCTAGCGAGACCCGCCGGTTCCGCTTTCTAACGCCCATCGCGCAGCTGTCGGACGAGCAGGCGCGGTACCTCACCGAAGTGGACCAGTACGACCACGTCGCCTGGGGAGCGACGCCCCTCTTGGACCCGGAGGCCGACGGGTTCGGGGTCGCGCGGATGGTCCGGCTGCCCGGCGAGCCGTCCGTCGCGGAGTTCTCGATTACGGTCGTAGACGAGGTGCAGGGGCACGGGATGGGGTCGCTTTTCCTCGCGCTCCTCGCGCTCCTTGCGCCCCCCCGCGGCATCGACACGCTGCGCGCCTACGTGGCATCGGATAACACGCGGATGACGAACTGGATGCGGTCGCTCGGTGCCGCCACCACCGACATGGCCGGAGACCTCACGTTCGACCTCTCCACCCATCCGCCCCGGCTCCCGGTCCGGTTCGCGAGGAAGATGCGGCGCATCCAGGAAGAGGCGGAGCAGCAAGGCGTCTCGTTCGATCCGCCCGGTGCGGTCTGAGTCCGACACCTCTTACGTGGGAGCACCGCGCCGCGTGCTACGCCCAGAACGCGGCCACACCGTCTTCGAGCACGCCGTCCACGAGACGCGCCAGCCGGGCGGCCGTGCGAGGAAACGGTGCACCCGGGAGCACGTCTGGCCGCCCCTCGTCTCGCCATGCATCCACGAGCGCGACGGCATCGTGCTCCCGCCCATCGGAGCGCCCTTCTGCAGCCCAGACGAAGAGCCGGGCCGTCGCCTCACGGACGGCACTTCCGGCACCGTCCAAACGCGGGAGCAGCTTCGCCGCGAGCGCGAGGTCCAGCCCGCCTACCGGCGCCCCCTCTCGCGTCCGGAAGCTCGCGGCGACATCCGCTGCGTGCAGCGAGAACAGCGCGATCTCGTCTCGCGAGCGGTAGCCCACGCCCAGCCCCGCGGGCGCCAGGATGGCGTCGGCCTCCGCCACTGCGCGTACGGCGCGCTCGACGCGCTGGCGGTCGTCGTCAGAGAGAGGTCCGAGCCTCGCGAGACGGAGCGCACGCGGCTGCCACGCCGAGACCGGCCACCGCTCGCCCTCACCGCCAGCGCGCGAGGCGGACGCCTCCCACTGCCCCAGATCCGGGGCGGAGAGTTCCAGCGTGAACGCTCGGTCCAGCACCTTCCGGCTGAATGCGTGCGCGCTCTCGTCCACGTTCACCGTCCCGACGAGCCCGAGGTTCGGACCCCAGCGGACGGCCTGCCACACGGCGTCCTCCCCTACCAACGGCTCGCTCAGGAGTGGGCTCGTCTCGCCGCCGCCGCCCTCCACTGGCGTCCGGTTCTCCATCCGGCTCAGCACATCCGCGAGGTAGTGCTCCGGCCGCGCGAGGTTCATCTCGTCCAGTACGAGAAGGTGCTGGCGGTCCGGGTGTTCGGCGGCCTCGCGGGCAGCCCGGAGCACGCCACCCGCGCGAAAGCGCCCGTCCAGCCCTCGGAAGCCGAGCGTCTCTGACGGATCGGTCCAATCGGGGCGGACCGGGAGCACGCCGGCGTGCGCGCCCGTGGCCTCGGCGATGAGTTGCGGCAGCCGGCTCTTGCCCACGCCCGTCACGCCCGCCAGCAGCACGAGCGGCCGCGTCCGCAGCGCCGTCACGAACGCCGCCACGTGCCACGGCGCGTAGACGAAGCCCCGGCCCTCGATGTGCGCGATCAGCCGTTCCACGGCCTCCGCCAGATCGAACGGTGCCGCATCGTAAGGGGTGGGGGGCTCTGATACGACCGGCGGCTCGGCTGGCTGGCGGCGCGTCTCGCGGACGGCCTCCACCATCTCCATCAGCGCCTCCGGGTCCTCCCCGGCTCGCGCGGCGACGAGGAACTCCAACACCTTCCCATCGATGGCGGGGAGCGGGTGGAGCACGCGCTGCACGACGCGCCGGAACTGGCGGTCTGCGGTGGGCTCGTCCGGGTACTGCCCGAGGACCGAGAGGTGCGGCGCGAAGCCGTCGTACGGCACCCACGCCTCTTCCGGGAGCACGGTCAGGATCCGCACGCGGACCCGGTGTGGGAGGTGCCGCCCCAGCACGAGCGCCGTCGTGTCCTCGAACGCCTCGCCCACGGCCTCCGCCAGCGCGGCGAGCGTCCGGCTGCCGGGCACGTACGCGAAGATGCGGTCGCCCGGGCGGACCTCCTGCAACGCGCTCCGCCCGTGCTGGTGGAGCGCGAAGGTCTCGGCGCGAACGAAGGGCGCGAGAGCGTCGGGCGGGACGGACCAGATCCAGTACTGCATCGCGCGAGGATACGCCGTCCCAGCGCCGGGGTCCCCTACCCGGCCCGCGCGTACGACCTTACGTGCTCGGCCTTCCCCCCGCGCGATGCGCTCGCTCCCGGCCCTCCTCGCTCTCGCTCTCCTCCTGACTGCTTCTAGTTGCGGACCGGACGGCTCCCCCTCCGGCCCCGATCCGCTAGAGCCCGACCCCACCACGCCCGGAGTACCGACCGACCCGACAGCTCCGGACCCACCGGACGAGCCCGAGCCGCCCGCGGAGCCGCCCCCCGAATGGGCCTTCGTGCCCATCTCTGGCGCCCAGTGCCGCGATGGCTCCGCCACGGGCGTCGGGCTTCGCGAAGTGGACGGCGCCACGGGCCTCCTGATCGCGTTCGACGGTGGAGGCGCCTGCTTCAACGCCGCCACCTGCAAAGGCAACCGCGCGAGCTACGGTCCCGAGGACTTCGCCACGCAGATGACCCGCCGCGCGGACAACGGCATCTTCAGCCTGGAGGCCTCCAACCCCGTCGCGGACTGGACCGCCGTGTACGTGCCCTACTGCACGGGCGATCTCCACGGCGGGACGGCAGAGAACGTCGCCGTGCCCGGCGTGTCCGGGCTCCAGCAGTTCGTGGGCCACCGCAACCTGGGCGCCACACTTGACCAGCTGGCGCCGACCGTGGGCACGCCCGAGCGGGTGCTCGTGGCGGGCGGGAGCGCGGGCGGCTACGGCGCCCTCTTCGCCTTCGACACGGTGGCCCGCCGCTACCCGGACGCCGAGCTCTTCCTCCTCACCGACTCCGGCCCCCTCCTCTTCGACGACGCCGTTTTCAGCCCCGCGTTCGGAGGGGCCATCCAAGCCCTCTTCGGCCTCCCGGCCTCCGTCCCCGACGCGAGCCTCTCCGCCCCCGACGCGCTCCAGTCGCTCTACACCTACTACGCCCAGACCTACCCGGACGCCACGCTCGCCCTCGCCTCCTACACGGACGACCCCACCATCCGCAACTACCTCGAAGCTGGACAACCCGGACGCGAGATCTCAGCGGACGCCTACGCCACTGCCCTTCGCGATCTGGAGCGCCAGCTCCCCGAGGCCTGGCACACCTACATCGTGGACGGCACCGGGCACGTGTTCGTCACCAAGAACGAGGCGTACAACGGGCGGACGCGGGCGCCCAACCTCTCCGCCTGGCTGGCGGACCTCCTCGCCGGGCGCGGCGCTGATGTGGAGCCGGGCCTCCCGGAACAGGAGTAGCCCCCCGAGCAGGAGGATCCCCGTCCGGAGCCTCCCGCCGGGAGCGTCCGCCAGCGGGGCGAACCGCTCTCCACGCGATGGGTACCACTGTGCCTCGGGGATGACGGACCGTCGTCACCCCCCGGCAGTACGCTTCCCGGCTGCCCTGCCCCGACCCGATATGGCGACGATCGCTCGCATCGACTCCCCCTTCCGTCTCGACACGCCGTTTACGCCCACCGGCGATCAGCCGCGCGCCATCGCGGAGCTCACCGAGGGACTCTTCCGCGGCGACCAGTACCAGACGCTCCTCGGCGCGACGGGCACGGGCAAGACGTTCTCGCTCGCCAACGTCATCCAGAAAGCGGGCAAGCCCACGCTCGTCCTCTCGCACAACAAGACCCTCGCGGCCCAGCTCTTCGCGGAGTTCCGGACGTTCTTCCCGAACAACGCCGTCGAGTTCTTTATCTCGTACTACGACTACTACCAGCCGGAGGCCTACATCGTCTCGTCCGACACGTACATCGAGAAGGACATGGCGATCAACGAGGAGATCGACCGGCTCCGGCTCCGCGCGACGAGCGCGCTGGTGAGCGGCCGGAAGGACATCGTGATCGTCGCCAGCGTCTCGTGCATCTACGGGCTCGGCAACCCCGAGGAGTACAAGAAGCGGATCATCCAGGTCACCCCCGGCGAGGTCATCGACCGCGACGACCTCCTCCGCCAGCTCGTCAACGTCTTCTACACCCGGAACGACGTGGACTTCGCGCCCGGCACCTTCCGCGTCCGGGGCGACCAGGTGGAGGTCTTCCCCGCCTACTTCGAGGACCAGGCCTACCGCATCACCTTCTGGGGCGACGAGGTGGAGAAGGTCTCGCGCATCGACCCCGTCAGCGGGAAGGAGCTCGCCAGCGAAGGCGACCTGCTCACCATCTACCCCGCCAAGCACTTCGTCACGCCGGAGGACCACCTCAACCGCGCCATCGCAGGAATTGAGGAGGAGCTCCGCTGGCGGCTGGCGATCCTCCGCAACGAGGGCAAGCTGGTGGAGGCCCAGAGATTGGAGCAGCGGACGCTCTTCGACATCGAGATGATCAAGGAGATCGGGTACTGCTCCGGCATCGAGAACTACTCGCGCCACATGGACGGCCGCGAGCCGGGCACCCGGCCCTCCACCCTCCTGGACTACTTCCAGATGAGCTACGGCGACGACTGGGTCCTCGCCGTGGACGAGAGCCACGTCAGCATCCCGCAGGTGCGCGGGATGTACAACGGCGACCGCGCGCGGAAGCTGAACCTCGTCGAGCACGGCTTCCGTCTGCCCTCCGCGATGGACAACCGCCCGCTCACCTACGAGGAGTTCGAGCGCTTCCACCATCAGGTCATCTTCGTCAGCGCGACGCCGGCGGACTACGAGTTGGAGATGTCGGGCGGCGTCGTCGTGGAGCAGATCATCCGCCCGACGGGCATCCTGGACCCGCAGGTGGAGGTCCGCCCCGTGGAAGGCCAGATCGACGACCTCCTCGGCGAGATCCGCGACCGCGTCAAGGCCGGCGGCCGTGTCCTCGTGACCACGCTCACCAAGCGGATGGCCGAGGACCTCACGGACTACCTGGACAGCTTCGGCGTCCGCACCCGCTACCTCCACTCCGACATCGACGCGCTGGAGCGCGTGGACATCCTCCGCGACCTCCGCCTCGGCGAGTTCGACGTACTGGTGGGCATCAACCTCCTGCGCGAGGGGCTGGACCTCCCCGAGGTCAACCTCGTCGCCATCCTCGACGCGGACAAGGAGGGCTTCCTCCGCTCCGAGCGCTCGCTCATCCAGACCGCCGGCCGCGCCGCCCGCAACGCGGACTCCCTCGTGGTCCTCTACGCCGACCGCATCACGGACTCCATGGCGCGGATGATGGACGAGACCGAGCGCCGCCGCGCGATTCAGGCGGAGTACAACCGCGAGCACGGCATCACGCCCACCACCGTCACCAAGTCCATCGACGAGATCCGCCGGGGCACCCTCGTGGCGGACCACAAGCCGGAGCCCGAGGAGCGCCCGAAGACGACGTATTACAGCGGCCCGGAGCAGCTGCCCAAGGTGGCGGATCCCGTCGTGAAGTACCTCACGGACGACCAGAAGCGGGACCTCGTGGCGCAGCTCACGCGCGAGATGGACCAGGCCGCCGCGAACCTGGAGTTCGAGAAGGCCGCCGAGCTCCGCGATTCCATCGATCAGCTGGAGGCGAGCCTCGCCGCGTAGCCTCCGCCCGGCTGGCGGCCGCGCTCGCCGGGAGCCACCGCCAGCAGGGCGGACACACGCGATGGATAGGTTGCGCCGTTCCGCCTCCGCTCCTCACCTCCCGACGCATGTACCGACTTCTCGCGCTCGCCCTCCTGCTCTCCGCCTGCGCCCTCACGGACCCCTCGGACGAATGGGCCAACGTGCGCGAGGACAGCGCCGAGGGCGTCCTTGTCAACCAGACCTCGGAGGCGATCTACGCGCTGGGGGTGGACGCAGAGACCGCTACCCGCATCGACATCGCACCGGAGTTCACCCTCGCGGACGACGACCGGGACGGCGTGGTCGCACCAGGCGAGGCCGGAGCGCTGGACGTGGAGGCCTACGACCGGGGCGATGGCGTGGTGGTGTTCGTCTACCGGGTGGAGGCCGACCGGGCCGCCTTCGCCCGCTCGATCGCCATCGACGGCGAGGCGTTCGTGTCTGCCGATGGCGTGGTGACCGTCCGCCAGCTGTAGATCCGCGGCGGGCGCGTAGACTCCTGCGTCTTCCCTCGCCGCCATGCACCCCGAGTACCGCTACCGCGCCACCATCGCCTCCGTCTACGACGGCGACACCTTCCGCGCGGATGTGGACCTCGGGTTCTCGGCGTGGCTCAAGAACATCCAGTTCCGGATGTACGGGATCAACACGCCGGAGCTTCGCGGCGGGACGGACGAGACGAAGCAGGCGGGGTACGCCGCTCGCGACCGCCTGCGGGAGTTGATGCCGGAGGGCGCAGCCGTCCTCATCCAGTCCACGAAGGCGGGCAAGTACGGCCGCTACCTCGCGGACGTTTTCCGCGAGGTGGACGGCGAGACGATCCACATCAATCAGATCCTGCTGGACGAGGGGCACGCCGTGCCCTACCTCGTCTAACCGCCCCGGGCGCTTCAGCCCGAGGCGGTCTCATGACTACCGGATGACGGTGAGCATCCGGCTGGCGGTCGCCGTCGGCGTGCGGACCTCGACCGCGTAGATCCCCGCCGCCAGCGCCGAGGGGAGAGGGAGCGCGTGAGTCCCGGCCGAGCGCGCGCCCTGGGAGAGGACCGCGACCTCGCGCCCGAGCACGTCCACCACCCGCACCGTCACCGGGCCGCTCGACGCGAGCGTGAACCGCGCCACGGCGTCCCCCACCGAAGGGTTCGGGCCGACGGTCAGCGCGAGGTCCACGTGGGGCGCTGAGGGCTCTGACGTGGAAGGCGGCGGGTCCGTCGTGTACATCTGGATGACGGTCCCCGTGCCCGGGAGGACACCATCGGGAACCCCGTCCCTGCCGTAATCCGCGAACACCTGTCCCTGGATCGGCCGTTCACCCTCGGTAAAGTCGAGGAGAGCGCTCTCACTCCCAGTGGGGTAGCAGTTCTCCGGCGCCCCCTCCACCTCTGCAGCGTACGCCGCCTCGAAGGCATCGTAGGAGTCCGCCGGGTAGTACGCGTAGATCCGGTCCGTCGCCGGGTACCCGAACGTGCCTTCTTCAGACTCCCCGTAGTCGAACGCGCACGTCCCCCCGCCGTCGGCGAAGAGGAACGGGATGAGGCGGACGTCGTCGGCGGGGTCGTTCGCGTCCCCGGGTGCCACGACGCCGATGTCCCAGATCTCGAACGGGAC
>DUBD01000157.1:467-922 GCA_012960515.1 Bacteroidota bacterium | reverse complement strand
CGTAGAGCGCGAGCTGTGGCTCGGAGCCGGTCCCTTGCTCGCTGAGGTAGTAATCGGAAGTGGAGTTCAGGCCGTGGTAGACGTTGTTGCCGGCTCCATCGAACTCCACGCACCCCACGTCCGTGCTCGCCTCCGGGCAGACCGCCGTGCCCTCCGCGTTCTGGACCTCGAGGTACACGGGGGCTCCGTACGAGAAGGTGAGGACCCCCTTCCGGAAGACGCGGAAGGAGCGCACAGCGGAAGGGGTCCCGAACTGCGACTCGCTCTGCGCCCCCACCCTCCAGTACACGTCACTGTACCCCGTCGGCCCCGCGAGTTCCTCGATCGCGACCCAGGCACTCGTCTCGGAGGTGAAGTGAAAGGAGCCGATGGACACCTCGGGGTCGTTCCCCCACTGGAGGGCGTACCCCTCTGCTCCGGGCACGGGCTCCCACTCGAAGCGCACGGAGTCCCGC
>DUBD01000157.1:0-305 GCA_012960515.1 Bacteroidota bacterium | reverse complement strand
CGTCGTACGCCGCCTGCACCGCGTCGCTCACCGACCGGAGCTCGGTGATGCTGTCTAGATAGTCGTCTCCTTGCGCGAAGAGCACGCCCACATCGAACGTGTACGTGCCGCCCGGCGGGATCCGGAACTCCGGCGAAGCCACGAGCCCGCGGCGGTCGCCGCTCGAGTTGGGCGTGCCGTTGCCGTCGTTGTTCACCTCGCTCCAGAACGCGCCCGTCACGGGGTCCCCGGGGTACGCCCACGGCGTCACCGGCGCCTGCGGTTGGTTGTACCCGTTCCCGAACTCGTACTTCGGCGTCCCGTCC
>DUBD01000156.1:20629-21401 GCA_012960515.1 Bacteroidota bacterium | reverse complement strand
GTGGCCGAGGCGCTCGGGCAGTAGGTCCACCGTTCGCGCCGACGCGAACCGCCAGCGGGGCGCAAGAAGGCCGCGCAGAGGCGCCGAGGCCACCCGATCCTCATCTTGGGGGCTGACAGCCGCCAACGGCCGGAGCAACACAGCGACGGGATCGAAAGCGGACCTCCGCTTTCTAGCGCCTTCTGGTGCCCCTATGAGCTCATTCGACTCCTTCGGCCTCGCGCCCTCCATCCTCCGCGGCGTACGAGACGCCGGCTACACCTCCCCCACGCCGGTCCAGGCGGCCACCCTCCCCCATGCCCTTGACGGGATCGACGTGGTGGGCGTGGCGCAGACCGGGACAGGAAAGACGGCCGCGTTCGTCCTGCCCATCCTGGACTACCTCGTCAAGGACCCGGTCCAGGCGAAGAAGCGGGTCGTCCGCGCGCTGATCGTGACGCCCACCCGCGAGCTGGCGCTCCAGATCGACGAGTCGGTCCGGAGCTACGGCACGCACACGGACCTCCGCAGCACGACGATCTACGGCGGCGTCGGCAAGGGCAAGCAGAAATCGGCGCTCCAGCGCGGGGTGGACATCGTGGTTGCCACGCCGGGCCGGCTCCTCGACCTCCACGGCGAGGGCGTCATCGACCTCTCGTGGGTGGACGTCCTCGTGCTGGACGAAGCCGACCGGATGCTGGACATGGGCTTCGTGCGCGACGTGCGGAAGATCGTCGCGGCGGTCCCGGACCAGCGCCAGACGCTGCTCTTCTCCGCCACGATGCCGACGGAG
>DUBD01000156.1:4534-20467 GCA_012960515.1 Bacteroidota bacterium | reverse complement strand
AGAACGAGCCCATCGACAAGGCGATCGTGTTCACGCGGACGAAGTACCGCGCCGACCGCGTCAAGAAGAAGCTGGACCAGGCCGGGTTCTCGGCCATCGCGATCCATTCCAACCGCACGCAGGGCCAGCGCCAGCGCGCGCTCAAGGGCTTCGAGGAGGGCCAATACCGAGTCCTCGTCGCGACCGACATCGCCGCTCGCGGGATCGACATCGACGGCGTCTCGCACGTCGTCAACTTCGATGCGCCGAACGTGCCGGAGGACTACATCCACCGCATCGGCCGGACGGGCCGCGCCGAGTCCACGGGCGACGCCATCACGTTCATCTCGGCCGCGGAGACGGACCACCTCCGGTCCATCGAGAAGCACACGGGCCTTGAGATGGCACGCGAGACCTACGGCAGCTTCGCGAAGGGCGCTGACGCCGAGGCCCCGCCCCCGCCGAAGGGGAAGTCCAAGGGCCAGCGCGGCAACAGCCGCCGGCCGTCGGCCCGCGGCGGTGCCAAGCGGAACGGCCGCGGCAAGGGCCAGGGCTCGCGCCGCCGCTAGCCGCCGGCTGGCGGTTCGTCCCGGCTGGCGGTACCTCTCAGTTGACGCTCGTTTCGGTACCGCCGTTGGGGCACACCGGCGGTGTGCCCCGACGCTCCACCCCTACTAGCGACGACCGCCAGCGCGTGGCGCTACTCGATGGCCGCCTCCATCCGCGCCGCGCGGTCCTGGATCTGGAGCGCGCGGATGATGGGCTCCAGGTTGCCGTCCAGCACGCCGCCGAGCGCGTGGTTCTTGTCGTCGCCCTCCAGCCGGTGGTCCGTGACGCGGCCCTGCGGCCAGTTGTACGTCCGGATCTTGCCGGAGCGGTCGCCGGAGCCGACCATGTCCTTGCGCATCGCGGCGCGCTCGGCGTCGGCCTTTTCGCGCTCCAGCTGGTAGAGGCGCGAGCGGAGCACCCGGAGCGCCTTGTCGCGGTTCTTGTGCTGGCTCTTCTCGTCCTGGATGCTCACGACGAGCCCCGTCGGGATGTGCGTGATGCGGACGGCGGAGTCGGTCGTGTTGACGGACTGCCCACCCGGCCCGGAGGAGCGGTACACGTCGATGCGGAGGTCCTGATTCCGGAGCTCCACGTCCACGGCCTCTGCCTCGGGGAGCACGGCAACGGTCGCGGCCGAGGTGTGGATGCGGCCCTGGCTCTCGGTCGCCGGGACGCGCTGCACGCGGTGGGTGCCGCCCTCGAACTTCATCGCGCCGAACACGCTCGGCCCTTTCACTGCGACCGTGATCTCTTTGAAGCCCCCCGCAGTGCCCTCCGAGAGATCCATGACCTCCACCTGCCAGCCCTTTTGTTGGGCGTACTTCTGGTAGATCTCGAAGAGGTCGCCCGCGAAGAGCGCCGCCTCGTCGCCACCCGTCCCGGCGCGGATCTCGAGGATCGCGTTGCGGCTGTCCTCCGGGTCCTTCGGAATGAGGAGCTCTTCCATCTCCCTCTCCGCCGCCTGGATCCGGGGCTCGATCTCCTCCAACTCCATCTCGGCCATCTCCGCCAGCTCCCCGCTCTCGGACTCGATCATGCCGCGGAGGTCGGCCGCTTCCGATCGCATCTCGTTCAGGCGCTCCGCCAGCTTGGCGATGGGCTCCAGGTCGGAGAGCTCTCGGCCCAGCTTCGCCAGCTGCTCGGGGTCCGAGGCGAGCTCGGGCGTGGCCATGTCGGCGAGGACTTCGCGGTAGCGATCGAGGGCGCGAGAAAGGGCGTCGGACTGGGCCATGAGACGGGGTGGATCAGAGCGAGGAAAGTACCCGGAGGGACGAACGGGCGGCGGCGGGGATTGAGTGAGAACGGCGCGCCCGGCAGATGCGGGCGTCCTTCGCCTGGACTTCGCGAACCTCTCGCCCGGCTGGCGGTCTAGATTGGCGACATGACGCTCCGCCGCCATCACCATCACCACGCGCACCTCGGCCTCCCCGCCGACGTGGTGAGAGCGGTTGCGTCCGCGCGGTAACGCGCCCCCCGAGACGCCTCCCCTTGACGCCCCGCCGGTCGGTTCCGGTGGGGCGTTTCTGTTTATCCCTCGCGCACTCGCGCTCCCCCATGCTCAAGCTCGTCCTCCCCAAAGGCCGCATCCAGACCGCGGTCCAAGCCGCGCTCGCCGAGTGCGGCATCAAGCTCTCCGGTGCCGAGCGCACCTACCGCCCCAGCGTCAACGTGGACGGGGTGCAGGTGAAGCTGCTCAAGAGCCAGAACATCCCGCCGCTGCTCGCCCTCGGCCAGCACGACATCGGCTTCGCGGGTGCCGACTGGGTGCGGGAGCAGGACGCCGACGTGGTGGAGCTTCTGGACCTCGAGTTCGACCCGGTCCGCATCGTGGCGGCGATCCCGGAGGACCAGGACTGGGACGAGATCCGCAGCCAGAAGCGAATCATCGCTGTCTCGGAGTACCGCCGGCTGACGACCGACTGGCTCACCTCGCTCGGCGCGGACTTCACCTTCGTGCGCTCCTACGGCGCGACGGAGGTCTTTCCGCCCGAAGACGCGGACGTGGTCGTGGACAACACGGCGACGGGCGCGACGCTCCGCGCGAACCGGCTCCAGATCGTCGAGACGATCATGGAGAGCACGACGCGCTTCTACGCCTACCCGAAGGCGCTGGAGGACCCGGCCAAGCGCGAGGCCATCGAGAACCTGCTCGTGCTGCTGCGGGGCGTCCTCGCCAGCCGCGAGCGCGTGCTCCTGGAGATGAACGCCGGTCCCGAGGCGCTCGACGCCATCGTGGAGCTCCTCCCCGCGATGAAGTCGCCGACGGTCGCCAAGCTGCACCAGCAGGACAGCTACTCCGTCCGCGCCGCCGTCCCGATGAAGCAGGTGCGCACCCTCATCCCGCAGCTCCTCGTCGCCGGCGCGACGGACCTCCTGGAGCTCCCGATCCGAAAGATCGTCCCGGACTCCTCCTCCCCGCTCCCGGCCACGCCGGCCGCCAGCGCGGCGCCGGATGCCACCGCCCTCGACGGCGGCGAGGTCCTCCCGCCTCCGCCCGCCATCACCGCCTGAGCCATGTTCCGCACGACTCGCGAAACGAAGGAAACGCGCGTCTCCGTCGAGCTCACGCTGGACGGGACGCAGACCATCGACAACCAGACGGGGCTGCCGTTTCTGGACCACATGCTCGACCAGCTGGCGTTCCACGCGGGCTGGGACCTGACCGTCCACGCCGAGGGCGATTTGGAGGTGGACGAGCACCACACCGTGGAAGACGTGGCGCTCACGCTGGGCGCCGTGTTGCAGGAGGCGTGGCGCGAGCGCTCCGGCGGGTTCGTCCGCTACGGCCAGCGCTGGCTCCCCATGGACGACGCCCTCGTCCTCGCGGCGGTGGACTTCTCCGGCCGCCCCTACTGCGACGTAGACCTCGGCCTCACGCGCGACGCCGTCGGTGGGATCGCGGCGGAGATGTGGGACCACTTCTTCGAGTCGCTGGCGACGGCGGCGACGATCACGCTGCACATCAAGCGGGAGCGCGGCCGGAACTCCCACCACGTCGTGGAGGCCACGTTCAAAGCGGTCGCGCGGGCCTTCCGCGAGGCCCTCGCGCGCACGGAGCAGTCCACCAGCACGAAGGGCTCGCTGTGATCGGGATTCTGGACACGCAGGCCGGCAACCTCACCAGCGTCCGCGCGGCGCTGGACCGGCTCGGCCTGGCGCACCGCACTCTCTGGGACGTGGAAACGGACGGCCTGGACGCGATCCTCGTGCCCGGCCAGGGCCACTTCGGCTCCGTGATGGCGTCGCTGGACGCGCGCGGCTGGCGGGACGCGCTGCTGGCGTGGCACGGTGAGAACCGCCGGCTCGTCGGCATCTGTGTGGGGCAGCAGATCCTCTTCGAAGGATCCGACGAAGCCCCGGACGCCGCCGGCCTCGGCCTGCTGGCGGGTCGCGCGGAGCGGCTCGACTTCCCCAAGCGGCCGATGGTCGGCTGGGCGCCCGTCGAGTGGACGGACCCGAGCCTCCCGGCTGGCGATGCCTACTTCGTCAACTCGTTCGCCGCCCGCCAATCGGCGGATGCGCTCGCGCAGACCACTTACGGCGAGCGTTTCGTGAGCGCCGTGCGCCGCCGCAACACCGTCGCGGTGCAGTTCCACCCCGAGAAAAGCGGCGCCTGGGGACAGCAAGTCCTCGCCCAACTCCTCACCTCGCCATGACCGAGTCAATGGATCAAGGCTCCCAGACCGCCACCGCCCAGACCGACCGCCAGCCGGGCACGCTCAAGCGCCGCGTCATCCCCTGCCTGGACGTCAAGGCCGGTCGCGTGGTCAAGGGCGTCAACTTCGTGGGATTGCGCGACATGGGCGATCCCGTGGAACTGGCCTCCCGCTACGAGCGCGAGGGCGCCGACGAGATCGTCTTCCTCGACATCGCCGCAAGCGCCGAGAATCGCGCGACGGCGCTCGACATGGTTCGCCGAACTGCGGCAGCCCTCTCCATCCCGTTCACGCTCGGCGGCGGCCTCCGCACGCTGGACGACGTGTACGCCTTCCTCGACGCGGGCGCGGACAAGGTGGCGCTGAACACGCGCGCCGTCCAGGAGCCCGAGTTGGTGGACGCCTGCGCGGAGCGCTTCGGCAGCCAGTGCGTCGTGGTGGCGGTGGACGTGAAGCCCGATGCCACCCTCGCCCCGCTGATGGCGACTCCCGCTGAATCCGACCGCCAGCGCGCGGCGCTTCCGCCCTACCGCGTGTTCACCCACGGCGGCAACCGCGCGACGGACCTCGACGGCGCCGCCTGGGCCGCCGAACTGGCCGACCGCGGCGCGGGCGAGATCCTCCTGACGTGCATCCACCGCGATGGCACCGGCGAGGGATTCGACACCGCGTTTACGGGCGCCCTCGCGCGGTCCCTCTCGTGCCAGGTCATCGCCAGCGGCGGCGCGGCCACGCCCCAGCACTTTGTAGACGCTTTCGAGGCCGGGGCCGATGCGGTCCTCGCGGCCACCATGTTCCACTCCGGCGAGTACGAGGTCGCCGCGACGAAGCGGTACCTCGCCGAGCGCGGTATCCCCGTCCGGCTGGCGGAACCGCTCAGCGGCCAGTAGCCAGTAGCCAGTAGCCAGTAGCCAGTAGCCAGTAGCCAGTAGCCAGTAGCCAAGGTGCTCCGACGGGCGGCTACCCGGCGTCAGCGATCCAAGACTCTTCCCCTTCCGATCCGTGATTATCCCCTCCATCGATCTCTCCAACGGGCAGGCCGTCCAGTGGCGGCAGGGCCGCGATCCCGTCCTCGCCCGCGACGACGTGTTCGACCTGCTCGACCAGTTCTCGCTTTACGGCGAAGTCGCCGTCATCGACCTCGACGCGGCCACGGGCACCGGCAGCAACGCCGACCTCATCCGCCAGCTTCTGGCGACGGGCGCGCCCATCCGGGTCGGCGGGGGCATCCGCGATCTGGACACCGCGCGCGGGTGGCTGAAGGCGGGCGCCTCGCGCGTCATCCTCGGGACCGCCGCACGCGAGGACTGGGTCACGAAGCTGCCAAAGGACCGCGTGGTCGTCGCGCTGGACGCGAAGGGGGACGAGTGGACCACGCACGGCTGGCGGGAAGGCTCGGGCCAGACCGTCGCGGACCTCATCGCGCCGATGGCGGAGCGCTGCGGCGCGTTCCTCTACACGCAGGTGGAGAAGGAGGGCATGATGCAAGGCGTGGACTGGGAGCGAGTGGAGCAGGTCGTGAAGGCCTCACCGGTGCCCGTGACCGTCGCGGGCGGGATCACGACGGCGGACGACGTGGCCCGCCTCCACCGCCTCGGCGCGGACGCCCAGATCGGCATGGCGATCTATACCGGCGCCCTCGATCTCGCGGATGCGTTCGTCGCCCAGGCGGACTTCGCGAAGGGCGACGGCCTCGTCCCCACCATCGCGCAGGACGTCGCGACGGGCGAGGTCCTGATGCTGGCGTACTCCACCGAGGAGAGCCTCCGCCGCGCGCTGGCGGACCGTGCCGGCACGTACTGGAGCCGGTCGCGCAACGAGCTCTGGGAGAAAGGCCTCACCAGCGGCCACCGCCAGCGCCTCGCGCGCGTGGACCTGGACTGCGACGGGGACACGCTCCTCTTCCGCGTGGAGCAGCGCGGGAACGCCTGCCACCTCCCCCGCCCCTCGTGCTTCCCGAGCCAGACGCGCGCGTTCTCCCTCGCGACGCTGGACCAGACGCTCGCGGAGCGGATGGAGGCGCCACCGGAGGGCTCGTACACCGCGAAGCTGTTCGGCGACAAGGACTTGCGCGCTGCCAAGCTCCGCGAGGAGATCGAAGAAGTGCTCACCGCGCCCGACCGCGACAACCTCCGCTGGGAGGTCGCGGACGTGATCTACCACCTCCTCGCGCACGCCCGCGCCGAGGGACTCTCGCTTCGCGACATCGAGTCCGAACTGGCCGCCCGCCACCGCTAGCCATGCCCTCCCTCCCCATCACCCCCGCCGCCGACTGGCGGCGCCCGCAGACAGACGCCAACCGCAGCGCGCTGGACGACGCCCGCGCGATCCTCGACCGCATCCGCCAGCGCGGCGATGCCGCCATCCGCGAGGCCTCAGAACGCTTCGACGGGTTCGCGCCGCGGGTCGTGGAGCTCCAGCCTTTCGAGAGCTACGGCCTCACGCCTGAGACGGCCGATGCCATCCGGTTGGCGCACAGCCGGATCCGCCGGTTCGCCGAGATGCAGCGCGAGACGTACGCCGACCGCCAGTTCGAGGACGAGACCGGGACGTTCGGGCAGCGCATCGTGCCCGTCCGGTCGGTGGGTGCCTACGTGCCGGGCGGGCGGCACCCGCTCGTGTCCACCGCGCTGATGGCGCTCGTGCCGGCGGAGGTTGCGGGCGTCGAGACCCGGATCGCCGTCTCGCCGAGCGATCACCCCGCCGTGCTGGCGGCGTGCAGCCTCGCGGGAGCCACCCGGTTCGTGCACCTCGGCGGAGCGCAGGCCGTCGGCGCGCTGGCGTACGGCAGCGAGTGGACGCCGAAGGTGGACCTGATTGTCGGGCCCGGCAACGCGTGGGTCAACGCCGCGAAGCAGCTCGTGCAGGGCACCGTCGGCATCGACACGCTGGCGGGGCCGAGCGAGGTGCTCGTCATCGCGGGCCCCGAGAACGACCCCGAGTGGATCGCATGGGATCTCCTCGCCCAGGCCGAGCACGACCCGCTGGCGTTCTCCGTCCTCGCGAGCTGGGACCGGGACCTGCTGACGCGCGTCGCCAGCGCGCTGGACGCGATGCCGGACGCGGCAGACATCCTAGAGCGCGGCGGCATCCAGCTCGTCCTGGCCGATGACGAAGCTGGCGCCGTGGCGTTTTCCAACGCGATGGGCCCGGAGCACCTTCACGTCCACACGGAAGCGTTGTCCCCCAACGACCTGACCAGCTACGGCTCGCTCTTTCTCGGGGCGGAGAGCACCGTCGCCCTCGGCGACTACGTCTCGGGTCCGAACCACACGCTGCCCACGAGCGGCTACGCCGCCGTCAAGGGCGGCCTGAGCGTGGGCGACTTCCTCCGCGTGCTCACGTGGCAGCGCGTGACGCCCGGCGGACTGGACGTGCTCGGTCCCGCCGCCGCCCGGCTGGCGGACGTGGAGGGGCTGAGCGCGCACGCCCGAAGCGTCCGCGTCCGCTTGGACTGAATAGGCGCGGCCCCGGCGTCTGAGAGACTGCCGGGGCCGCGAACTGTCGAGAAGACGGGTGGGGTCTACTCCACCGTCACGCTCTTCGCGAGGTTGCGCGGCTGGTCCACGTTGCACCCGCGCATCACCGCCACGTGGTAGCTGAGGAGCTGCAACGGCACGACGGTCAGCAGCGGCTCGAAGGCGTCAGCCGTCTTGGGCACCTCGATCACGTGCTCCGCCAGTTCGTCGAGGTCGCGGTTGCCCGCGTCCGTGATCGCGATGACGGAGCCCTGCCGCGCCACCACCTCTTCGATGTTGCTGACCACCTTCTCGTAGGTCGCGTCGCGCGTGGCGACGAACACGACGGGCATGAACCGGTCGATCAGCGCGATGGGGCCGTGCTTCATCTCCGCCGCCGGATAGCCCTCGGCGTGGATATAGCTGATTTCCTTTAGCTTGAGCGCACCTTCCAGCGCGACCGGGAAGTTCAGCCCGCGGCCCAGGTAGAGCGCGTTTTGCGCCAGCCGCATCTCCCGCGCGATGGCCTGGATCTGCTCGTCCGTCTCCAGCACGGTCCGGATCTGCTCCGGGATCGCCGCCAGCGCGTCGAGGTGCTGGCGGAGCGACTCGTCGGAGATGGTGCCTCGCTTCTGCGCGAGGAGGAGCGCGATCTGCGCGAGGACCGTCACCTGCGCCGTGAACGCCTTGGTGCTCGCCACGCCGATCTCGGGGCCGGCGTGCAGGTACACGCCCGCATCGGTTTCCCGCGCGATCGTAGAGCCGACGGCGTTGACCACGCCCAGCGCGAGAACCCCCGCCTGCTTGGCCTGGCGCACCGCCGCGAGGGTGTCGGCCGTCTCGCCGGACTGCGAGATCACGAGCACCACGTCGCCCTCGGTCAGGACGGGGTCGCGGTAGCGGAACTCGCTCGCGTACTCCACCTCCACCGGGATCCGCGCGAAGCGCTCGATGAGGTACTCGCCCACGAGCCCGGCGTGCCAGGAGGTACCGCACGCACAGATCACGATGCGATCGGCGGACTCCAGTTCCTTGGTCACGTACTCCAGGCCGCCGAGCTTGATCGTGCCCTCGTCGGCGCGGACGCGGCCGCGCATGGCGTTCTCCAGCGCCTCCGGCTGCTCCATGATCTCCTTGAGCATGAAGTGCTCGAAACCACCCTTCTCGATCTCCTCCAGGTCCCACTCCAGTTCGTGGACCTCCTTGGAGACGGGAGCGCCGTTGATCTCCGAAACGTCGTAGCCATCGCGGCGGACGACGGCCATCTCGCCATCGTTGAGGTAGACCACGTGCCGCGTAAACTCGATGAACGGGCTCGCATCGGACCCCACGAAGTGCTCGCCCTCGCCCACGCCGAGCAGCAGCGGGCTGCCGTTCCGCGCGACCACCAGCTCGTCCGGGTTGTCCATCGAGAGCGCGACGATGCCGTATGCGCCCTCGACCTGCGTGAGCGCCTGGCGGACGGACTCGGGGAACGAGAGCCCGGTCTCCTCCTGCACGTCCTCGATGAAGTGCGCCAGCACCTCGGTGTCGGTCTCGCTGTCGAACGTGTAGCCCTTCTCCAGCAGCCGACGCTTGATGGAGACATAGTTCTCGATGATCCCGTTATGGATGATCGCGAAGCGGCCGTGCGTGGCGGTGTGCGGGTGCGCGTTGGTGTCGGTCGGGGCGCCGTGCGTAGCCCAGCGCGTGTGCCCCATCCCCACCGTGCCCTCTACGGGACGGTTCTCGAGAAGCGCCGCCAGCTCGTCCACCTTGCCTTCCTTCTTCCGCACCTCCAGCTCGCCGTTCGCGATGGCCACGCCCGCGGAATCATACCCGCGGTATTCGAGCCGCCTCAATCCAGAAACGAGAAGGTCGCCCGCCTGCCGCGGGCCGATGTATCCGACGATGCCACACATAGAAGTCTTGGGAGTGTCCGCTGCAAGAAACGCCAACGGACCCCCTCGCGGCTAGCCTTCGCGGGATCTCGTCATGCACACCGCCGGTGGTGTTCGCCCCTGCCATCCAGATCTCGGCAGTACGTTCACCCCCCGATCCACCACTCCATTCCGTGACGAACGAACAACGGGCCGGCG
Organism: Bacteroidota bacterium; assembly: GCA_012960515.1. Lineage (GTDB taxonomy): Bacteria > Bacteroidota > Rhodothermia > Rhodothermales > Rubricoccaceae > Rubricoccus. Next base: position 10,747 of record DUBD01000156.1, on the reverse strand, counting down.
CCTTCTGGGGCCTCCTCGTCGTCACTGCGAGATCCGTCGTCGAAAGATATTTCCTCCAGCCCGCGCGAAAGGTCATGTTAGTTAATGGGGGAGCCGAACGCATCGAGATGCAGCCGCCGAGAGGTTTCGCTCGGGCTCACGCCGGCACGCCCCCCGGTACGTGGTCGGACGACGGTGCGCAGGCTCTCGCGCTGTTGGATTCGCTCCTCACGAACGATGGACTCGCACCGGACGACCTCGCGCGCCGACTGCTCGCCTGGAGCGATGAGGGCCGCTACGCGGTAGACGAGCGCGTCTTCGACATCGGCATCCAGACGAGTCACGCGTTCCGTGCTCTCCGCGAGGGTACGCCCGCTCTCGACGCCGGCCCTGACGGCGAATGGGACAACGGCAACGGGTCCCTCATGCGCGTCCTCCCCCTCGCGCTCTGGCAAACCGGCTCCGACGCCGACCTCGTGCGCGACGCCCGGCTCCAGTCCCGCGTGACGCACGGCCACGTCCGCTCCCATCTCGCGTGCGCGCTCTACTGCCTCTGGGCACGGCGGATCGCCACCGCCCACCCCGCGCCGTGGGAGGATGCCGCCTCCACGCTCGCCCGGCTGGCGGCGCCAGCGGAGCGGGACGAACTGGACCAAGTCCTCGCGTACGACGGCGACCTGGGCACCGGCTACGTCGTGAGCACGCTGCACTCGGCGCGCGAGGCACTCCGGGCGGGCGGCTACGAGGCTGTCGTCCGGGCGGCCATCGCGATGGGAACGGACACGGACACGACGGCTTGCGTGGCGGGTGGCCTCGCGGGGCTGCGGGACGGCCCGGACGCGATCCCAGATCGATGGATGCGGGCGCTCCGGGGACGCGATATCGCGGAGCCGCTACTGGACCGGCTGCTGGCGGCTCGCGCCTGACCGGCTGGCGGAGTCGCTAGACGGCCGCCAGCGCGCCGGTGGGGATCGTGCGGCCGACCGCCTCGGCGACGCGTCGGACCTGCTCCATCAGATCGTCGAACTCGTCGAGGTAGAGGGACTGCGGGCCGTCGCTGAGCGCCTCGGGCGGGTTCGGGTGCGTCTCGATCATGAGACCATCCGCGCCCGCGGCGACGGAGGCGCGCGCCATCGGCGTGACCTTGTCGCGCAGGCCGACGCCGTGGCTGGGGTCCGCGATGATCGGCAGGTGGCTCTGCTTCTTCACGACCGGGATCGCGGAGAGATCGAGCGTGTTGCGGGTCGCCGTCTCGAACGTCCGGATGCCGCGCTCGCAGAGGATCACGTTGGGGTTGTCCTCCGCGAGGATGTACTCCGCGCTCTGTAGCCACTCGTTGATCGTGGCGCTCATGCCCCGCTTGAGCAGGACCGGCATCTTGGTCTTCCCGATCTCCTGCAGGAGCGGGAAGTTCTGCATGTTGCGCGCGCCGACCTGGAGGGTGTGCGCGTACTTCGCCACGACCGGGATCTGGCGCGGGCGCATCACCTCGGTCACGACCTTCAGGCCGTAGCGGTCCGCCGCCGCGCGCATCATGCGGAGACCCTCTTCCCCGAGGCCCTGGAAAGCGTACGGCGAGGTGCGCGGCTTGAACGCGCCGCCCCGGAGGATCTTTGCGCCTGCCCGCGCGACGCGCTCTGCGGCTGCTTCGATCTGCTCCTCACTCTCGACGGAGCACGGCCCGGCCATCACCACGATCTCGTCACCGCCGAACGTCACGCCGTCCACGTCCACGAGGCTCCGGTCCGGGTGCCACTCGCGCGACGCCAACTTGTACGGGCTGGAGATGCGGAAGACGTCCTTGACGCCCTCCAGCACTTTGATGTGGCGCACGTCGAAGTCCGGCTTCACGCCGATGGCCCCGAGGACAGTGTGCTCGGCTCCCGTAGAGCGGTGCACGCCAAATCCGTACGCGTCCAGCCGCTCGATCACGGCTTCGATCTGGGGCTCGTCAGCGCCCCGTTCCATCACGACGACCATGTCGGTCACGGCTCTACTAGGTTTCAGGCGAAAGTGAAAGTACGCTCCGCCCTCCCCCGCGTTGCCGCATCCGGGCAATCCATCACGTCCTCACGAGTCGCCCCGCCTGTGGGAGCGCGCTGCCCGGGTCGGGTCCTGGCATGGCGGCCTGGATCGCGGCCCGCGTGAGCGGGGCGGGGAGCACGCGCGTGCCGGCCCATGCACCCGCCGTGAGCGCCAGCGCGGCGAGGGCCACCACCGCCCGGCTGGCGGAGACGGCGCGCAGGAGCGAGAGGTAGCGGATGACGCTGATCGTTGTGAGTGGCAGCAGCGCGATCATTAGAAGCCACTCGCTTCTCGGCAACGCGAGCAACAACGCACCGCCCGAGAGCGCCGCCAGCCCGAAGACGACCATCGATCCGATGGCCTCTGCTCCCTTTTCCGCTCGCCGGCCGCCTCGCGCCACTTCGACCGTGAGCACGGAGGCGGCAAGGAGCAGGAGGCCGAAGGCGAGGAGCAGAAACACGGGTCGTCAGAGGGTCCGGTCGGAATACAGGGTGGCGAGGGTCTCGGCTGCGAGCGCCGGATCGTGGGCCGGGGCCTGGCACGCTCCCGCGATGCACACGTAGGCGGTCGCCCGCCCGTCGATGCCGGTCATCTCGCGAGTGAACGGCGCGAGGCCCGCGAGCGCCTCGGAACGATACAATCGGAGCGCGCCCGGTGCGTAGACCTCGCCCAGTGCCGCCGCCAGCGCCTGGCGCCCCTCGCCCTCCGTGATCACGATTTCGGGGAGCGGTCCGAGCAGGAGCTGTGCGCCGAGCAGGTGCGCCGCGTGTCCCGAGGGCGTCGCGAGGAGGCGCGCGTCCGAGGCGAGGGCTCGCTCTGCGGATTCTCGCAGGTCCCCCCGACCCGTCGCGGCCGCGAGGCGGAGGCCGTTCAGGATCGCGACGGCGTGACCCGACGGCAGCGCCCCGTCGTCGAGCGCCCGCTGGCGGACGAGCACATCGGCCGACTCGTCGGTCAGGAAGAAGCCGCCGCCGTCGGCCTCGAACCGCTGGCGCATCGCGTCGTGGAGATCGGCGGCACGCTGGAGGTAGGACGCGTCGCGCGTTGCGGCCGCCAGTTCCATCAGGCCCCAGACGAGGAACGCGTAGTCGTCCAGCATCCCGGCGATGGCCGCCTCGCCCTCCCGCCAGCGGTGGAGCAGGTGACCGTCGGGATCCATCAGGTGAGCCCGGAGGAACGCCTCCGCCCGGACGGCCGCCTCGGTGAAGTCCGGACGGGAGAGTGCACGTCCCGCGTACGCCAGCGCGGCGATCGCGAGCCCGTTCCAATCCGTCAGGATCTTGTCATCGAGGAGCGGGCGGGGTCGCGAGGCGCGAGCCTCCAGGAGCCGCTCCGCCATCGAGCGCCGTTGGCGCTCAGCGTCTTCCGCCGACACGCCGATCGTTGCCGCCAGCCGGTCGAGGTCGTCCGGGAAGTGGAGCACGTTCGCCCCGGTCCGCTGGCGGGTGGCCTCGTCGACGTAGTTGCCCTCTGCTGTGGTGCCGAAGAGGACGCGCGCAGCGTTCAGCTGGTCCTCGCCGAGCACACCCGCAAGCTCCGACTCGGTCCAGACGTAGAACGCACCCTCCTCGCGCCGTCCCGCGGCGTCCAGGCTGTCCGCGTCTTCCGCGCTGGCGATGCCGCCATGGGGCTGCTGGAGGTCGCGGACTACGTACTCCAGCGTGCGCTCCGCGGCGTGGCGCATCTCCTCGTCGCCCGTCAGTTCCCAGGCCTCGGTCCACGCCATCGCGAGGCCCGCCTGATCGTAGAGCATCTTCTCGAAGTGCGGGAGCAGCCACCGCGCGTCGGTCGAGTAGCGGTGCACGCCGCCCGCCAGCGCGTCGGTGATGCCGCCTCGCGCGATGCCCCGGAGAGTGCGGACGGCCATCTCCGCTGGCTTCGGATCGCCCGTTCGCCGCGATTGTCGGAGCAGGAACAGCAGCGAGTGCGGCGAGGGGAACTTGGGCTGGCGGCCGAAGCCGCCGTGCGCGGGATCGAATCGCGAGGCGAACAGCGAGACGGCGCGCGCGAGGTCGTCTTCTGAGACGGGCTGCCCTGCCTCGGTGCGGACGAGCACCTCCTCCACCACGTCGCGCACCTTCGCGGCCGATGCCACGATGTTCTTCCGGTCGGCCGCCCACAGCTGGCGGACGCGGTCGGCGAGATCGATCACGCCGATGCGACCGGACCGGGAGTGCTTCGGCAGGTACGTACTGACGTAAAACGGCTCGCGCGTGTCCGGCGTGAGGAGCGCCGTCAGCGGCCAGCCGCCGTGGCCGTTCAGCGCGAGGCAAGCGGCCATGTACACGCCGTCCACGTCGGGCCGCTCCTCGCGGTCCACCTTGATGCAGACGAACGCACGGTTGAGGGCCTGAGCAGCCTCCGCGTCCTCAAAGCTCTCCTCCTCCATCACGTGGCACCAGTGGCACGTGGCGTAGCCGACGGAGAGGAATACCGGCACATCGCGCCGACGCGCTTCCTCGAACGCCGCGTCCGACCACGGCCACCACTCGACCGGGTTGTGCGCGTGCTGCAGGAGGTACGGACTCTTTTCGGAGGCGAGGCGATTCGTAGGCATACGGAGCGGCGGAGGGACTGGCTGAACGGCCGCCCGCGCCTCGCGATCCCGTCTCCTCATCCCGCTGGCGACCGCCGCCGCCAGCGGCGGCGCTCAGCCTGCGAAAGCGTCCTTGACGCGGGAGAAGAACGACTTCTTCTTCCGCTCCGGCTGCGGCTGGAACTCGGGCTCCATGCGGAGTTGCTCCAGCGCTTCCTCTACGGCCGGCGAGAGGGTCTGCGGCGTCCAGATGTGGACGTGCACCATCTGATCGCCGGTTCGGCCGCCGCCTACTTCCGGGAGGCCACGCCCCCGCATCCGGAGCACGCGGCCACTCTGGATGCCCGCGTCGATGCGGAGCGTGGCGCGACCACGGAGCGTGGGGACTTCGACTTCCGTGCCGAGCGCAGCGTCCGGAAACGAGAGGTGGAGGTCGTAGAGCACGTCCAGCCCATCGCGGGTGAAGTGCTCGTGGGGCGTCTCGGCGATCTCCACGCGGAGGTTGCCGGCCGGACCGCCCCGGACGCCCGCATTGCCGGCTCCGCGGATCTGGAGGTAATGCCCAGCCGATACGCCAGCCGGGACCTCGACCGTCACGGTTTCCTCGCCCTTCTGCCGTCCCTCGCCCCCGCACGCCTCGCATTTGGAGACGACGATGCGGCCCTCGCCCGCACACGTCGGGCAGGTCTGGACGTTGACGAACTGGCCGAGGATGGAGTTGGAGACCGTGCGCACCTCGCCCTGCCCCTGGCAGGTCGGGCACGTCTCGTAGCCGGCGTCGCCCTCGGCGCCGCTGCCGTCGCACACTTCGCAGGGCGTGAACTTGCGCAGCTTCAGCTGGCGCTCCACCCCATCGGCGATCTCTTCGAGCGTCAGCTCCAGGCGGACGCGGAGGTCCGAGCCCGGCCGCCCTTGCCCCCGGCGGCGACGGGCGCCACCGCCGAAGCCGCTGAACCGCGGGTCCTGCCCGAAGATGTCGGAGAAGGCGGAGAAGATGTCCGAGATGTCGTTGAACGGCGCCTGCTGGCGGCCCGCTCCGCCCATGCCTTCGCGGCCGAAGCGGTCGTAGCGGGCGCGCTTCTGCGGGTCGGAGAGCACCTCGTAGGCCTCGGCCGCCTCTTTGAAGCGCGCCTCCGCCTCCGCATCGCCGGGGTTGCGATCCGGGTGGTTCTCCATCGCCTTGCGGCGATACGCCTTCTTGATCGCGTCCGCCTCAGCGTCGCGAGCGACGCCGAGGATCTCGTAATAGTCGCGGGCGGTGTCGGTGGCCATAGAGAAGGCTATTGCGCGACGATGACGCGCGAGTGACGGAGGATGCGGTCGCCGATGCGGTAGCCGGGCTGGATCTCCGCGAGGACGGTGCCGGAGGGCGTATCGGCGTCCGGCGCGGGCTGTTGCATCATGGCCTCGTGGAGCTCTTCGGAGAAGGGCTCACCCACGGCCTCGATGCGCTCCACGCCGAGGCGCTGCAGCGTGTCGCCGAACTTTTTGTAGACGAGGTCGATGCCCTCCGAGAGTGCGTCGAAGGCGCCCTCGCTCGCCTCGCTCTGCTTCGACTGGCGGCGCGCGGCGTCGAGCGACCGGCGGAGGTCGTCGAACACGTCGAGCAGGCGCAGCAGCAAACGCTCATCGCCGGCGAGCTCCGCGGTGTCATCCGCCCGGGAGCGCGAGGC
>DUBD01000156.1:0-4524 GCA_012960515.1 Bacteroidota bacterium | reverse complement strand
CCCGCGAGCGGACCTCGTTGGCCTCGCGCTGCTGCTCCATGCGGCGGCGGTAGTTCTGGAACTCCGCGGCGCGGCGCAGCAGCTGGTCCTGGAGGTCGGCGTTTTCCGCCTGGAGGCGGCCGATCTCCTCGGACTGAGCGGCGAGCTCGTCCACGGCGCCCACGGCCACGTCGGCGGCGTCTTCCTGGTTCATCTGCGGTCGGATTTCGTCACGGACGTCGTCCTCGCGCGAGGGAGTCGAATCGGTCGGCATCCGTAAGGGGGTTAGTCGGGGGAATCAGAGAGGAGCCCCGCGACGGCCTCCACGAGGGCGACAGCGCGGGGGTAGTCCATTCGGGTCGGGCCGATGACGGCGACGGCGCCGCGTGCCTCACCCTGGCGGTAGGGCGCGGTGACCACGGAGTAGGCGGCCTCGCCCACCTCGCGGCCGATGAGAACGACGGCGCGCTCGGGCGTGCCGGGCTCCAGCACGGCGGGTTCTTCTAGCAGGTGCACGATCACGTCCTCGCTCTCCGCCAGTTCCACGACGCCACGCACAGACTCCGGCTCGGAGAACTCGGGCTGGCGGACGAGGTGCTGCGCGCCTGCGATGGCCGCCCGCCGCGCGGGCGATGCCTCGCGGAACAGGTCGGGCGCCTCGCGGAGCACCACGCGGACCACGCCCGTGCCGTCGGCGTCCGCGAGGTCCTGGAGGCGGTCGGCTCCGGTCTGGCGAATCTCGCCGAGGGTGAGGCCCGCCAGCCGCTCGTTGAGCCGCTGCACCACGCGGTCCAGCCGCGCGGAGTCCACGGGGATCTCCACCTCGGCCTGGACGGTCCGCGCGAGCCCGCCCCGGATCGCGAGCACGAACAGCACGCGGTGCGTGGAGAGCGCGACGATGTCGAGCCGTTCGAGGACGCCGGTCGAGAGGCGGGGCGTCAGCACCACGCCGAGGAGCTGCGCCAGCCGGCCGAGGAGCCGGGAGGAGTCGCGCGCGACGGCCTCCAGATCGCCCAGCCGGCGGCGGAGGCTCTGCCGGAGGAGGTCGGCCTCTCGGGACGAGAGGCCGCGCACATCCATGAGCTGGTCCACGTAGGTGCGGTAGCCCTGGGCGGTCGGGACGCGGCCTGCGGAGGTATGAGGATGCCCGAGGTAGCCGGCGTCTTCTAGCGCCCGCATCGTGTTGCGGAGGCTGGCGCTGCTCAGCTCGAAGTCTTCCGCCAGCGCCTTGGACCCGACGGGCGCCGCGCTGGCGATAAACCGTTGCACGATCCGCTCCAGCACCTCGCGCTCGCGCGCCGAGAGCGGCGCGCCCTCCCCTTCCGCGCCGGAGGCGCGATGCGGGCGACGAAGGGAACGGGGCGAGACGGACATAGGGAAGACCTCGCGAACCTGCCGGATGATATCGGCGGGGACTGGCGGCGGCTCAAAGAACGGACGAGCCGCCGCCGGGTTGTCTGAGCAATAGCGGAATTTCCGCCCTTAGGCGCTTCTTGACGAGACGGCTCCGCCCCGCTGGCAGTCGGCGTCAGGCGCCGCCTCGGGACTGGCTCCACCCCTCCGGATCGCGCCGCCAGTCCTCCAGCGTCTGGATCGCCGCGTCGTCCAGCAGGCCGTCCTCGCGGGCGACCTCCAGAAGGGCCGGGAAGTCGGTGAGCGTGCGGAGCGTGAAACCCGCGTCGGAGACGGCGTCGGCCGCGGCGTCCAGGCCGTAGGTGAACACCGCCAGCACGGTCTGCACGAGCGCGCCGGCGTCCCGGAGCGCCTCCACCGCCGCGATCACGGAGCCTCCCGTGGACACGAGGTCCTCCACCACGAGCACGCGCTGGCCGTCGGTCACGCGGCCTTCGATCTGGTTGCCCTTGCCGTGGGCCTTCGCCTGGGAGCGGACGTAGCTGAGCGGGAGATCCAGCCGGTCCGCCAGGAGGGTCGCGTGCGGAATCCCCGCGGTGGCCGTGCCCGAGACGGCGTCCGCCCCGCCCGCGCGCCGCGCGAGGGTGACGAACCCGTCCGCCAGCCGCTGGCGGACGTCCGGGTGCGAGAGCGTGAGCCGGTTGTCGGTGTAGATCGGCGAGAGGCGGCCGCTGGCCCAGGTGAACGGCTCGTCCGGGCGGAGGGTGACAGCCCCGATGCGGAGCAGGTCGCGGGCGACGGCGGTGGCGATGGACATGACGAAGGGGATGACTGCCGGAAGGTCCCGCCAGCGGGTGGCCGCGGGCAAGCCTGGGTGAACACCGGAACGCGAGGGGGGCGCACCGTGTCCCCCACACGGTAGCTTCCCGTTCCCCTATCGCACACGCCTCATGTCGTACATCGTCTCCGTTCACGCCCGCCAGATCCTCGATAGCCGGGGCAACCCCACCGTCGAGGTGGATGTGCTCACCGAAAATGGCGCCCTCGGCCGCGCCGCCGTGCCCTCCGGCGCCTCCACCGGCGAGTACGAGGCCGTCGAGCTCCGCGATGGCGGGGATGACTGGATGGGCAAAGGCGTGACCCAGGCCGTCGTGAACGTCAACGACGAGATCGCGCCCGAGGTGGAAGGCCTGAGCGCGATGGAGCAGGCCGCGCTGGACTCCGCCCTCCGCGAGCTGGACGGGACGGAGAACAAGTCCCGGCTCGGCGCGAACGCCCTCCTGGGCGTCTCCCTCGCGACGGCTCGTGCCGCGGCACAGGAGGCCGGGCTTCCGCTCTACGCCTACCTCGGCGGCGCCGGCGCCCGCACGCTCCCTGTCCCGATGATGAACATCATCAACGGCGGCTCCCACGCCGACAACTCCGTGGATTTCCAGGAGTTCATGGTGATGCCCGCGGGTGCGACCTCGTTCTCGGAGGGGCTTCGGATGGGCGTCGAGACGTTCCACCACCTGAAGAAGGTGCTGTCGTCGCGCGGGTATTCCACTGCCGTGGGTGACGAGGGCGGCTTCGCACCGAACCTCAAGAGCAACGAGGAGGCCATCGAGGTCATCTTGGAGGCGATCGAGAAGGCCGGGTACCGCGCGGGCGAAGACATCTACATCGCGCTGGACCCCGCCGCGAGCGAGTTCTACTCCGATGGCGCCTACGTATTCCACAAGTCGGACGGCCGCTCGCTCACGAGCGAGGAGATGGCCGCCTACTGGGCCAACTGGGTAGACGAGTACCCGATCATCTCCATCGAGGACGCCATGGACGAGAACGACTGGGACGGCTGGCGCGACCTCACCGACCGCTGCGGCGAGACGGTGCAGCTCGTCGGCGACGACCTGTTCGTGACCAACACCAAGCGTCTCCAGCGCGGGATCGACGAGGACGTGGCCAACGCGATCCTGATAAAGCCCAACCAGATCGGGACGCTGACGGAGACGATGGAGGCCGTGGACCTCGCGCACCGCTACGGCTACGCCTCGGTGATGAGCCACCGCTCCGGCGAGACCGAGGACACCACGATTGCCGATCTGGCGGTCGCGCTCGGCTGCGGCCAGATCAAGACCGGCTCCGCCTCTCGCTCCGACCGGATGGCGAAGTACAACCAGCTGCTCCGGATCGAGGAGCTGCTGGGCGCCAGCGCCATCTACCCGGGCATGGACGCGTACCGCTTCTAGGCCAGGCCGTCAAGACCAGAAGGGGGCGCGTCGCGAGGCGTGCCCCCTTTGCTGTCTACCAGCCCATGTCGCGCCCGAGGATCTCCGCCAGCCGGCGGTTGGACTCGGCGAACTCGTCCGCCAGCTCGCGGCGGAGGCCGGGGTCCAGCGGCGCGTAGCTCCGGGCGTTGGGCGGAGTGAACGAGGGCGGATCGAAGGGCTCGATCTCGAAGAAGTCCGTCAGCTGGCGGAAGGCGCGGGCGGGGTCTTCGCGCGCGTCCTCGCTGCGGACGACGAGCGTGCGCTCGCGCGGGACGTGGGCGAACCACCGCTCCAGTTGGTCCGCGTAGCGGCTCCGGAGCATGTAGCCGAAGATTCGGATCGGGTGGCTGATGTAGTCCGGGTCGGCGAGCATCTTCTCCCACTCCCCTGCCACGCGCTCCGGCTCCGCCGCCACGGCGTCCCCGAACGAGAGCGTCTCGTACTCGCGCGCCACCATCATCTGGTAGTTGGAGTACGCCCGCGCGACGGGGTCGCGGAGGAAGATCACGAACCGGGCATCGGGCAGGTCTCGCGCGATGCGCTCGGGTGCGCGTGGGTCGAAGACGTAGTCCGGCGTCGCGTCCATCACGCGGACGGGCAGCCCGAGCTTGTTCTGCTGGCGGCGGCGGCTGACCTTCAGCGGGTAGAGCGCTCGGTACCAGATGGGACCGCGGTGGTAATGCCGGTCGAAGTAGTGGCTCTCTTTGACCAGCCCGCGCATCACCTGCGGATGCTCTGAGAGGAACCGGAAGAACGGCGTGGTGCCGCCCTTCTGGACGCCCGCGATCACGAGGTCCGGGCGGGCACGGAACGCGCTCGTGCGCTCGCGCACGGGGATCAGGACCCGGTTGCGCAGCTTGTAGCGGAGAGAGTTCGACGGCGACGACGCCGGGACTTCGATCTGCATCAGTACGAGTAGACCGGATCGAGGAGCTCGACGATC
>DUBD01000155.1 GCA_012960515.1 Bacteroidota bacterium | reverse complement strand
GGCCGGCGGTGTCGGGGGAGGCGGGGCCGCCCGAGCCCGCGGGAGACCTCACGCTGGTCGTGGAGCCGAACCCGGCCACGCGACGAGCCGCCGTTCGCTGGCGGCAGGCCTCGGCGGGGTCGGCGCGGGTCTCGGTCTTCGACGCGCGGGGCCGGGAGGTGCTCGTGCTCGCGGATTCGTACCGCCCCTCAGGCGAGCACCGGATCGAGGTGGAAGCGTCGGGTCTTGGGCCGGGGGCGTACGTCGTCCGCGTCGTCACGCCGGGCGGGACCGCCAGCGGGCGGCTGGCGCTCGTGCGCTAACGGCGGACGTCTGGAGAAATGCGCGCGTATGCTTGCGGGTTTTCGGGAGCGGGGTATGCTGGGGTATCCTGCAATCCCTGGTCATGTTTCGGGCTATCCTCCTGTCGGCGTTGTGTTTGGCTGCTGCGGCTCGCGCGCAGACCTCGCCGCCCAACGTCCTTTTTCTCTCCGTCGATGACCTCAACACGGCCGTCGGCTTCTTGAGCGAGGAGCCGGGCAACCCGCTCCAGATGCTCTACCCGGACCCCGCCGTTCGCGCCGAGGTCCGCGCCGTGCTCACGCCCAACCTGGACCGGCTGGCGGCGGAGGGCATCGCGTTCTCGAACGCGCACACCTCGTCGGCCATCTGCGCGCCGAGCCGGGCCGCGCTCATGAGCGGCGTCCGCACGAGCACGTCGGAGTTCATCGGCGGGGAGTGGTTCCGCGAGAACGAGGTCCTGGCGCCCCTGCCGATGCTGCCGGAGCACTTCAAGGCCAACGGCTACTTCACCGCCGGCATGGGGAAGATCTACCACCGTCACGTGGTGGAGGTCGGCGAGGACGGCGAGTTGCTGGCGGACATGCCGGACACCCAGCGCTCGTGGACGCAGTGGCTCAACCGGCACATCGGGCGGAAAGGCCGGACGACGTGGAGCCCGTGGAGCCCCGGCGAGGACTACCTCCGCTTCGGCTCCAGCGCCTCCTCCGTGCAGGATCAGCACGACGGCCGCAACGGCGAGATCGTCGCGACGCTGCTCGAAACGGGGACGGTGACGGCGGAGGACGTGTCCTACCGCGAGCCGCGGACGATCACGCTCCCCGAGGGCGCGCCCTTCTTCCTCGCGCTCGGGCTCTACCGCCCGCACGTCCCGCTCGTGGCCGCCGAGGAGATGCTGGCGCTCTTCGACCCGGACGACATCGCGTTCTCGGACTCGCTCTGGAACGCCCTGCTGGCGGACGCCGCGGACGTCTCGGGCGCCGCCAAGGCGCGCATCTACTACGAGGACGGCGCCATCACGGACGGCTGGACCCGCCAGCTGCTCGACCACGCCCTCGCCATCGACTCCGTCTCCGGCCCCACGACGGCGTGGAAGGAGTTCGTGCGGCACTACCTCGCGAGCGTCGCCCAGTCCGACCGGATCGTGGGCCGCGTGCTGGACGCGCTGGACGCGGGGCCGTACGCGGACAACACCATCGTGGTGGTCTGGGGCGATCACGGGTGGCAGTTCGGCGAGAAGATGTGGTTCGGCAAGGAGATGCTCTGGGACGAGAGCACGCGGACGCCGCTCCTCTTCCGTCTCCCCGGCGCGCAGACCGCGCCCGGCGACCTCCGCCGCCAGCCGGTCAGCTTGGTGGACGTGTACCCCACGCTCGCCGCGCTGGCGGGCCTCCCCGTGCCGTCGCACCTGGAGGGCGAGGACCTCGCGCCGCTCTTCGCGGACCCGGCCGCGCCGGCGCTCTCCACGCCGCTCACGAGCATGGGCCGCGATGACCACGCGCTCGTGACGCCGTCCTTCCGCTACATCCGGATGGACAACAGCCTCGCGGAAGAGGAGCTGTACGACGTGCGGGTGGACCCCGAGGAGCGCGTCAACCTCGTCGCGGACCCCGCCTACGCCGCGGACCTCGAATCCCTCCGCGCGACGATGAACGCCCTTCTGGGATCAGCGCCGCCCCCCCCTCCGCCGCCCACCCCCACGGACGGCATCACCATCACCGGCGAGGCGGGCTACCGCTTCCTGACGGTCGGTGTGGAGGGGATGACCGTGGAGGACCTCGCGGAGCAGAACCTCGTGGCAGGCATCCCGGGCCAGTTCGAGGCGGAGCCGCTCACGCTCCAGACGTACTTCGACGGGCGCGACTGGCAGGCGCCCGCCAGCCTCGTGGAGCCGCTCGTGCCCGGCCAGGGCCTCTGGTGGTACTTCCGCGATGAGGACGTGACGCCCCCCGGTGCCGGCGTGGGGGCCTCCGTCGCGCTGCCGTTCACGCTCACCGGCGACGGCTTCGCGATCACGTCCGATGTAGACGTGACGCTCCACGGGACCGGGAGCCGCTTCAACGCGCTCGGCAACCCGTTCAACGTCCCGCTGGACCTCCGCGTGATGGACACCTGGGACGGCGCCGAGTGGATCCAGCACAAGGCGTTCCTCTGGGACGACGAGCGGAGCAGCTGGACCATCGGGCGGACGGTGCCGCCGTGGACGGGCTTCGCGGTTCGCGCCACCCGGAGCGCGGACGGCGAAACGCTGACGATTCCCTACCCGTGGACGGCGCCGCCGGTCGTGCCCTCGCGCGATCCGCGCATCGCGTTTGAACTCGTCGGGAGTCACGGCGAGACGGGCCGCCCGCTCCATGACGGGGCCTTCGCGGTCCGTTTCACCGAGAGCGCCCACGCCGACCTGGACGATCTGGACGTGGAGAAGCTGGCGCCGCTCTCCGCGCGGTCGGTCGCGGTGGGGGCGCGGGTGGGAGACGTGCTGCTGGCGGAGGACGCCCGCCCGCTCGCCTCCACCGAGGTCACGGTCGGCCTCGCGAGCGTCGGCGCGGGGGCGGACCTGACCCTGCAGTGGTCGCTGGAGTACATCCCGGCCGAGTGGATCCTCCGCCTGGAGGATCTGGCGACGGGCCTGACGGTGGATCTCCGAGACTCGGAGGCCCTGGCGTTTCAGTCGCCCAGCGCCCCCGCCAGCGCGGCGAGCGCGACCCTCCGCGAGATGGACCCCGAGACCGCGCCGGCCCGGTTCGTGATTCGCGTCGATACGGGCCTGAGCACGGGGGCGGCTCCGCCTCCGGTCTCCGAACTGGCGCTCCTGCCCGTCGCGCCGAACCCGGCCCGCGGCACCGCGCGGGTCACCTTCGACCTGCCCGCCGCCGGCGAGGCCGCGGTCTCCGTGTACGACGCGCGCGGCCGGGAGGTCGCCCGGCTGGCGGAGGGCTACCGCGACGCGGGGCGGCACACGGTCGCGTGGGAATCTGCGCGGCTGGCGCCGGGCGTCTACCTCGTGCGGCTGGAGGCGGCCGGCGACGTGCTCCTGCGTCGGACGGTCGTGGTGCGGTAGGAACCCTATTCGAAAGAGGAAGCGCCGATCATTCGGGGCGGAAGACCGGCGTACACTTGTGCCGCCCTCTTCCCCGGCCCATGCCTCGCGCCCTCCTCGCGTTCCTCCTCGCCCTCGTCCCGCTGGCGGCTCCTGCTAGCGCGCAGGAGCGGCCCAACGTCGTCCTCGTCACCGTGGACGACCTCAACACCGCGCTCGGCTTTCTGAGCGAGGAGCCGGGCAACCCGCTCCAGGCGCTCTTCCCGGACCCGGCCACGCGCGAGCGCATCCGGGCCGTGCTGACACCCAACCTGGACCGCCTCGCGGCGAGCGGCGTCCCGTTCACGAACGCCCACGCCAACACCCCCATCTGCGCGCCGAGCCGGGCCGCGCTGCTGACCGGCGTCCGTCCGCACTCCTCCAGCTACGACGAGAACGGCGACGGCCACTTCCGCGATAGCGAGATGCTGGACGCCGTGAAGACGCTCCCCGAGTACTTCCGCGCGAACGGCTACTACACCGCCGGGATGGGCAAGGTCTTCCACGAGTGGCGCGTGGAACTGGACGGCAGCGGCGACATCGGCTTCGACGGGCCCGATGTTCGCCGGTCCTGGGATCAGTGGGTCAACCGCTCCATCGGGACCTCGGGGCGGGTGACGTGGAACCCGTGGAGCGTGGGCGGCACCTTCCTGCGCATGGGCACCACGAACGGGACCGTGGAGGAGATGCCGGACATGGAGAACGCGGTCGCGCTGGCGCAGATGCTCCGCACGGGCTCCGTCACAGTAATGGACGAGGTGTATGACGAGCCGCGCACGCTGGAACCGGGGGAGGACCAGCCGTTCTTCTTGGCGCTCGGTCTCTACCGGCCGCACCCACCGCTGGTGGTGCCGGCGGAGTTGCTGGAGTGGTTCCCGCTGGACAGCCTCGCGCTCTCCGATTCCCTCCGCGCGGTCTACTTCCGCGACACCGACGACCTCGCGCCGGGCGGGCAGGCGTTCCTCTTCCGGTCCGGAGACGAGATTGTGGAGGGACCCGCGCACGACCTCTACGAAGCCGCCGAGGACCGCGACCCCGTGGACGGCCCGGTGACGGCGTGGCGCGAGGTGGTGCGGCACTACCTCGCGGCCGTGGTGCTGGCGGACCGCGCCGTCGGGCGCGTGCTGGACGGTCTGGAGGCCGGGCCGTACGCGGACAACACGATCCTCGTGCTCGTGGGCGACCACGGCTGGCACCTCGGCGAGAAGATGTGGTTCGGCAAGACGCAGCTCTGGGACGAGAGCACGCGGACGCCGCTCATCGTCCGCCTGCCCGGCGCGCAGGCCGCGCCCGGTGAGTTCCGCCGCCAGCCGGTCAGCTTGGTGGACGTGTACCCCACGCTCGCCGCGCTGGCGGGGCTTCCCATCCCGGACCATGCCGAGGGCGCCGACCTCGCGCCGCTTCTCGCGGACCCCGCCGCTGCGCCCGTCTCCACGGCGCTCTCCACCTGGGGCCGCCACAACCACACCCTCCTGACCTCGCGGTTCCGCTACATCCGGTTCGACTACGACCGCGACAACGTGGAGCTCTACGACGTCCTTGCAGACCCGGACGAGCGGGTCAACCTCGCCGGGTTGCCCCAGTACGCGGCCACGCTGGACATGCTGGACGCCGCGCTCGTGCTCGCGCTCTTCGGCCCGCCGCCGGTGGACACGGGCGACGGGACCCCGCCCGTGGAGAGCCTGAGCCCGGTCTGGCCCAACCCGACGAGCGGGGCCGTCGCGCTGCGCCTCACGCTGGCGGAGACCGCCGACGTGCGCTGGGAGATCGTGGACGTGCTCGGCCGCCTCGTCGCCTCGTCTGACCTCGGCCGCCAGCCGGCCGGGGACCTCGCGCTGCGGTGGGAGGGCGCGGCCGTGCCCGGGACCTACGTGGCCCGCGTGCTCGTGGACGGGGATGCCGTCGGCGCGCGGCGGTTCGTGATCGCCCGGTAGCGTTCGGCTGGCGGGGGCGCTCGGCGGCGCATAGGTTGGCGCCGCACCTCTCCGCCCGCCATGACGCTCACGTTCTGGGGCGCCGCCCGCACCGTCACCGGCTCGCAGCACCTCGTCCAGACCGAGCGCGGCACGCTCCTCCTGGACTGCGGCCTCTACCAGGGCCGCCGCGAGGACGCCCGCCGCCTCAACTCCGAGTTCGCCGCCCCGCCCACGGAGATCGACGCCGTCGTGCTCTCGCACGCGCACATCGATCACGCCGGGCTGCTGCCGAAGCTCTGGCGCGATGGCTTCCGCGGCCGCATCTACGCCACGCACGCCACGCGCGACCTCTGCGCGCTCATGCTCCGCGACAGCGGCTACATCCAGGAGAAGGACGCGGACTTCTACAACGCGAAGATCCGCAAGAAGCGCCAGCCCCGGATCGAGCCGCTCTACACCGAGGAGGACGCGGCGGGCGTGATGGAGCACTTCGTCTCGCTGGACTACGACAAGCCGTTCGAGCCGCTCCCCGGCGTGGAGTGCGTCTTCCGCGACGCCGGCCACATCCTCGGCTCCGCGACGGTCACGCTCACGGTAGAAGAGGGCGGGACGGAGAAGCGCCTCGGCTTCACCGGCGACCTCGGCAACCCCGGCCGCCCCATCCTCCGCGATCCCGCGCCCCTCCCGCCCGTGGACTGGCTCATCTCGGAGAGCACCTACGGCGGCCGCGAGCACGAGCCCGTGGACATGGCAAAGGCCCGGCTGGCGGAGGTCGTCAAGCGGACCGCCGCGCGAGGCGGCCGGGTGGTGGTCCCCGCCTTCGCCGTGGGGCGGACGCAGGAGCTGGTCTACGCGCTGGACCAGCTGGAGAACGAGGGCCAGCTCCCGCCCATCCCGGTCTTCGTGGACAGCCCGCTGGCGGTCAACGCCACCGAGATCTTCCGCCAGCACCCCGAGTGCTACGACCGCGACCTGCTGGAGTACCTCCGCTCCGACCCCAACCCGTTCGGCTGGGAGCGCCTGGAGTACGTCCGCAAGGCCGCGAGGTCCAAGGAACTCAACGAGCTGCGCACGCCGTTCGTCGTCATCTCTGCGAGCGGGATGGCGGAGCACGGGCGCATCCTCCACCACCTCCGGCACACCATCTCAGACCCGCGCTCCACGGTCCTCATCGTGGGCTATCAGGCGGAGCACACGCTGGGCAAACGCCTGGTGGAGCGGCGCGACGAGGTCCGCATCTTCGGCAAGACGCACCGCCGAAAGATGGAGGTGGAGGTCATGAACACCTTCTCCGCCCACGCCGACGAGCCCGGATTGGTGAACTGGATCGGCGATCTGGACCAGAGCCGCCTCCAGCGCACCTTCCTCGTCCACGGCGACCCCGAGCGGCAGACCGCGCTCACCAACGCGCTCGCGAGCGCGGGCGTAGGCGGGGCGGTCTCCTCCCCGGCGCGAGGCGAGAGCGTCACGCTCTGACCCCGAGACCCGCAGCGCCTCCCGCGAGAGCCTCCGCCAGCCGTCAGCGGCCGCGCACGAACGGCACGAACTGCACCGCTGCCAGCGTCTCGCGTGTCACGTCCTCCGGCCCCGGCCCGGTCCGCCGCACCACCACGATCCGCTGCCTCTCGCTCCCGCCCACCGGGATCACGAGCCGCCCGCCCGGCCGGTCGCCGTCCGGCTGGCGGAGCT
Organism: Bacteroidota bacterium; assembly: GCA_012960515.1. Lineage (GTDB taxonomy): Bacteria > Bacteroidota > Rhodothermia > Rhodothermales > Rubricoccaceae > Rubricoccus. Next base: position 14,501 of record DUBD01000155.1, on the reverse strand, counting down.
GCTCCACGAGCGCGGGCGGGATGGACTCCGCGCCGGCCGTCGCGATGATGCCGTCGAACGGGGCGACGGCGCTCCAGCCGTGGCTGCCGTCGCCGAGGCGCATGCGGACGCGGTAGCCGAGCCGCTCCAGGAGCGCGCGCGTCTGGTCGTAGAGCACGCGGTGCCGCTCGATGGAGAACACCCGCGCGCCCAGGCTCGCGAGGACCGCCGCCTGGTACCCGCTGCCCGTCCCGATCTCGAGGATCTTCTCGTCCGGCTTCGGGTCCAGCAGCGCCGTCATGTACGCCACCGTGGAGGGCTGCGAGATGGTCTGGTCCGCGTCGATGGGCAGCGCGACGTCCTCGTAGGCGCGGCGGTGCAGCGCGGTATCGCGCAGGAACTCGTGGCGCGGGATCGTCGCGATGGCCTCCAGCACGCCCTCGTGCGTGATCCCGTTGCCGCGGACCGTCTCCGCCAGCGCGGCGCGTCGTTTCTCGGTCCGCATCATGCCGTCGCCTCGGTCTCGTCCTCGGGTGCTGGCGTGGCGGGCCTCGCGCGGTCCGGCGAGAACGCGTCGTTGAGCCGCGCCTCCACCTCGCCGAGGGAGAGGTCCACGTCCAGCTTCCCGCCCTCCGCCACGGAGATGTGGCCGGTCTCCTCGCTCGTGACGATCACGAACGCATCGGTCCGCTCCGAGAGCCCGACCGCCGCGCGGTGCCGCAGCCCGAGGTGCGGGTCCAGCTCGCGGGCGTCCGAGACGGGGAGGATGCACCGGGCCGCCTCGATCTTCTGCCCCTGCACGATCACCGCGCCGTCGTGCAGCGGGGAGTTGTGCCAGAAGATGCTCACGAGCAGGTCGCGCTCCACGTCCGCCTGGATGCGCGTCCCGCTCTCGATGTAGTTGCGGAGGCCCGTGCTCCGCGCGAACGCGATGAGGCTGCCCATCCGCTGGCGGCTCATCTCGTCCACGGCGGCCACCACCTCAGCGGTGATCTTCTGCCGCGGCGCCGTCTGCACGAACCGCCGCACGATGGGGTTGCGGCCCACGAGGAAGAGCGCCTGCCGGATCTCCGGCGCGAAGATGATGATGAGCGCGAGCACGAACACGTCGCCCACGACGCCGAACAGTGTGCTCAGCGTGGTCAGCTGCAGCGCGCCGACGGTCACGTTGACGAAGTAGAGCCCGAGCAGCGCGAAGGCGATCTGCACCGCGATGGTGCCGCGGATCAGCCGGTAGACCTGGTAGACGAGGAACGCGACCACGGCCACGTCCACGAGGTCCTGCCATCGGACCTCCAGGAAGCCGATGTCGAAGAGGCCCAGGAGGGGGAGCCCGCTCATGCCTCGCCCCCGTGCTCCTCGTCGCGCTCCGCCGCCCGCTGGCGGGCCTGCTCCGCGGCCTGCACGAGGGCGAGCGCCTCGGCCGTCTCGCGCACGTCGTGGACGCGCACGATGCTGGCCCCGCGCGCCGCCGCCAGCGCCGCCAGCCCGACGGACCCGAAGACGCGGCCCCCGGTGGGCACCGGGGCCTCCGGCGTGCCGAGCACGCGCCCGATCGTCGCCTTGCGGGAGACGCCCACGAGGACCGGCCGCTGGAGCCGGTCGCGGAAGGCGTCCGTCTCCGCCACGAGCCGGAGGTTCTCGCGGTGGGTCTTCCCGAAGCCGAAGCCCGCGTCCACGATCACGTCGCGCACGCCCGCCGTCTCGGCCCGCTTCTCGGACTCCGCCAGCGCCACGGCCACTTCCCCCACGATGTCGTCCGAAGCTTCGACGTGGACCATCTCGCCGGGGCGGCCGCGGCCGTGCATGACCACGAGCGGGGCGCCGTAGTCCGCCGCCGCGTGCGCCGTGCCCACGCCGTAGCGGAGGCCGGTCACGTCATTGACGATGTGGGCACCCGCACGCAACGCTTCCCGTGCGACGGCTCCTTTGTAGGTGTCCACGGAGATCAGCACACCCGGCAGGTCCCGCGCGATGGCCTCGACCACGGGCACGACGCGCGCCAGCTCCTCGTCCAGCCCGACGGGTGCGGCGCCCGCTCCGTAGGTGGTGCCACGCGGTCGCGTGCTCTCGCCGCCCACGTCGATGAGCCTCGCGCCCTCTTCCGCCATCTGGCCGGCGCGCTCCAGCGCGGCCTGCACGCCCTCGTAGCGCCCGCCGTCCGAGAACGAGTCCGGCGTGACGTTGAGGATGCCCATGACGTGCACCCGGCCGGGGCGGCAGTCCAGCGGGCGGCCCCGGCAGTCCAGCACCCAGCGGGCGGCGGGATCGGGCGGGGGGGAGGGGGGCATCCGGGGACGGCAGCGAGGGGCAAAAAGGTACGACCCGGCCGGCGCGAGGGGTCCCCGCAGGGACGTTCCTGCGGCGTCCGCAGAGGAACATGCCCCCGTGCACGCGGTCTACACATACCTTTGCGCGCCCGGCGTCTCGGGCCCCTTTACGCAACGCCTCTGAGCATGTTTGTGCCCCGCAGCCAGCGGATGCTGGACCAGTACCTCCAGGAGATCGGCCGGATCGATCTCCTCACGGCGGAGCAGGAGGTGGAGCTGGCGAAGCGAATCAAGGAGGGCGACGCGGACGCGCTGCACCAGATGGTCCGCGCGAACCTCCGCTTCGTGGTCTCCGTCGCGAAGAAGTACCAGGGGCAGGGGCTCAGCCTCGCGGACCTCATCAACGAGGGCAACTACGGCCTCATCAAGGCCGCCCAGCGGTTCGACGAGACCCGCGGCTTCAAGTTCATCTCGTACGCCGTCTGGTGGATCCGGCAGGCCATCCTGCAGGCGCTCGCCGAGCAGAGCCGCGTGGTGCGCCTCCCGCTCAACCGGATCGGCACGATCTCGAAGATCCGGAAGGCGACCGCCCGCCTCCAGCAGGTCCACGACCGCCCGCCCACGGCCGAGGAGCTGGCGGAGGACCTGGAGCTGCCGGTCCAGAAGATCGAGGACGCGCTGAAGTACCAGAGCCGGCACGTCTCCATGGACGAGCCCTTCGGCGACGAGGACGACAACTCCCTGCTCGACGTGCTGGCGGACGAGGCCGACGTGCCGCCGGACGAGGCGCTCCTGGACGAGAGCCTGAAGATCGACGTCGAGCGCGCGCTCGGGACGCTCGCCCCGCGCGAGGCCGAGATCACGCGGCTCTACTTCGGCATCGGGCGGGAGCACCCGCTGACGCTGGAGGAGATCGGGCAGCGGTTCAGCCTCACGCGCGAGCGCGTCCGCCAGATCAAGGAGAAGGCGCTCCGCAAGCTCCGCCAGAAGCACCGCCGCGCCGAGCTGCAGTCGCACGTCGGATCGTGAGCGGGCCGGGCTGACGCTCGCTCCCGCCGAGACCGTGCGCCAGCGCGTGGCGCCAGCCTAGCTTGCGGCTGCCTCTCCGACCCGTCATGTCTCCGACCCTCGCCACCGACTGGTGGCTCGACCGCGCCGACTCCCTCCGCGACCTCGCGCAGACCGGCACGCCCCGCTACGTCTACGCCGCCGACATCCTCCGGCGGCAGGCCCGCTCCCTCCGCACGCTCGGCGTCTTCGACCGCGTGCTCTACGCCGTCAAGGCGAACGCGCACCCCGGCGTCCTCGGCGTCTTCCACGAGGAAGGGCTCGGCTTCGAGTGCGTCTCGCCGGCCGAGGTGAAGCGCGTGCTCGGGCTGTTCCCGGACCTGGACCGCAGGCACGTGCTGTTCACGCCCAACTTCGTCCCGCGCGAGGAATACGAGTGGGCGCTGGCGGAGGGCGTGCGCGTGACCGTGGACAACCTGTACCCGCTGGAGGCGTGGCCCGAGGTGTTCGCCGGGCGCGAGGTCTTCGTGCGATTGGACCCCGGGCAGGGCCGCGGCCACCACGACCACGTCCGCACCGCCGGCAGGCGCTCCAAGTTCGGGATCGACCTGGACGACCTCGGCCGGCTGGCGGAGGCGGTGCGCGAGGCGGGCGTGCGCGTCACCGGGCTGCACGCGCACGTGGGCAGCGGGGTAGACGCGCCCGACTCGTGGGCGGAGACCGCCGAGGTGCTGGCGGCGGCCGCGGAGTGGTTTCCGGACGTCCAGGTGCTGGACCTCGGCGGCGGCCTGCCAGTCCCCTCGCACCCCGGCGCTCCTCCGTTCGATCTGGAGCGGGCCGCCACGCTCCTCCACGACCTCCGCCAGCGGCGGCCGGACTTCCAGTTCTGGACCGAGCCCGGCCGTTTCCTCGCGGCGGAGTCCGGCGTCCTCCTCTGCCGCGTGACGCAGACCAAGGACAAGGGCGGCGTCCGCTACGTCGGGCTGGACGCGGGGATGAACACGCTCGTGCGGCCCGCGATGTACGGCGCGCACCACCCCATCGCGAACCTCTCGCGCCTGGGCGAGGAGGCGCTGCACCCGACGGAGGTGGTGGGCATGATCTGCGAGAGCGGCGACGCCTTCGGGCACGACATCCCCCTTCCGGAAACCCGCGAGGGCGACGTTATCGCGATCGGGACCGTGGGCGCGTATGGCGCCTCGATGGCCTCGCACTACAACCTCCGCGAGCCCGCGACGGAATCGCTGCTGGACTGACCACCTGCCCTCGCGCACGGATCACCGGCACCGCCAGCGGGGCGAGCACTACACCTGGGGGGGCGCCGCGCGTGGCTCGGGGGGGCGGAGGCCGTCGGCGGGGGCGGCGTCCAGGGTGAAGGAGAAGGTGGAGCCGTAGCCCGGCCGGCTGTCCACGGCGAGGCGCGTGCCGTGCGCTTCCAGGATGTGCTTGACGATGGCGAGGCCGAGGCCCGTCCCGCCCTGCGCGCGGCTGCGGCTCTTGTCCACGCGGTAGAACCGCTCCGTGAGCCGAGGGATCGCCTCCTTCGGAATCCCGATCCCATCGTCCACGACGCCGACGCGGACGCGGCCATCGCGCTCTCGCGCGGCGATCTCCACTTTGCCGCCCGGCTCGTTGTACTTGATGGCGTTCTCCGCGAGGTTGGTGAGCACCTGCCGGACGCGGTCGCGGTCGGCGAGGGCGGGCGGGAGGTGCTCTGGCACCCGAACGGCGAGTGCGACCCCCGCCTCCGTGGCCATGCGGTCCAGGCTCTCGACCGTCTCCACCGCCAGCGCGCGGAGGTCGAACGGGCGGACGGTCAGCGAGAGGCGGCCCGTCTCCAGCTTGGAGATCTGCGCGAGGTCGCGCGTGAGGGCCTCCAAACGGTGCGCGTTGGAGAGGATCTTCTCTACGAACCGGGTGCGGACGCGGTCGTCGTCCAGGGCGCCGTCCAGGAGGGTTTCCGCGAAGCCGCTGACGGCGAAGATGGGCGTGCGGAGCTCGTGGCTCACGTCGCCGAGGAAGTCCTTGCGGTAGCTCTCCAGCCGCTCCAGCCGCTCGATCTCGGCCTGGAGGGCGCGGCCGGCGCGGTAGACCTGCCGGATGAGCGCGTCCAGTTCGTCGCGCTCGCTCGTTGCGTTGGGGAGCTTGCCGAGGGCGTCGAAGCGGCGCTTGCGGGCCTCGCGGAGCGTCTGCCGCGCGAGCTCCAGCCTCCGCGCCACGCGGGCGTAGACGGACCGGTAGGCGACGCCTCCTGCCACGAGCCCGCACCCCACAGCGAGGAGGAGGCCGGTCCCCCAGCCCGCGGCGAGCCCGCCGCCCACGCCCGCGGCGAGCGCCGCGGCTCCCGAGACGGGGAGCGCGACGCCGAGCGCGAGGCGGTTGAGGCGGGTGGGCATGGGCAGGGAACGGAGTCGAGGGGCGCGTTCGCGCCGGGGCCACGCACCCGGTCGGCTGGCGGGGGAGTCCCGCCAGCGGGCGGCGTCAGGCCGCCAACTCGCCGACCATCTTGTAGCCGACGCCCTTGACGGTCTCGATGTAGTGGCTGCCGAGCTTCTCGCGCACCTTTCGGACGTGCACGTCCACGGTCCGGTCCACCACGTAGACGTCCGGGCCCCAGACGGAGTCCAGCAACTCGGCGCGGGTGAACACGCGGTCCGGGTGGCTCGCGAGGAAGTAGACCAGCTCGAACTCCTTCCGCGGCAGCTTGAAGGACTCCTCGGAGTCCGGCCGCTCCACCACGTACCGCTCGCGGTCGATGAGGAGGTCGTGGACGCGGAGCTGGGCGGTGCTGGCCTCGTCCTCGCGCGCCTGCCGGCGGATCATCGCGCGGACGCGGCTGACGAGCTTCTTGGGCGAGACGGGCTTGGTGACGTAGTCGTCCGCGCCGGCGTCCAGCCCGGCGATCTCGTCGCTCTCCTCCACGCGGGCGGTGAGGAGGATGATGGGCGTAAGGCGGAGCTGGGCGTCCTCGCGGAGCCGCTGCGTGAGCTCGATGCCGTCCATCTCCGGCATCATGATGTCCAGCACGGCCACGTCCGGCCGCTCGGTTTCCGCGAGGCGGAGGCCGTCCTTGCCGTTGGAGGCGGCGAGGACGCGGTAGCCCGCCTGCTCGAGCGTGTACTGGAGGAGTTCGACGAGGTCCGGCTCGTCATCGACGAGGAGGACGGTGGGGGCGTCGGTGTCCGGTGCGGCCATGGCGGGAAGAAAGCCGGGAGGTGAGGTTCAACCTACGCGGCGCCCCGTTACGCGAGTGTTAGAGGCCACGCGCCCGGTGTGGAGGGGGCGGGAAGTCTCTCCGCGTCCGCCCGCTGGCGGTTGCGCTCGGCGAGGGCCGGCGCCAGCGGGGCGGGCTCAGGCGCGAAGCGCGAGGCGGATCATCTCCTCGGCGGACTGCAGGCCGCGGTTCTCACGGAGCACCTTGCGGAGGCGCTTCTCGGCCTCGGCGCGGGCCAGCCCGAGCCCTTCGAGCGCGGCGCGGGCGTCCGCGCGGGCCTCGGCGGCGGCGCCGTCGCCTCCGGTGGTGGCGATCTCCAGGCCGTCCATGGCGGCCATCTTGTCGCGGAGCTCCACGATCAGCTTTTCCGCCTTCCGCTTGCCCACCCCAGGGATCCGCGTCAGCATCGCGCTGTCCCCGGCCACGACGGCGTCGCGTAGCTCGGTCGGGTTCATGGCGCTGAGGGCGGCGAGCGCGAGCTTCGGCCCGACGCCCGAGACGGCGATCAGCGTCTCGAAGGTCTGCCGCTCGGGCTCGCCGGCGAAGCCGTAGAGCGTGTGGGCGTCCTCGCGCGCGACGTAGGTCGTGAGCAGCTTCGCGGGCTTGCCCACGTCGGGCAGCTTCTCGTAGGAGGAGGCCGGGATGTGGAGGAAGTACCCGACGCCGCCCGCGTCGAGGATGGCGTGGGTGGGCTTCTTCGCGGCGAGGGTGCCGGAGATGTACGCGTACACAGCGAGTGGGGGAATCCGGTCCAACCTAGCGCCGGGGGCTGCCAGCGCGCTGTCACTCCCCGGTCCGTTCCGGCTGGCGGTCGCGCTCGGCGAGGACGGCCGCCAGCGGACGGCACCGCGTGTGGAGGGCGGGAGCCGCTCACGCGAAGAAACCGTTTCGGAAGCGGTCCCACCCGGCCTGCCGCGAACCGCGCCACCTGCCCACCGTCTCCTGCCCATGGACACGCCGCTTTCCCCCGCATTGGAAGCCTTCGCCGCCAGCGTCGAGGCCCGCCGCGCGCACTACGTCCGCCGCGGTCCGACGGTGGAGAGCGCCGAGGCTACGATTCGCGCCGCGCTCGCGCTGCTGTTCCCCGCCTTCGCCAGCGGCGCCGGACCCGTCCGCGACGAACTCGTGCGGTTCCACGACCACCTCTGCGACGTGCTGCGGCCGGTCGCCCCGGAGCGGGCCAGCGCCCTCGCCGCTGCCACGCTGGCGCGCCTCCCCGAGCTGTGCAGCCGCCTCCGCGAAGACGCCGAGGCCACGGCCAGCGGCGACCCCGCCGCCGAGAGCGTGGAGGAAGTGGTCCTCGCGTATCCGGGCCTCTACGCCACGGCCGTCCACCGGCTGGCGCACGGGCTCTACCGCGAGGGCGTCCCGCTCGTCCCGCGCCTCCTCGCCGAGCACGCGCACCGCCAGACCGGCATCGACATCCACCCCGGCGCGCGCATCGGCCACGCCTTCGCCATCGACCACGGGACGGGCGTGGTGATCGGCGAGACGGCGGTCGTGGGCGACCGGGTGCGGCTCTTCCAGGGCGTCACGCTCGGCGCGCTGTTCGTCGAGAAAGGCCTCGCGGCCACGAAGCGCCACCCGACCGTCGAGGACGACGTGGTGGTCTACGCCAACGCGACGGTCCTCGGCGGCGAGACCGTCATCGGCGCCGGTAGCACGATCGGCGGCAACGCGTGGATCACGCGCTCCGTCCCGCCCGGCTCCGTGGTCACGCACGTGGCGCAGGTCCGCGCCCGCGACGGCCGCCCCCAACCGTTCCCCGATTACGTCATCTAACCCCCACCTCTCATGCCGTTCGACAACGTCCTGGCCACCATCGGCCACACGCCGCACGTCAAGATCAACCGGCTCTACGGAGCCGACGCCAACGTCTGGATCAAGCTGGAGCGCGCCAACCCCGGCGGCTCCATCAAAGACCGCATCGCCCTCGCGATGGTGGAGGCCGCAGAGCGCTCCGGCGAGCTGAAGCCCGGCGGCACCATCGTGGAACCGACGAGCGGCAACACGGGCGTCGGCCTCGCGATGGTGGGCGCCGTGAAGGGGTACCGCGTGGTCCTGACCATGCCCGCCTCCATGTCCGTGGAGCGCCGCCGGCTCATGGCCGCCTACGGCGCGGAGTTCGTGCTCACCCCCGCCGAGGGCGGGATGAAGGGCGCCATCGAGGGCGCGCGCCGCGTGCTGGCGGAGACGCCCGGCGGGTGGATGCCGCAGCAGTTCGAGAACCCCACCAACCCCGGCATCCACGAAGAGACCAGCGCCCAGGAGATCCTGGCCGATTTCCCCGACGGTCTGGACGCGCTCGTCACGGGCGTGGGCACCGGCGGCCACATCACCGGCGTGGCTCGCGTGCTCAAGCGTGAGATGCCGGACCTCAAGGTCTTCGCCGTCGAGCCCGACGCCTCGGCCATCCTCAACGGCAGCGATCCGGGGCCGCACCCCATCCAGGGCATCGGCGCGGGCTTCGTGCCGGAGGTGCTGGACCGCGACCTGCTGGACGGCGCCCTCCGGGTCACCGGCGACGACGCCAAGGCGTACGCCCGTCGTGCCGCGAAGGAGGAGGGCCTGCTCGTCGGCATCTCGTCGGGCGCGTCCCTCGCGGCCGTCGCGCAGGCGCTCCCGGACCTCGCGCCCGGCGCCCGCGTGCTGACCTACTGCTACGACACGGGTGAGCGCTACCTCTCCGTGGACGGCCTTTTCGAGATGCCGGAGCCGCGGACGCTCGACTGAGGCCAGCCGCTGGCGGTCGCTCTCGCCGAGAAGGGCCGCCAGCGGAGCGCGCGGGTGCAACTTGCGGGGCGCTCCTGCCGAATGGGGCGCGGTCACCCGCTCTCCCCCCGATGCGCCTCCGCTTCTCCCTTCTCTCGCTCGTTCTCCTCGCGACGGCTGCCCAGGCGCAGACCCCGCTGACGCCCGGCCAGTCCGTCGATCGCGACCTCGGCTCCGCTGACGCGCACGCCTACACGCTGGACCTCGCCGCCGATCAGTTCGTGCTCGGCGAGGCCGTGCAGCACACCGTGGACGTGGTGGTGCAGCTGGCGGGACCGGACGGCCGGACGCTCCAGGAGTTCGACTCGCCCGCGCGCGGGCCGGAGCCGTTCCAGTTCGTCTCCGACGAGGCCGGCACGTACACGCTGACCGTCACGCCGTTCGAGGAAGCGGAGGGCCGGTACACGATGATGCTCCGCCGCGTGGAGCCCACAGCTACCACGCCCGAGGGCATCGTCGCGCAGCAGTACGCCGTGCTGGACCGGGACGACTCGCCGGGCGCGGTCGTCGCCATCGCGCGGCGCGGGGAACTCGTGTTCGGCGAGGCCTACGGCATGGCGGACCTCACGCACGGCGTCCCCTACACGCTGGACACGCCCACCAACATCGGCTCTACCTCCAAGCAGTTCACGGCGTTCGCCATCGGCCTGCTGGCGGAGCGCGGCGAGCTGTCCCTGGACGACGACATCCGCCAGCACATCCCCGAGCTTCCGGACCTCGGCGCGACGGTCACCATCCGCCACCTGCTCACCCACACGAGCGGCTACCGCGAGTTCCTCAACGCCGTCGTGATGAGCGGGCGATCCGCGCAGACCATCGCCCGCGACGAGATCATCGCCATCGTGCAGCGCCAGCCGGAGCTGCAGAACGAGCCCGGCGCGGAGTGGAACTACAACAACACCGCCTTCGCGCTGCTGGCGACCGTCGTGGAGCGGACCACGGGCGAGGGCTTCCCCGAGTGGATGCGCGCGAACGTCTTCGAGCCGCTCGGCATGGCCCACACCTACGTCCGCGAGGACCCGACGGTCATCATCCCGGGCCGTGCCTCGGGCTACGTGGCCGGGGAGGACGGCGGCTGGCGCGAGGTCGTGGACCTCGGCGGCGCGATGGGCGCCGGCTCCATCTACTCCACCGCGCCGGATCTCGCGAAGTGGATGGACAACTACCGCACCGCCGCACTCGGAGGCGAGGCACTCATCCGTGAGATGACCACACCCTACGTCCTCACCACGGGCGACACGACGGGCTACGGCCTCGGGCTGTTCATCGATGAGCTCCGCGGGCTGCGGCGGTTCCAGCATGGCGGCGCGGACGCCGCCCACCGCTCCACCTTCGGGTACCTCCCGGAGATCGAATCCGGGCTCATCGTGCTCACCAACTTCCCCAACGCGCCGGACGCTCTCGGCGTCATCTCAGAGGCCTTCTTCGGCGAGCACTTCGCGCCGGAGCCGGAGGCCGAGGAGGCGCCCGCGGCGGCGGACTTCGACCCGGAGACCTTCGATCCCGAGACGTTCGACGCCTACGCCGGGCGCTACGAACTGGAGGAGGCACCCGGCTTCATCCTCACCTTCCGGCGCGACGGCGACCAGTACTTCACGCAGGCCACGGGCCAGTCCGAGGTGCCGATCTACCCCATCGCGGAGAACCGGTTCGAGCTTCGCGTGGTGGATGCCGAGGTCACCTTCCACATGGAGGACGACGGGAGCGTAGCGCGCATCACGCTGCACCAGAACGGCGACCAACCGGGCAACAGGGTCGCGGAAGAGGGCGAGGCCCCGGACCTCGCGGACTACACCGGCCGCTACTTCAGCGACGAGCTGGAGGCGTTCTACACGGTCGCGCTGGTGGACGGAGAGCTGCACCTCAGCCACCGCACGACGGAGGAGCCGATCTCGCTCACGCACAACACGGGCGAGGGCTTCACCGGGGGCTACCCCATCGCCGAGGTGGAGTTCGTCCGCGACGAATCCGGCGCCGTGATCGCCTTCCTGGCGGGCAGCGGCCGGACGCGCGGCGTCCGCTTCGAGCGCGTCGGCGAGTAACGGCGCGTCCCGCTGGCGGTCGCTCTCGGCGAGGGCCGCCGCCAGCGGGGCGGGAGGAACCCCGGCGCGGGCGTGTGGGGTACGCGGGGCCCCTCTCCCGCACGCCCATGCCCGCCGACTTCGTCCGCGTCGCCTCCACCTCCGACCTCACCGATGGCGAGATGCGCCAGGTGGACGCCGACGGCACCGCCGTCCTCCTCTCGCGCGTGGACGGCCGCTTCCACGCCTGCACCGCGCACTGCCCGCACTACGGCGCTCCGTTGGAGACCGGTGTCCTCACCGGCACGACGGTCGTCTGCCCGTGGCACCACGCCGCGTTCGACGTGTGCTCCGGTGCGCTGGAGGAGCCGCCCGCGCTGGACGCGCTCCGCTCGTTTCCCGTGCGCGTGGACGGAGACGACGTGCTCGTGCGCGTCCCGGATGACGCCGACGCGCACGGCAAGGGCATCGCCTACCGCGAGAGCGACGGCGAAGAGCCGGACTCCGTCGCCACGGCGGGCGCCACGCAAACGGTCCTGATCGTGGGCGGCGGGGCGGCGGCGGAGGCTGCGGCCGAAGAGCTGCGCCGCCAGGACTACGCAGGGCGCCTCGTCATGGTCACGCCCGAGACCCGCGCGCCGTACGACCGCACCAAGCTCTCCAAAGCCTACCTCGCGGGCGGCGCCGGAGACGACGCGCTCCCCCTCCGCGACGGCGGCTTCTACGAGCGCCTCGGCATCGAGGTGTGGACGGACCGCACGATCACCGGCCTGGACCCGGCAAAGCGGACGGCGCAGTTCGAGGAGGGCGAGCCCCTCGCGTACGACGCGTGCCTCGTGGCCACGGGCGGCACGCCGCGCTCGCTGCCCATCGAGGGCGCCAGCCTGGAGGGCGTTCACGTCCTCCGGTCCTGGGAGGACGCGCAGCGGATCGTGGACGCGGCGGAAGACGCGAAGCGCGTCGTCGTGATCGGCTCGTCGTTTATTGGGATGGAGGTGGCCGCGAGTCTCGCCTCGCGCGAGATCGAAGTGCACGTCATCGGGCGGGAGTCCGTGCCGTTCGAGGGCGTCCTCGGCGAAGAGGTGGGCCGCCGGTTCCAGCAGGCCGCCGAAGAGCAGGGCGCGACGTTCCACCTCGGCGCGAGCGTGCAGCGGATCGAGACGGCCGCGCGCGAGCTCGAGCGCGGGCTGGCGGTGGTCATCGGCGGGGACGAGGAGACCGCCATCGAAGGCGACCTCGTGGTGCTCGGCGTCGGCGTTACGCCGGCGACGGAGTTCCTGGAGGGCCACCCGTTCCGCCGCGAGGATGGCGCGCTCATAACCGACGCGACGCTCGCCCTCGCAGACCGCCTCTACGCCGCTGGCGACGTGGCCGCGTATCCGGAGGCGCGGTTGCGGTCCGTCGTCCGCATCGAGCACTGGCGGCTGGCGCAGCAGCACGGCCGCCACGCGGCGCAGTCCATCGCGCGAGCGCTGGCGGGCGACGCCCCCGAGGCGTTCGAGAACGTCCCGTTCTTCTGGACGGGCCAGTGGGGCATCAACCTCCGCTACGTGGGCCACGCCGAGGACTGGGACGAGGCCGTCGTCCACGGCGACCTCGCGGAAAAGGACGCCGCGGTCTACTACCTGCAGGACGGCCGCGCGCTGGCGGGCGCGTTCATCGGGCGCGACAAGGCCGCCGCCGCCTTCGAGTGGCTGCTCCGCGAGGGCCGCATCCCCACCGCCGACGAGGTCCGCGGCGGGTTCGACCCCGTGGCCGCACTCGCCTAGGCTCTGTCCGGCGACTCCAGATCGGCCTACACGCGGCCCCGGAGCCCTCCCGCCGCGTCGGGCTCCATCGCCGTAGCTCGCGCTACGTCTGCTTCACGCTCCTCGCGGGCCGCCCCCGGTCCTCGCGTTCGGCCTCGCTCCGAATCACCGGACAGAGCCTAGACCACCCGCGCCCGCTCAACCGCACGAAAGCGCCCCCGCCGGAAGGCTCCAGCGGGGGCGCGGTTTCGTCGCGCGGGCGGTCGCTCCCGGCGAGGGCCGCCGCCAGCGGGGCGGTCAGTCCGGCTTCGTAAGCGCGGTCAGCGTGGAGACGGCGTCGCCGTTGCGGGCGAACCGCTGCACGCGCACGAGGAACGTCTCTCCCGCGCCGACGCCCGCGAGCGCGGACTCGAACTCCGCGCGGTTGGCGACGGGCTTCCGGTCCACTTCCGTGATGACCACGCCGCGGCGGAGGTCCGCGTCGCGGTAGGCCTCGCTGGAGCGCTCCACGCCCGTGACCAGCACGCCCTTCACGTTCTCGGCCTCGATGCCGAAGCGCCGGAGCGCGGCGGGCGTCGCGGTCTGGATCGTCAGCCCGAGGCCTTCCATCTCGGCAGGCTCCGCGTCGTCCCCGCTCTCAGACATCGGCTGGAGCTGCTCACCGCCCTGCGGCGTACCGAGCGGGTTCTCCGGCCGCACGCCGAGGCGGACCGTGACGGTCTCCTCGTCGCCGTCGCGCACGATGGTCAGGTCCACGCGGTCGCCGGGGCGCTTGTTGGAGATGAGCGAGACGATCTGGCGGCTGTCGCGGAGCGTCACGCCGTCCACGGCCGTGATTACGTCGTCCGGTCGGATGCCCGCTTCGCCGGCGGGCTCGCGGCCCTGCGCGTCCTCGGTCACGGCGGCCACGAGGGCAGCGCCGGGGCCCACGTCCAGCGCTCGCGCGAGGGCGGGGTTGACCGCGCCGAACGAGATGCCGAGGTAGCCGCGCTCCACCGCGCCGGAGTCGATCAGTTGCTCCACGGTGTTCCGCACGATGTCCACCGGGATGGCGAACGAGATGCCGTTGAACGTGCCGGTCCGCGTCGCGATGGCGGAGTTGATGCCGACGATCTCCCCGCGGAGGTTGACGAGCGGGCCGCCGGAGTTGCCCGGGTTCACCGCCGCGTCCGTCTGGATGTAGTTGGAGATGGAGTTGTTGCCGCCGCTGTAGCGGCCGAGGCTGGAGATGATGCCGCTCGTGACCGTGTTGGAGAGCTCGGCGTTGAGCGGGCTGCCGAAGGCCAGCACCCACTGGCCCACGCGCACGTCCTCGGCCTCACCGAACGGCACGGAGGGGAAATCGTCGCCCTCCACCTTCAGCACCGCGAGGTCCGAGAACGGGTCCGCGCCCACGATTTCGGCGTCGAGCTCGCGTCCGTTGAAGAGGACCACCCGGAGTTCCGTCGCGTCCTCCACGACGTGATTGTTCGTGACGATGTAGCCGTCG
>DUBD01000154.1:19639-21515 GCA_012960515.1 Bacteroidota bacterium | reverse complement strand
CGATCGTGAGCACGAGCCGGAGCGACGGTTTCAGGAGGTCCCTGATGCCTCCCTCTTCCCGGTGCGTGTCCTCGGCCATGGCCTTCTGGATCTCGTCCAGTTCCTGCATGGCGGCCACGTTTCCGACGGCCATCTCCATGATGGGGAGCGCCTCGTCCCGCCGCCCCTTCATCAGCAGCCAGCGCGGGCTGTTCGGCACGAAGAACAACCCCACGAAGTAGAGGATCGCGGGCAGTGTCTCGAGCCCCAGCATCCACCGCCACTCGTTCGCGGCAAACCCGAGGGAGAGCGCCCACGACGCCGGCGAGCCGGCGAGCTGGAGGATGAGGTAGTTGGTGAAGAACGCCACCGTGATGCCGATCACGATGTTGAGCTGATTGAAGGACACCATCTGCCCTCTCATCTCCGGCGGCGCGATCTCCGCGATGTACATCGGCGCGATGATGAGCGAGGCGCCTACACCGAGCCCGCCGATCATCCGCGCGATCACGAGCGCGAGGAACGACGGTGCGAAGGCCGACCCGATCGCCGAGATGGCGTACAGCACGGCCGCCGCAAACAGGATGGGCCGCCGCCCGAACCGGTCCGCCAGTGGGCCGGCGACCATCATCGCGAGCGTGGAGGTCAGCGTCAGCGAGGCGACGGAGAACCCGAGCTGCGCCTTCGTCAGCGAGAACTCCGTCTCGATAAAGCCGACGACGCCAGAGATCACGGACGCGTCGAAGCCCATGAGGAACCCGCCCAGCGCGACGATGAGCGCGGTGCGGATGACGTAGAAGCGGTTCGGCATGGGGCGAGAGAGGTCTCGACTGAAAACCTTTTCAGACCAGATGATAGACTCGGCGCCGGTTCCCCGCAAGCGCTTCCGGCTGGCGGTCCCCTTTGGCGGTCCCGCTCCGCACGCCCGACTCCGCCAGCGCGCGGCTACTCGTCGTCGATCGGCACGGGTTGGTCGAGGAGGCTCCCGGTCTCCGCGCCCTCAACGTCGGCGGTGCCGCTCAGGGGGTCGTTCGCGGAGGCCGCGTTCCGATGCGCCATCCGCCCGATGCTGAAGAACCACTCGCGCCACGTCAGCTCCAGATCCGCGCAGTTGCGGTCCGGGAACCGCCTCGCGCGGGTCTGCGAGTAGTTGAGCAGCGCCACGAGCAGCACGCCGCCCACGGTGTTGCCCGCGACGACCGCCCCGAAGAACGCGCTGGCCTCCCCCAGGCCGGCGGTGCCCTGGAACACGAGAAACAGCACCTCGCACGCCCCGATGATGCAGTGGAAGAGGTCCGCCGCGGGCACGAGGTACATGATGGCGAACACGATGAAGAACCGCGAGGTCGTATCGCGAGCGGCGTGGTTGAGCCACACCATGCTCGCCACGAGCCACCCCGCGATGACGCCCTTCCAGAACAGGTCCGTCGTGGGCACCTCCAGGGCGTGCCCCGCGATGCCTAGCGCCGCCGCCATCGTGTCGGCATCGAACACCCCCGTTTTCGCGAGGAGCAACGCGACGGCCGCGGCCCCGGCCACGTTCGCCGCCAGCACCACGCCCCAGAGCCGGAGAAGCTGCGGGACGCTGGCGATCCGCGTCAGCACGAGCGTCACCGGCGTGAGGGTGTTCTCCGTGAACAGCTGATACCGCCCCAGCACGATCAGCAGAAACCCGATCGGGTAGAGAATGCCTCCGACCAACCCGGACGTGTCGCCAGGGACGGCCGCCGTTAGCGCGGCCCGCGCCACGAACGACAACCCGATGCTCAGCCCCGCCGCCAGACCGGAGAAGAACAGCAGACGGTTGCTCCGGACAAACTCCTCGTCGGCCGTCGCGACGATGCGCTGGAAGATCTCGTCCGTCGAGAACAGATCGCGGACGGCGTGGCCCGCGGCG
>DUBD01000154.1:15478-19594 GCA_012960515.1 Bacteroidota bacterium | reverse complement strand
CGGGCCGGGGTCAGGAGGCGCGGTGGTGCGAGACAGCGCGCGACGGGCACGGGCGAAGGGGGACGGCATGGCGGCCCAAACGCGCGCGCCATCGGCAGGGATTCCCGCCCCGCTGGCGGCTGCACTCGGCGAGACGTGCCGCCAGCGGACGGCGCCCGGCTACGCGTCGGCGTACTTGACGGAGCAGCCGTAGGGAACGGTGCGGTCCGGGTCGGCCTCACGACCCGCCTCCAGCGCCTCCATCGCGTTCACGAGGTAGTTCGTCGCGCCCTCCAGGCTCTCCATCTCGGCCGTCGGGCGGTCGTCGATGGCGCCGTTGTAGACCACGGTCCCCTCAGGGGAAATCACGAACATGTGGGGCGTGGTCTTCGCGCCGTAGAGCCGGCCGACCTGCCCGGTCGGGTCCATCAGCACGGCGGTCTGCTGCCCCCCCTCCTGCGCGGTGCGCGCGTCCATCTCGGCGGGCTCGAAGTAGCCCTGCTCACCCGGTGCGGAGGAGACGACGGAGAGCCAGACCACGCCCTGCCCCGTGTACTGCTCCTGCAGCGTCTGCATGTTGTCGCCGCCGTAGTGCTTGCCGACGTACGGGCAGTCGTAGTTCAGCCACTCCAGCACGACGGTCGGGCCGCGGAGATCGGCGAGCGTGTACTCCGTGCCGTCGGTGGCGGTGAGGGTGAAGTCCGGCGCGAGGACGCCCGGCCGGATATCGCCCGGCGTGGCCTCTGCGGGCGCGGCCGACTCAGCGGATTCGGGAGCCTCAGGGGCGGGCGCGTCCGCCTCCGGCTGGCAGGCGGCGAACAGGAGGAGCGAAGCGAGGAGGGCGAAGCGCATGATGGGAGGGGTTAGCGAGAAGCGAGAGGAGACGAGACGCCGTCGAGCGCATCGAGGACGACGCCGGGCGTGAGGACCTCGGGCAAGAGGACGGGGTCCGCTCCGCCGCCGGGATAGAGCGCGTAGACCGGCACTCCGCTCCGCCCGAGCGCATCCAGCGCAGCCGTGATGTCGTCATCGCGCCGGGTCCAGTCCGCGACGAAGAGGTGCACACCGCGGTCCTGGAAGGCGCGCTCCACGGCATCGGTGCGGAGCGTGCTGGCCTTGTTGGCCTGGCAGGTGAGGCACCACGTCGCGGTGAAGTCCACGAAGACCGGTTCGCCGGCCGCGACGAGCGACTGGACCTCGGCGGGATCGAACGGCGCCCACGCCCCGCTGGCGGTCGTCCCCGCCGAGGCCGTCTGCTGGGAGCCGTAGATCGTCAGCGCGATGGCACCGCCCAGCGCGAGGACGGCCAGCCCGCGCGTCGCGAGGCGGGCCGCGCCCGAGGCCGTCGCGCCCGGCCACCGCCCGACCACCCACGCCGCCAGCCCGACGAGCACGAGTGCCGCGAGCAGCGCGCCCGCGCCGTTGATGCCGGTCTGCGCGCCGAACGTCCAGACCAGCCAGACGGCCGTGAGGAAGAGCGGGAAGGCGAGCGCCTGCTTGAGCGTTTCCATCCACGGACCCGGCGTCGGGAGCCGCTGGAGCCACGCCGGGAAAAACGAGAGCAGCACGTACGGCAGCGCCATCCCGACGCCGAGCGTCGCGAAGACCGCCAGCGCGGCGGCGGCGGGCTGCACGAGCGCCCAGCCGAGCGCTGCCCCCATGAACGGCGCCGTGCACGGCGTGGCGACGAGCGTCGCCAGCACGCCGGAGAGGAACGCGCCGCCCGCGCCCTCGCGCCGGTCCGCCTGCGCGGCCGCGCCCATCAGCCGCCCGCCGAACTCCACGACGCCCAGCATCCACAGCGCGAGCCCGGTCATGAGCACCGCCAGCGCGGCGATCACGGGCGGGCTCTGCAGTTGGAACCCCCAGCCCACGGCTTCGCCCGCGCCCCGGAGCGCGAGGAGCGCGCCTGCGAGCACGAGGAAGGAAACGAGCACGCCCGCGCCGAAGAGGAGCCCGTGCCGCCGCATCGTGGCGTCGTCGTGGCCCTGCGCGAAGCCGAGGATCTTGATGCTCAGGATCGGGAAGACGCACGGCATGAGGTTGAGCAGAAGCCCGCCGCCGAGCGCGAGGAGGAGCGCCACCCACAGCGAGCCGACCTCTCCCCCGCTCGCCCCGCTGGCGGCCGCGATCTGCGGGACCGGCGCGCGAACCTCCAGCCCGCGGTGCGCGCCGTCCAGCGTCTCGCCTTCCGGCAACGCGAGGGTGCCGGACAGGGTGCTCGGGGTGTCCGCGATGCCGGAGCCGTCCAGCGCGAGGACGTACGCCTCGCCATCGCGCGAGAGCGGCTGCGGCGCGGCGTAGTCGATCACGCCGCTGTCGAGCGGGAAGAAGTACGCGCCCTCCATCGAGCCCGCCCAGCCCGGCGCGGGGATGACGCGGAGGTCGAAGCCCTCGGCTGTGGGGATGGCCTCGGTCGTCCACCCGCGCGCGTCCATCGGCAGGGGCTCGCGCCACGCCTGGAACCGCCCCGCCTCCTCCGCCAGCTTGCCAGCACCGACCGCGACGGTCGTCTGCACCTCGGCGCTGGCGGGCAAACAGATGTCGGCGCAGATCAGCCAGTCCGCGCTTCCCGCGAGGGCGATCTCACGACCCGCGAACTCCTCGTCCACCGTCACCGTCGCGAGCAGCGCCACCTCGTCCTCGTAGCCGTACGAGACGAGCCCGCCGATCTCGATGGTCTCGGGGACGGGGAACCGCAGGTCGCCCGCCGTCACGCCCTCGGGCAGATCCCACTCGATGGTGGTCGGCTGGCCGGCGTCGCCGCCGTTGAGCCAGTAGGAGTGCCAGCCGGGGTCCTGCGTCAGCACGAGCGCGACCGTGAACGAGTCGCCGGGCGCAACGCTCGCGGCCTCCGAGACGAGCGCGGCCTCGGAGTACGGGCTCGGGTCGTTCGGGTCGAGGTCGTCGAACGCGCTCTGCGCCGCGGCCGGGAAGGCGGCGAGCAGGAGCACGAGGAGGGGGAAAAGGCGAGCCATCGTCATCGCGGGGTGCAACGTACAAACGCCCGTCCCGCGCCCCCGACTGCATGAGGCGCCCGCGAATCCGCCACGCGCTGGCGGCCCCTCCCGCCGAGGCCGACCGCCGGCCGGACGGTCTTTCCAGGCTCTTTCCTGCCCCGCGCGATCCTCTCGCGACCTCGGGCGTTAGACCCGCGCACATCCGAATCAGCATGTCCCAGTCCCGTCAGCGCGCTGCCCTGCGCAAACAGGCCCTCTCGTTCCTCAAGTCCCACCGCGACCAGGCGTACCGCCCGAAGGAGATCGCCAAGTCGCTCAACATCAAGAACACCGGCCGCTTCGAGCTCTTCCGCGACGTCCTCCGCGAGATGCAGGACGCCGGGCTGGCGGAGCACGTCGGCAAGGGCCGGATCCAGTACCGCGACCGAGGCGCGCAGCACACCACCGAGGGCACCATCAGCGTGATCGCCAGCGGACACGGGTTCGTGGCGCGAGACGAGGGCGGCGACGACCTCTTCGTCCGCAAGACCCGCCTGGGCACGGCGCTCCACGGCGACCGCGTCCGCGTCGGGCTGGCGGCGGAGAAGAAGAACCGCGACCCCGGCGACCTCCGCGAGGCCGAGGTCCTGGAGGTCCTCCAGCGGCGCACGACGCAGACCGTCGGCACCTTCGAGACCGTCAAGAAGGCGGGCTGGGTCAAGCCCGACGACCCGCGCATCGCGCACGACGTGTACGTGCCGCGCGATGACTGGAACGGCGCCACCCCCGGCGACAAGGTCGTCGTCAGCATCGACTCCTTCGAGGACCCCAAGGCGGCGCCCGAGGGGCGCATCCTCTCCATCATCGGGCGCGCGGACGATCCCGGCGTGGCCGTCCTCTCCCTCGCGATGGCGCACGGCGCGAAGCCGGAGTTCCCCCGCGAGGTGGAAGCGGCCGCCGAGGCCATCCCGCAGACCATCCCGCCCGAGGAGATCGAGCGGCGCCTGGACCTCCGCGACTATCCCATCTTCACCATCGACCCCGTCGATGCCAAGGACTTCGACGACGCGATCAGTGTGCGTGACCTCGGCGGCGGCGCACTCGAGCTGGGCGTGCACATCGCTGACGTGGGGCACTATGTCCAGCCCGGCACCGCGCTCGACGCGGAGGCCTTGGCTCGTGGGACCTCAGTCTACCT
>DUBD01000154.1:4641-15468 GCA_012960515.1 Bacteroidota bacterium | reverse complement strand
CGACATCGAAGCGTACGAGCGCGCCACCAGCACCTACCTCGTGGACCGCGTCATCCCGATGCTCCCGGAGGTGCTCTCCAACGGCGTCTGCTCCCTCCGCCCCCGCGAGGACAAGCTGACGTACTCCGTGCTCCTCACGGTGGACGGCGGCGGGAACGTCCACACCTGGGAGATCCGCGAGACCGTGATCCATTCCAAGGAGCGGTTCGCCTACGAAGACGCCCAGGCCATCCTCGACGGCCAGAACGGGGACCACCCGCTGGCGGAAGACGTGAAGCGCGCCGGCGCTATCGCCGAAGCCCTCACCGCGAAGCGGATGAAAGAGGGCGCGATCGACTTCGACGTGCCCGAGATCCGCGTCGTGCTGGACGAGCGGGGCCGCCCGGTGGACATCATCACGAAGGAGCGGAAGCCCGCGAACCGGCTGATCGAGGAGTTCATGCTGCTCGCCAACCAGGCCGTCGCCAAGGAGGCAGACAAGCTCCAGAAGCCCCTCGTCTACCGCATCCACGACCACCCCGACGGCGAGCGCATCGCCGCGCTGGCGGAGTACGTCAAGCCGTTCGGCTACACGCTGACCCACGACAAGGGCACCGTCCGCCGAGCCGACCTCAACGCGCTGCTGAAAAAGGCGAAGGACTCCCCCGAGGGCCCGGTCATCGAGCAGGCCGCCATCCGCGCGATGAGCAAGGCCGTCTACAGCCCGCACAACATCGGGCACTACGGGCTGGGCTTCTCGCACTACGCCCACTTCACCAGCCCCATCCGTCGCTACCCGGACCTGATCGTCCACCGCCTGCTGAAAGAGTACCTCGGCGAAGGCTCTCACCCCGTCCCGAGCGTGGAACGCCTGGAGGTCCGCGCGAAGCACTGCTCCGAGCGCGAGCGCGAGGCGACCGAGGCCGAGCGCGAGTCCATCAAGCTCAAGCAGGTGGAGTACGCCGAGCAGCACCTCGGCGACACCTTCGACGGCGTCGTCGTGGGCGTGACCAAGTTCGGCGTGTTCGTGGAGCTGAAGCCGCTGCTCGTGCAGGGCCTGGTCCACGTCCGCGACATGAACGACGACTACTGGGAATACGACCCGACCCGCTACGCGCTCGTGGGCCGCTACTCCGGCCGCCGCATCCGCACGGGCACGGAGGTCCGCGTCACCATCACCGGCGCCGACACGGAGAACCGTCAGGTGGACCTCGCCTTCGCGGAAGAGGCCGGCAAAGCTCCCGAGGCCGACAAGCAGAAGGGCAAGCGCGCCAAGCGCCGCGCCGAGCAGCTCTCCCGCCGCCGCAAGAAGAAGCGCCGCCGGTAGGCCTCCGCCCGCTGGCGGTCGTTGTCGGCGTGAGCTTCGCGCTTGCCCACCGGCGCCGCCAGCGGGGCGAACCTCCCCCGCCCGGCCGGGTAGGCTGCGCCCCTCCCCCGCGCCGCCATGCCCCGCCTCCTTCTCCTCGCCGCGCTGGCGCTCGCCGCCTGCGGCGACACCGCCCGTCTGTCCGTCGATCAGGGCTCGGGGCCGGACCCGGTCCTGCCCGAGCCCACGACCGGGCTCATCCCAACGGTCAACTTCTCCACCGCGGTCGGCTGGCCGGAGGGTGCGGCGCCCACGCCGATGCCCGGCACGCGGGTCGTGGCCTTCGCGCGGGGCCTGGACCACCCGCGGTGGATGCACGTGCTCCCCAACGGCGACGTGCTGGTGGCGGAGACGAACAAGCCGCCCAACCCGAACCGAAGCGGCGGGATCGTGGCGTCCATCCAGCAGAGCCTGATCGAGCGCGCGGGGGGCGCAGTGCCGAGCGCCAACCGCATCTCGCTGCTCCGCGACGCGGACGGAGACGGCATCGCGGAAATTCAGGAGCCGTTCCTGACCGGCCTCACGTCGCCCTTCGGGATGCAGCTCGTGGGAGAGGATCTCTACGTCGCGTTCGCGAACGCGCTCATGCGCTACCCCTACACGCCGGGCGCGACGACGCTCGTGGGCACGCCGGGCGAGAAGATCGCGGACCTGCCCTTCGCGCGAGGCGCGAGGCACTGGACGAAAAGCCTCCTCGCCTCCCCCGATGGCCGGACGCTCTACGTGGGCGTGGGCTCCGCCAGCAACGTCGCGGAGAACGGGCTGGCGGAGGAAGAAGGGCGCGGCGCGATCTGGGCGTTCGACACCGAGACCGGCGAGGGCCGCATCTTCGCGAGCGGGCTCCGCAATCCCGTCGGCCTCGCGTGGGAGCCCACGACCGGCGTGCTCTGGACCGCCGTGAACGAGCGCGACGAGCTCGGCAGTGATGTACCGCCGGACTACATGACCTCGGTGCAGGACGGCGGCTTCTACGGGTGGCCGTGGCTCTACTTCGGCGACGTGGTGGACCCGCGCGCGCCGGGCGAGCCCCCGCAACCGACGGCCCTCGTGCCGGACTACGCGCTCGGCCCGCACACCGCCTCGCTCGGCCTCGCGTGGACCGGCGGCTGGACGCTCCCGCTCGGCGAGGGCATGGTCATCGGGCAGCACGGGTCGTGGAATCGGAAGCCGCACAGCGGGTACAAAGTGGTCTTCGTGCCCTTCCGCGACGGTCGTCCGGACGGCCAGCCGATCGATGTGTTGGCGGGCTTCCTCGACGGGGACGAGGCGATGGGCCGGCCCGTCGGCGTGGAGATCGCCGCGGACGGCGCCCTGCTCGTGGCCGACGATACCGGCAACACGATCTGGCGCGTGAGCGCCGAGTGACCCCGCCCCCGCTGACCGCGACCGCCAGCGCGCAGCCGACACCGAAAATCCGAGGACCGCGCCCCGACCGCGCGGTACCCTCTCCGTTCGCCCTCCCGCCAAGACCGTGGCCGACGAGACCTCCCGCCCCGACAACTTCCTCCGCGACATCATCGCGCGCGACGTAGACGCCGGCACGCACGCCGGGCGCGTCGCCATGCGCTTCCCTCCCGAGCCCAACGGCTACCCGCACCTCGGGCACGCCCAGAGCATCTGGCTCAACTTCGGGCTGGCGGAGCAGTTCGGCGGGACCTGCAACCTCCGCTTCGACGACACCAACCCGGAGACGGAGAGCGAGGAGTACGCCCGTGCGCTGGAAGACGCCGTCCGCTGGTTGGGCTACGATCCCGCGGCGGTGGTCTATGCCTCGGACTACTTCGAGCAGATGTACGCGTGGGCGCAGGAGCTCATCCGGAAGGGCCTCGCGTACGTGGACAGCCAGTCCGAGGCCGCCATCCGCGAAGGTCGAGGGACCGTCAAGGAGCCCGGGACGGAGTCGCCGTTCCGCGAGCGCCCGGCCGAGGAAAGCCTCCGCCTGCTGGAGGAGATGCGCCGCGGCGAGCACCCGGACGGCTCGCACGTGCTCCGCGCCAAGATCGACATGGCGCACCCGAACATGAAGATGCGGGACCCGCTGATGTACCGCATCCGCCGGGACGCGCACCACTACCGCACGGGCACGGACTGGGCCATCTACCCGCTCTACGACTGGGCGCACGGCCAGGGCGACGCCATCGAAGGCATCACGCACTCCGTCTGCACGCTGGAGTTCGACGTCAACCGCCCGCTCTACGACTGGTACCTGGATGCCATCGGCATCCCGGAGCCGCGGAACCACCAGTACGAGTTCGCCCGCCTCAACGTGGAGGCGACGGTCATGAGCAAGCGGAAGCTCCGCCGGCTCGTGGAAGACGGCGTCGTGGCCGGCTGGGACGATCCCCGGATGCCCACCATCGCGGGCCTCCGCCGCCGCGGCGTGCGCCCCGAGGCCGTCCGCCAGTTCGCGGCGCTGGCGGGCGTCAGCAAGGTCAACGGCCGGACGGACCTCGCACTCCTGGAGCACGCCATCCGCGACGACCTCAACGGCATCGCGAAGCGCGTCATGGCCGTCACTGAACCGGTCCGCTTGGTGATCGAGAACGTGGACGAGGCCGTCACGCTGGACGCGCCCTACTGGCCGCACGACGTGACGCCGCCCGAGGGCGCCCCCCTCTCTCGTCCGCTCCGCCTCCCGCGCGAGGTCTGGATCGAGCGCGGCGACTTCGCCGTGGAGCCCCCGAAGGGCTGGCGGCGGCTCTCGCCGGGCCGCGAGGTCTGGCTCCGCCACGGGTTCGTCATCGAGTGCACCGGCTACGAGACCGACGAGACCGGCGCGGTCACGCTCGTCCGCGCGACCGCCGACCTCGCGACGCTCACGGGCGACCCGGAGGGCCGGAAGGTCCGCGGCGCCATCCACTGGGTCTCCGCCGAGGACGCCGTCCCGGCCACGTTCCGGCTGTACGACCGGCTCTTCGCGCACCCCGCGCCCGACGAGTTGGACGACTTCATGACCGCGATCAACCCCGAGAGCTTGGTCATCGCGGAGGGCTGGGTGGAGCCGAGCGTCACGGAGGACGCGGCGGACACCCGGTACCAGTTCGAGCGGACGGGCTTTTTCTGGCAGGACCCGGAGGACTCCGCGCCCGACGCGCTCGTGTTCAACCAGATCGTGAGCCTGAAGGACGGCTGGGCGAAGAAGTCCGCCAGCGCGGCGGCCAACCCGCAGAAGGAGAAGCCGAAGCCGAGCGTTCCCACCGGCCCGCGCGATCCCGCCGCCTCGCTCTCCGAGGACCAGCGCGAGACGTACAGCGCGCTGGCGGTCCGCGGCGTCGGGCGCGAGGAGGCCGCGGTGCTCGCTACGGACGACGCCCTCCGGGGCCTGTTCGAATCCGTCGCCAGCCGCGTGGACGACCCCGCCGAGGCGGGCAACCTCGTGGTCCACGACTTCCGCCGCGCGCTGGGCGACTCCGCGATAGCGGACTCCGCCGCCAGCGGGCAGGACCTCGCGGACGTGCTCGGGCTCGTCCGCTCCGGCGACCTCAGCCGCAACGCCGTGGGCGACGTGCTCCAGCACCTCATCGCCGAAGGCGGAACGGCTGCGGAAGCGGTCGAGACGCTGGGCGTGGGCGCCGTGGACGAGTCCGCCATCGCCGCCGCGGTGGACGAGGCGCTGGCGGCCAACCCCGCCGAGGTGGAGCGCTACCGTGCGGGCGAGCAGAAGCTGTTCGGCTTCTTCGTGGGCCAGACGATGCGCCGCGCGCCCAAGGGCGCCGACCCGAAGGCCGTGCAGGCCGTGCTCCGCGAGCGGCTCTCGTAATCGCCGCGCCCCGCTGGCGGTCGTCGTCAGCGGGGCGGAATGCGGACTAGCCGAGCGCCTCGGCAGCGCGACGGAGGCGTCGAACCGTGGCCTCCTGCCCGACGAGCACGAGCGTCTCAAACATCCCGGCGCCGGCGCTGGTGCCAGTCACCGCCAGCCGGACGGGGTGGATGATCCGGCCGAAGCCGGCCTCCTCCGCTTCCGCGAGGTCGCGCATGGCGGCCTCCGTGCTGGCCTCGGTCCACTCGTCGAGCGCCTCGGCGCGGTCAGCGTAGAGGGAGACGAGGCGGGCAGAGTCGTCCTTCCACCGCTTTTTGAGCCCCTTCGGATCGTATTCCGTCGGGTCCTCGAAGAAGTAGCCGGCGTCGGCGAGGTCGCGGGCGAGCGTCAGCCGCTCCCGCATCAGCGCGGTGACGGCCTCCAGCCGTTCCGCGTCCACCTCGCCGTGCGCCTCCACGACCGACTGGCGGCCGCGCGCGGCGATCTCGGCGGGCTCCATCGCGCGGAGGTGCTGCCCGTTGAACCACTGCAGCTTGTCCATGGAGAGCTGCACGCCGGACGAGCCGATCCGCTCCACGCTGAACGCCTCCGCCAGCTCGTCAAGCGAGAACATCTCGCGCTCGTCGCCGGGGTTCCAGCCGAGGAACGCGAGCCAGTTGACTAGCGCCTCGGGCTCGTAGCCGGCGGCGCGGTAGTCGCGGACGTTGACGGGGATGCCGAGCTTGTCCGCGTTGCGCTTGGACAGCTTGCCGCCGGTCGGCGCGAGGATGAGCGGGAGGTGCGCGAAGGCGGGCGGCGCGTAGCCGAGCGCGCGGTACAGGAGCACGTGCTTGGGCACGGAGGAGAGCCACTACTCGCCGCGGATGACGTGCGTGATGCCCATCGCGTGGTCGTCCACGACGTTGGCGAGGTGGTACGTGGGCAGGCCGTCGCTCTTGACGAGGACCTGGTCGTCCACCTCGTCCGTGGAGAAGGTGACGTCGCCTCGGATGAGGTCCGTGAACGTGACGCTCTCGCCCTCGGGCACCTTCAGGCGTACCACGTGCGGATCGCCCGCCGCGATCCGCTGGTCCACCTCCACGGTGTCCAGCGTGAGCGAGTTGGTCATGTTCGCGCGGTCGTAGCGCGGCGTCGGGTTCTCCTTCGTCGCCAGCCGCTCGCGCATCGCCTCAATCTCCTCGGGCGTGTCGAACGCGATGTAGGCGTGGCCTCCCGCCAGGAGCGCGTCCACGGCGCGGCGGTAGAGCGGCGTCCGCTCGCTCTGCCGGTACGGGCCGAGGTCGCCGCCGGCCTCGGGACCTTCGTCCACGGTCAGCCCGGCCCACGCGAGGCTCTCGCGGATGTCCGCCTCGGCACCTTCCACGAACCGGTTCTGGTCCGTGTCCTCGATGCGGAGCACGAACGTGCCGCCGGTCTTGCGGGCGAGGAGCCAGTTGTAAAGCGCGGTGCGGAGGCCGCCGATGTGGAGGAGGCCGGTCGGGCTGGGCGCGAAGCGAACGCGGACGGGAGACATGGGCAATCGGGGAGCGGAGAGGGAAAACCTAGAGCCGAGAGCGCCGCGAGCGGGCGAACAACTCGCGGAAGCGCCGCGCGCTGGCGGTCGCTCTCGACAGTCGCGGCCAGGCGCTAGTCGCGGAGGAGGTCGAGCACGGCGGCCTCGGGCGGCTCCAGCCCCGCGGGCGTGTTGCCGGCGTTGCGCACGCGCATCCGCTCCGCCAGCGCGCCGCCGCGGTAGGCGTCTAGCACGTCCGGGTGGACGTAATGGGAGCGCGTCACGGCCGCCGTATTGCCCAGCGCTGAGGCCACCTCGCGGATGGCCTCCGCCACGACCGACTGGCGCTCACGCTCGGCCTCGGGGAGCGGGCGGTCCGCGAGGGCCCGCGCGGCGAGAACGGTCCCGCCCCACGTCCGGAAGTCCTTGGCCGTGAAGTCGCCGATGACCTCGCGGAGGTACGCGTTCACGTCGCCGGACTCCAGCGTGGCCTTGCCGTCGTCGGTGTGGTACTGGAAGAGGTCGTAGCCGGGGATGTCGCGGCAGGCTTTGACGAGCCGCGCCAGCCGGGCGTCCTCGACGGAGAGCGCGTGGGCCTTCCCGCTCTTGCCCGTGAACTCCAGCACGAGCGACCGGCCGTCCTCTTTCGCGTGGCGGTCCCGGAGCGTGGTCAGGCCGTAATGCCCGTGCTGCTGCGCGTACGCCGCGTTCCCGATCCGCGCGAGGGTCTCGTCGAGCAGCGCGACCGCCAGCGCGGAGACCCGGCGGAGGTCCAGCGGGCGCCGCCGGAGGTCGGCCTCGACGCGTTCGCGGAGGGTGGGCAGCGCCTCGCCGAACGGAACCATCCGGCTGTATTTCTTTCGGCTGCGGTGCTCTTCCCAGAGCGGGTGGTAGCGGTACTGCTTCCTCTCGCGCTCGTCGCGCCCCGTCGCCTGGAGGTGGCCGTTGGAGAGCGTGCAGATCCAGACCTCGCGGTAGGC
Organism: Bacteroidota bacterium; assembly: GCA_012960515.1. GTDB lineage: Bacteria > Bacteroidota > Rhodothermia > Rhodothermales > Rubricoccaceae > Rubricoccus. The sequence continues at coordinate 7,891 of DUBD01000154.1, read as the reverse complement.
CGGCGGGATCGCCAGCGTGTCGATGCGCTCGCGCGTCTCCGCGTCGTCCACGAGCGAGCCGTCCGGGTGGTGGTAGGAGAAGCCGCGGCCCCGGCGGACGCGCGAGATCCCAGGCTGCTGGTCGGTGACGTAGCGGAGGCCGGCGGCCTGGGCGTCGGCTTCGGGATCGCGGGGCGTGGACATGGCGGCGGGGAGGGGCCGCGTGAACGCTCGAGGGCGTGGCTCCCGTTCCGCTGGCGGTACACGCGGGCGCGGGGTCTCCCCTACCCGTAGTGCTCCGGCCGTCGGTCGCCGAGGAGGTCGTTGTAGCGGTTGACGGCGCGGTCGCGCGACTCGTGCGGCAGGATCTCCGCCGTGATCACGGCCTCTTCGGTTTCCGTCGCGCCTGCGAGGACCTCGCCGCCGGGCGAGCAGATGACGCTCTGCCCGATAAAGGTCAGCGATTCCTTCCCGTTGCTCTCCGTCCCGACGCGGTTGGCCGTCGCGGTGAAGACGTGGTTTTCGAGCGCTCGGACGGGCATCGCGCGGGGGCAGTGCGGGAGCACGAGGTTGCTCGGGTGCGCGATCACGTCGGCGCCGCCCAGCGCGAGGGTGCGTGCGGCCTCGGGGAAGAACCAGTCGAAGCAGACCATCACCCCCAGCCGGTAGCTCTGGCCGCGGCGGTCCTGCACGGTCCAGACTGGGAAGCCGGTCTCGCCCGGCGCGAAGTGGGCGTTCTCCTCGTAAAACAGGTGCGTCTTGCGGTACGTCCCGAGCCACCCGCGCGGGGTCACGACGGCCGCGCTGTTGTAGACCGCGTCCCCCTCGCGCTCCGCGATTCCCGCGACGATCACCGCGCCGGTCTCGCGCGCCCACGCCTCCACACGGCGGATCACCGGGCCGTCCGGCGCAGGCTCCGCGAGACCGTGCGCCTGCTCCGTGGAATCGAAGAAGTAGCCCGTGGCGAATAGCTCAGGGAGCACGAACAGGTCGGCGTCCGCGGAGCGGATCAGGGACTCGGCGCGGTCCAGGTTCGCGTCCACCTCGCCCTTCTGCGGGTCGAACTGGACGGCGGCGAGGGTCATCGGGAGCATCGGGGCTCGGGGAACGGTGGTCAGGTCGCGCCGCGCTGGCGGCGGCGGTCGGCGGGAGGAACGGGGTGCGGCGGGAGCGTCCGCCAGCGGGACGGGGTCAGCCGGGCGCGGGGCCCATCCGCCACGGCTCGGGCTCGCCCCCGGGGCCGACGAGTTGGATCTGCTGCCGCGGGTACGCGGCGAGGATCTTCCCGGCGTGCTCGGTCTCGTTCAGCTCGCGCACGAGCGCGACGCCGAGGTCGGTCTTGACGCGGCGCTTGGAGCGGATCTCCACGAGGTAGCGGACCACGAGGTTCGCGCCCCAGTCGGTCAGCGTGATGAAGACCTCCGGGGTGTCCGCTACGCGCTCGTCCAGCGGGGTGTCCTTGAGGCGGGCCGCATACGTCCGCGCCGGCCCCTGCATGGCCTCGCCGATGTGCTTCACCGCCACGCGCTTCACGACCTCTGCCGCGTACGTCAGGTCGGACTCCGCGGCGACGGCCACGGCCACCTCGTCCCATACGAACGGGAAGTCGCGCGAGTAGTTGACGACGGTGCCGGAGACGATCTCGGAGTTGGGGAACGTGATCAAGCGGCCGGTCGGCTGCTCGGCCTCGATGCCGCTCGGGCTGCCGGGCCCGCCGATCTCCCAGACGAGCGTGTTGAGCACGTCGATGCGGTAGACGTCGCCCACCACGTCGCCCACGGCGATCCGGTCGCCTTCGTGGAAGTAGCCCTTGAACGAGTTGAGCAGCCAGCCCGTGAAGCTCTCGATCGGCCCCTGGAGCGACCACGAGAGCGCGAGGCCGACGAGCCCCAGCGAGCCAACGAGCGCGCCGAGGTTGCCCGCCACCACGCTCACCGCCGCGCCGACGCCCAGGATCCAGAGACCGGTGTTGACGAGGGCCGCTACGGCCGCGCCTTTCTCGAACCGGCGCGCGAGCGTCTTGATGGCGGGACGGATCAGCCGCGTCAGCCCCCACACCAGCAACAGGATGCCGACGGCGACCGCCAGCTTGGGAAGTAGCGCCACGAAGCCCGTCCACATCCCGCGGAGCACGCCCTGCGCTTCAGTCGCGGCCTGGGTCGCCACCTCGCCCGCGTCGCGCGGCACGAGGACGGAGTCCGCTGCCACGTCCTCCACCGCGTCGCCTGCGGTGAGCGTGTCAGCTGCGAGGGTGTCGGTGTCCTGAGCGGCGCTCGGCACGAGGAGCAGGATCATCGCCGTCACGGCGACGGCGAGGATGGTGGCCTGCCGGAACCGTTGCAGCTGGCGGTCCGCGCCGGCGCGCGCGGCCTTCGCGCCTCGGGCGCGCTGCAGTCGCGGACGCCGGAGCTGAGAGCCACGGCGAGCAGTGGCCCGCGTGGAGGTCCGGCGGGCCGAGGTCGTGCGGCGCGTGGACGTGCGCGAGGTGGTGCCGCGCGAGGTCGTCCGGCGCACCGCCCCACCCGACCGGCGCGAAGCGGGCGCCGCGGTTCTCCGCGCGATGGGGCCAGAGGAGACGGGGCGGCGTTGCGCCATCAGTCTTGATCGGCGGCGGCCTGGAGCGCCGTGATCGCCGTCACGTTCACGATGTCCTCCGCGTCGGCGCCTCGCGAGAGGTCATTGGCGGCCTTCCCCACGCCCTGCAGGATGGGGCCGAACGCCTCCGCCCCGCCGAGCCGCTGCGTGATCTTGTAGCCGATGTTGCCCGCGTCGAGGTCCGGGAAGACGAACACGTTCGCGTCGCCCTGGATCTCGGAGTTCGGTGCCTTCCGCTCGGCCACGCTCGGGACGAACGCGGCGTCGAACTGGAACTCGCCGTCGAGCGCGAGGTCCGGCGCCTGCTCCTTCGCGATGCGGACGGCCTCGCGGACCTTGTCCACGTCCGGGTGCTCCGCCGAGCCCTTCGTGGAAAAGCTCAGGAACGCCACGCGCGGCTCCTGGCCGGTCAGGAAGCGGTGGTTTCGGGCCGCGTCCAGCCCGATGCTCGCGAGCTGGCGGGCGTCCGGGTTGGGGTTCACGCCGCAGTCCGCGTAGGTCAGCGGGCGGCCGTCCGGCAGCACCATGAGGAAGAGCGAGGAGATGAGCGCGGAACCCTCGGCCACGCCGAGCACCTGGATCGCCGTGCGGACCACGTCGGCGGAGGAGGTGTCCGCGCCGCAGACGCAGCCGCCCACCCCGTCGAAGACGATGCTGTCGTCGAGCCCCGGCTTGC
>DUBD01000154.1:0-4631 GCA_012960515.1 Bacteroidota bacterium | reverse complement strand
CGCGCGCTGCGCCACGGAGAGGCAGCCGTCGGCGTCGCCCGCCAGCACCATGAGGTCGCCCCAGAGGAGAGGGTCGGAGACCATCTCGCGGGCCTTCTCGTAGGTCATCCCTTTGTGCTTGCGGCGCTGGAACCAGAGCTGCGCGTAGCTCTGCGCCTTCTCGCTCGTGGTCGGGTCGAGCGTCGGGATGGACGAGAGCGAAACGCCAGCTTCTTTCGCGGCGGCCTCCACCTCGGCGGCTTTGCCGAGGACGACGGGCCGCGCGAGGCCGGTCTCGACGATCTCCGCGGCGGCGCGGATCGTGCGGACGTCGTGCCCCTCGGGCAGCGCGATCTTTTTGTTGGTGCGCGCGGCGCGCTCGCGGAGGTCGGCGATAAAGGGAATCATGGGGTTTCGGGCTGGACCCACGCGCGGGAGCCATCGGCGCGGGTCTCCTGTTTCCAGATGGGCACGTCCTGCTTCAGGGTGTCGATGAGCCAGCGGCAGGCCTCGAACGCGTCGGCGCGATGGGGCGCGGAGGCGGCGCAGACGACGCTGACCTCGGGGGCGGGCACGCGGCCCGTCCGGTGCAGCGCCACGACGCGGACCAGGTCCCACCGCTCGGCGGCAGCTTCCGCCAGCCGGACGAGTTCGGCCTCGGCCATCGCGTGGTACGCCTCGTAGTGGAGGCTCGGTGTCTCGTCCGTGCCCGTCCACCGTCGCGTGGTGCCGAGGAAGAGGCACGTGCCGCCGACCGTCCCCGCGCCGGGCTGGCGGTCGCTCGGGACGAGGAAGGCGAGCGCGGCGTCGGTCGGGAGCGGGCCGTCGGTGAGGCCGGTCCAGAGAGGGCCGTCGGGAGGCGAGAGGGGCATGGGCGGAGACGGGCGCGAGGGCAGTCTACCACGCGGCGCCCTCGCGCCGAAAGCACCCGGCCAGCGCTTCCGCCAGCCGGGCGGAGGGATCAGCCGAGGTCGGCGATCGTCTTCTGGACGGCGTCGAGGTCCGGCATGTCGCCGGCGTTCTCCAGCACCTCGGCGTAGCGCACGCGGCCGTCGCGGCCGATCACGAAGGCGGCGCGCTTGGAGATGCGGTCCAGCTTCATGGGCGTGAAGTCGTTGCTGTACTTCGCGCCGAAGGCGGCGGAGACCTCGGCGTCGTGGTCCGAGAGGAGACGGAACGGGAGGTCGTGGACCTTCTTGAACTCGCCGAGCGCGAACGGGGAGTCCGTCGAGATGCCGACGATCTGGGCGTCGCCGTAGCTCTCGAGGTCGTTGGCGACGGTGTTGAGCTCGTTGGTGCAGACGCTCGTGAAGGCGCCCGGGAAGAAGAGCAGCGCGACGGGGCCGTCGTCGAGGGCGTCGGTCAGCGTGAAGGGCTGGGTCTCGCTGTCGTAGAGGGTGAAGTCGGGGGCGGCGTCGCCGGTCTGGAGGGCCATGGGGAGATGGGTTGGGGAGGGGTTCGCGAGGCCAACGCGCGCGGGTCGGCACGGTTCGGCGCGGCTGGCGGTCGCAGTGAGCGAGCACCTGCGGCCGCGCGGTGAGCCGTTGGGCCAGGCCAAAGGTCCCCATGGGCGGTGCCCGGTCCCGTGGAGCCGTCAGACCCGGACCTCGCGCCAATCCGTCTCCGGCAACACGCCAACGAACAGGTCGTGCGGGAGAGCGTCGGCCGACTCCCCGTCCTCGATGGGGTAGCCAGAGTCCACCTTGAAGCTCCCAGCGGCGACCGCTTGCTCCTCCGCCCAGGCGTACATCGCGCCGAAGGCCTCCGCGATCGCTGGGAGAGAACCGGTGTGCCGGTGGTGGATGTACCGCTGGGCCGGGACCTCGACGGCCATCATCCCTTCCGGCACGCGCTCAGCCTTCGAGACCCGTGCGCCCACGAGCTGGAGGTACTTCCCCCCGTCCTGCTCCAGCGACACATCGAGGAGCACGTCGTCGGCGCGGGGAGCGATCTCGCCGATGCGGCTGCGGAGCTGGGCCCAGGCGGTCGGTACCGCCTGCCACAGCTCGTTCCAAGTGGCGCGGACGGGGATTCCCACTACGATGAAGGAGTCGTGTTCTACGATCTGCATGTGACGAGAAGAGGGGTGAGCGCGGCGACGCCCTCGCGGGTCTGGTGACCGACATCCTAACGAGGTGGGGTGCCAGCGGCCCGTCTCAATGTGCGAGCTATGTCTGGCCAGGGACGGCGCAGGTGGCAGGGAGGGCCGGCCGCGCGAAATCTGCCCCTCACCACCGCGCCCTGCGGGAACCACGTCTTCGGGGGCCTCGGTGGGGTCGGCGCTCCTGGCTGCTCTTCCCCGACCAGTCATGCGGGATGAAACGGGAAGCCCCGCGCAGCTCTCGCTACCCGCCGAACCGGATCGTGCGGATGGGCTCGATCCGCGCTGCGGCGCGCGCCGGGAGGTACGCCGCGAGCGTGCAGAGCAGCACCGCCAGCACGGCCACCCAGACGAAGTCCAGCACGCGAAGCTCGACGGGTGCCGTGTCCAGGTAGTACGCCTCCTGCGGGAGCGGGATGAACCCGAAGCGCCCCTGCGCCCAGCCGAACAGCAGCGCCAGCCCCGCGCCGATGGCCGCGCCCGAGGTCCCCACGAGCGCCCCGAGCAGGAGGAACAGCCGCCGCACGCTCGCCCGGCTGGCGCCCATCGCGAGCACCGTCCCGATCTCGCGCGTCTTCTCCAGCACCACCATCAGCAGCGTCCCGATGATGTTGAACGCCGCCACGATCACGAGGATGGAGATGACGAGCGGCACGATGCTTTTCTGGAGGTCCACCCACGCGAAGAGGCCGCGGTAGACCTCGTAGACGCTCCGCGCGAAGACCGGCGGCCCGAGCTCGCGAATGATGGCCTCCGCCGCCTGCGGGCTCCGCTCGATGTCATCCAGCGTTACGTCCAGCCGCGAGGCCTGGCCGGGTGCGTACCCGAGAAGGGTCCGCGCCTGCTCGATGTCCGCGTAGACGAACCGCTCGTCGAAATCTGCGAGACCGGTTTCGTAGACGCCGGCCACGTAGAAGCTCCGCACCTTCGGGCGCGAGCCGAAGGCGCTCCCCTGCCCCACGCTCCGCGTCGCGAAGACCGTCACGGGATCGCCCACGTCCACGCCCACGACTTCCGCCAGCCGGGAGCCGAGCACGACGCCCGCGCGCCCCTCAGCGTCGGCGCCGAGGTCGAACGCGCCGCGCACGGTCCGCTCTTGCACGAAGGGCTGGCCGTCTTGTGGTGTCCCCCAGAGCAGCACGCCCTCGATGGCCGGACGTGATTCCTCGCCGTCTACGGGCTGCGGACGCGCCCGCAGCAGGGCGAAGTCCAGCAGCACCGGCGTCACCCGCTCCACGCCCTCCACCTCGCCGATCTGCGCCGCCAGCGCGTCGGCGTCTTCCAGCGGATCGCCGAGGTAGCTGTCCACCTGCACGTGCTGCCCGAAGCCCACGATCTTGGACTCGATCTCGCGCTCGAAGCCGCGCACGATCATCATCGCGAGGAGTAGCGCCCCCACGCCCACGGCTACGCCGCCGATCGCGGCGACGGTCACGAAGCGGAGAAAGGCGCGCCGCTCGTTCCGCCCGCGGGCGCCGCGGAAGTAGCGGAAGGCGAGGGTGCGCTCGAACGGACCGATCACGGGAAGGGCTCAACTGGAGAAGGAGACGGCAGCGGAACGCGCCGCCCCGCAAGATCGCGCCGCGGCTAGCGGTGTGGAGATGCAACCGCCGCGAGGTCTCGCCAGCCGGGATTCTGAGCGTTGATGAGCGCGACCTTCTTCGCGCGTCTCCACCCTTTCAGTTGGCGCTCGCGCTGAACGGCATCTCGCGCTTCGCCGAACGTCTCCACGTAGATCAGCCGGCCCAGAGCGTAGCGAGCCGTGAACGCGTGGGGGAACGTCCGGGCGCGATGCTGGGCGATCCGGTGCTGCAGGTCGCTCGTCATGCCCACGTAGAGCGTCCCGGAGCGGTTCGTCAGGATGTAGACCGTGTAGCGCCGGCACGACATGCCCGAACGTACCGCCCGCAAGCGAATCAGCCGGCCGCCCCACTCTCTCCCAGTGTCATCCTGAGCGGAGGCCGCAGGCCGGAGTCGAAGGATCTTTGCCGAGCGCGAGGGCACGCCGGGTCACCGTGTCGACGCGGGGGCGCCGTCGCCGGAGAGATCCTTCGACTCGCGCCGCTCGCTCAGGATGACACGACCGGGGGACCAGGGCTACATCCCTGGCCCGCCCGGCTAGCGGAGGCGCTGGGCGCGGCGGGTTAGCGGCGGACCCTGACCGTGAGGTCCGGGAGGCCCGTGCCGGTGCACCGGAGCGTCTGCCCCGCCTCCACTGGCCCGACGCCCTCCGGCGTGCCCGTGTAGAGGAGATCGCCCGGCTCCAGCGTGAAGACGCTCGAGACGTACGAGACGAGCGCCGCGATGGAGAACATCATGCGGTCGGTCGTGCCCTGCTGGCGAGTCTCGCCGTCCACGGTGAGCGCGATCTCCAGCGCCTGTGGGTCGCCCACGCTCGCGGCGTCCGCCAGCGGGCCGAGTGGGGCGAACGTGTCGAAGCCCTTCGCGACCGACCACGGGTGGCCCTTCTTTTTCGCCTCGGCCTGGATGTCGCGGGCCGTGAGGTCCAGCCCGAGCGCGTAGGCCGCGACGTGGTCCAGCGCGTCGGCCT
>DUBD01000153.1 GCA_012960515.1 Bacteroidota bacterium | reverse complement strand
GGCTGCCCTGATCTGATCGCATGTCACCTCCAGCAGCGCTTGAATATCCCTTTCAATGCCTGGATTCAGTGATTCCATGTCGTTGTCTTCCCAGGCCAACTTATCGAAGTCGAGCGTGTCGATGGCGCGACGGAAGGCGGGCCGGAGGACGAGGTCGGCCTGCTGGAACCCGGCGTCGGCGTGGCTCAGGTTGCAGACCTCGGTGGCGCGGCGGAGGGCCTGGAGGCCGTTGCGGACCTCGGCTGTGGCGAGGGCCTGGGCGGGGTTGACGGCGACGACCACCGGCGGCCCCATCTCCCGGGCGACGCCTACGGGGGCGAGGTCGGCGTAGGCCCCGTCGGCGAGGAGGAGCCCGTCGCGTTCGAGCGGGGGGAGCACGCCGGCCAGGGCGACGCTGGCGTAGACGGCCTCGGCCGCGTCGCCGGTGCGGATCACGTGGCGGCGCCCGCCGCGGAGGTCGGTGGTCGAGACGGCCACGGGCAGGCGGGCGTCCTCCAGGTTCCGACCCTGCGTGAGCGTGCGGAGCGCGCGGAGCCCCGCCTCGCGGGCGGGCACGCCGATGCCCCACCCCGTCAGGAGCCGGTAGGCGAACCGGGCGCCGAGCCGCCGAGCCCGGAGCCTGAGGCGGAGCGAGTCCCGCTGCTGCTCGGCCGTGGGCATGGGTGCCGGGAACGCCCGCGTGTCCATCGCCAGGAGCGCCGGGTACCAGTCCTCGCGGAGGCCGTAGCCCACGCTGACGGCGGCCCCCATCGAGACGCCGACGAGCGCGGACGGGCGGTAGCCGTCGGCTTCGAGCGCGCGGAGCACGCCGACGTGGGCGAACCCACGCGCCCCGCCGCCGGCCAGCACGAGCGTGAAGGGCCGGTGGGCAGAGCCGGTGGGAGGGGTCGCGGCGGCGGGCATCGAGGGGCGCGGCTAGAGGTAGGGGCTGTGGATGCCGAAGGCGTCGTAGAGCGCGTGCGGCACGGGCAGGAGGATCAGGAGGAGGACCGCGAAGGCGACCGCCCCCAGCGCCACGCGCCCGGGGCCGACGCGGCTCACGTCGTTGAGCGGGGGCACGTCCGTGGTCCCGGCGACGAGGACGATGAGGAGCGCCCACACCAGGAGCCCGCTCCAGACGAAGAGCCCGAGCACGACGAGCGCCCCCAGTGCGGCGAGGCCCACGACCCGGGCCATCCGGTGGCCGAGGAGGGCGTGGACGAGGTGCCCCCCGTCGAGCTGGCCCACCGGGATGAGGTTGAGGGCCGTGACGAGCAGGCCCAGCCCCCCGGCGAACGCGACCGGGTGGAGCACGAGCCGGTGCCCCTCCAGGACGGCCCCGCCGAGCGCCGCCTTCGCGAGGACGGCGAAGAGCACCGACGAGCCCACGTCGGCCCCACCCATCATCATGCCCGGTGCCGCCGGTCCCGTCACGACGGTCGAGTCTTGGAGCCCGATGAGGAGCGCCGGTATGGCGATCACGAGGCCCGCCAGCGGTCCGGCCACCGCCACGTCGAACATCTGCCGGCGGTCGGCGGCGAGCGACTTCATTTTGATGAAGGCCCCGAACGTCCCCAGTGCGAACGGGATGGGGATGAAGTACGGGAGCGAGACGGCGATGCCGTGGCGCCGCGCGGTGACGTAGTGCCCGAGCTCGTGCGCGCCCAGGATGAGGAGGAGCGCCAGGGCGTAGGGCAGCCCTTCAGCGAGCCGGCCGGGCTCGGCGAGGAGGTCGACACCCCGGTGCGCGGCCCCGGCCCACGTCGTCGTCGCCAGCGTCGCGAGCAGGAGGACGAGGTTGAGCCACGCCCAGCCTCGTCGTTGGACGGGTGACGGGAGCGCCGCGGCTGGCGCCAGCACGAGGCGGGGGCGGCCTTCGCCGGTCTCCTGCAGGAGCGGCGTGAGCGCGCTGCCCTCGAAGCGACGGCCGAGCTCGGCGAAGGCTGCGTCCGGCTCCATCAGGAGGGTCCCTTCGATGACGTAGTGGTCCTCCAGCCGGTACTGCGCGAGCGGGTAGATGACGTCGACCGTCCGGAGGATGAGGTCTTCAGGCACCCCCCGCTCTGACCCCCGCCCCTCTTGCACCACCTCGACGGAGGCGTGCGGCCCCACCCCGGTCCCTGGAGGCTCACGCGAGACGAATAGCATGACGGCGAAGCACAGGGCGAGCGCCCCGAGCACGAGCCACGCGGGGACGGCCACGGCGCTCGTGAGGACGAGCGCCAGGAGGACGAAGGGGAGCAGGCACAGCACGACCATCAGGAGGGCGTGGCCTCGAGCGGGTGGGCGCTTCTGCGGGTACGGATGCGACATGAGAACGGCGTCAGCGGTCCGACGGCTGGAGTCCGGCGGCGGCGGCGGCCGTCTCGGCCTGGGCGAGGTAGCGCTCCAGGAGCCGGTCCACGAGGCCGTCCGGGTCGTCGTCGTAGAGGACCTCGGCGCCGGTGGCCTTGAACAGGGTGTCCTCGAGGGCCGGGAGGACGTCGGTGATGCCCCCGGTCCCGGCGAGCACCCCGATCAGCTTGCCCTCCTCGTAGGCGATGGCGAACTCGCCGAGCGTGCCCGACCGGCCCCCGACCACGACGACGACGTCGCTGCTGTGGATGTTGACGAGCTCGCGGCCCATGAGCCCGAGCCCGGTGTAGATGAGGACGCCGTACTCGCGGAAGGGCGACGCGAACGTCTCGACGTGCTCGCGGAGCGACGTGGCCGGCGAGATCCCGACGACGTGGCCGCCCGCCTTGTAAGCCCCGAGCACGGCCTCGTGGGGCAACCCTGGACAGGCCCCGGTGAGCAGGCAGCACCCGCGCTCGGCGAGGGCGCGGCCCAGCGCCCGGCACTGGGCGGCGACCTCGGGGTCCTGCGCCTCGGCCGCCGAGCCCATGACCCCGACCCGGATCTGGACGCCCGTGGTCGGGTCGCGTGCCACGGCCGAGCCGCTGGTGGCGGGGTTCGGGGGAGCGGGCGGGCGGGGGGCGAGCGGGTTCATAGCGAAAGCGAAGTCGGGACGGCCTCGGGACCGTGCTCGCACCAGAGGCACCGGCAGTCCTCGCCGTGGCAGGCCGGCTCGGGGAGCGGCGGGTGCGGGCCAAAGCGCGCGAGCTCGTGGAGCACGGCCGTCGTCCGGGTGGGTTGGTAGAGCCGCCGGAGGGCGGCCATGGCGTTGCCGGAGGCGGCCCGGCGCAGGACCTCCTCGTAGCGCTCGGGGGGGAGCTGGCCGAGGAGCACGCGGTTGGCGAGCGCGACCTCGAGGCCTGGCACGAGGAGCTCGCGGCACAGGGCGTCGTAGTCCTCGCCCATCGTGATGGCACGGGCGGCCAGCACGCCCGACAGGAGGGCCTGGCGCAGGCCGAGACCCCAGAGAGCGTCTTGGAACCCGGCCCGCTCGCCCACGAAGCGGAGCCGTCCGCTTCGCGAGTACGGTGGGGCCACGCTGAAGCTGACGACGCCCCCGCTCCGCCGGGGCGAGCGGACGTCGCACCCCGTCACCTCGCCGACGGCGTCGAGGGCTCGGTCGACGTACGTGCCCGGTTTGCACGCCTGAGCGGCCGGGTCGAAGAGCCACACCGAGAGGGCGGCCCGGCCGTCGCGGACGAGGAGCGAGGCGTAGCCCCCCGGGGCGAGGTGCTCGTCGATGAAGCCGACGACGGCGTCGGGGTGGTCGGTCTCGAAGGCGACCCGCTCGACGCGGGCGTCGGCCCCGCGGGGGCCGGTGGCCACGACGACGTGGCGCGCGTCGCTGTGGTCGACGCGCTGGCCGAAGCGGAACTCGGCCCCGGCCGCGAGCGCCAAGTCCCTCAGGCTCCGGTCGAGCGCGCCCGCACGGTGCCCCCGCTCAACGAGGTAGGCGAGCGGGCGGGAACCGGAGACGGTGTGGGGCTGGCGGTCCGGGCCGTAGACCGTGGCCTCGCGGACGGGCTCGAACCGGACGTCGTGCGTGACGCCGAACCCGGCGAGGGCTGTGGCGGCGTCCTCCTCAGACGACCAGTTCTCCAGCACCTGGAGCTCGCCGTCGAACCGGCCGCCGACGTCGGCGGCCTGCTCGAACACGACGGGGCGGAGGCCCACCCGGGCGAGGTAGAGCGCGGCGGCCAGCCCGGCCGGTCCGGCCCCGATAACGTGGACGGTGGGGAGCGGCATGTCAGCGCTCGATCTTGAGCAGGCGGGCGTTGATGGCGACGATGACCGTGCTGGCCGACATGAACACGGCCCCCATCGCCGGGCCGAGCAGGACGCCGGCGCTGTAGAGCACGCCGGCCGCGAGCGGGATGGCGACGATGTTGTAGCCGGCGGCCCACCATAGATTCTGGATCATCTTGCGGTAGGTCGCCCGCGAGAGCTTGACGATGGTGGCGACGTCCTGGGGGTTGCTCCGCACGAGGATGATGTCGGCCGTCTCGACGGCCACGTCGGTCCCGGCCCCGATGGCGATGCCGACGTCGGCCTGGGCGAGGGCCGGCGCGTCGTTGACGCCGTCGCCGGTCATGGCGACGGCCAGCCCACGCGCCTGGACCTCCTTGACCTTGTCCGACTTCTGCTCGGGGAGGACCTCGGCGAACACGTCGTCGAGGCCGATCTCCTCAGCCACCCACGCGGCCACCTTCCGGTTGTCGCCCGTGAGCATCATGGTCTGGATGCCCATCGCCTTGAGGTCGGCGATGGCGCCCTTCGCCTCGGGCCGGATCACGTCGGCCAGGGCGAAGGCCCCCGCGAGGTGGCCGTCGAGCAGGACGAAGACGACCGTCTTGCCCTGGGCCGAGAGCGTCTCGTAGCGGGGGTCGTCGATGGCGAGGCCCTGGGCACGAACGTAGCCGGGGCTCACGACCTGCACGCGCCGGCCCTCGACGGTCCCCTCAGCCCCCTTGCCTGGGATCGCCCGGAAGCCCTCGACGGGCAGGGGCCGCTCGACGGCCGCGGCGATCCCCTGCGCGATGGGGTGCTCGGAGAGGGCCTCGACGGCGGCGGCGAACCGGAGGACGGCCTCCTCGGTCAGCGTCTGGTCGAAGACGAGCGTGTCGGTGATCCCGAAGCGGCCCTCGGTGAGGGTCCCCGTCTTGTCGAAGATGACGGCCTGGAGGTTCCGGGCCGCCTCGAAGGCCGTCCGGTCGCGGATGAGGAGCCCGTTGCGGGCCGAGATCGCCGTCGAGACGGCGACGACGAGGGGGATGGCGAGGCCGAGCGCGTGGGGGCACGCGATGACCATGACGGTCACGGCCCGCTCGATGGCGAAGGCGAACCCCTCCCCCATCACGAGCGACCAGAAGAAGAGCGTGAGCGCGCCGCCCCCGAGCGCCACGACGGTCAGCCAGAGGGCGGCCCGGTTGGCGAGGTCCTGGGTCTTCGACTTCGACTCCTGCGCCTCGCGCACGAGGTCGATCACCTGCGAGAGGAAGCTCTCGGCCCCCGTCTTCTGCACCTCGACCGTGACCGCGCCCTCGCCGTTGATCGAGCCGCCGATGACCGCGCTCCCCTCGGTCTTGGAGACCGGGACGGACTCGCCGGTGAGCATCGACTCGTTCACCGAGGTCTGGCCGTCGACGACGACGCCGTCGGCGGGGACCTTCTCGGCGGGCTTGACGATGACGCGGTCGCCGTGCTGGAGCTGGTCGAGCGGCACGTCCTGGACGGTCCCGTCGGGCATGAGCTTGTGGGCCTCGGACGGCATGAGCCGCGCCAGCTCCTCGAGCGCCTTCGAGGCCCCCATCACCGACTTCATCTCGACCCAGTGGCCGAGGAGCATGACGTCGATGAGGGTCACGAGCTCCCAGAAGAACGGCATCCCCTCGAGCCCGAACACGATGGCCGTACTGTACACGTAGGCCGTCGTGATAGCGACGGAGATCAGCGTCATCATGCCGGGCCGCCCGCCCTTCACCTCGGACACGAACCCCTTCAGGAACGGCCAGCCGCCGTAGAAGAAGACGACGGTCGAGAGGGCGAAGACGACGAGGGCGTCGCCCGGGAACCGGAGCGCGTCGCCCAGCCGGAGGAAGGCCTGGATGGCCGGCGAGAGGAGGAGGACGGGGACCGAGAGGACGAGGGAGACCCAGAACCGCCGCCGGAAGTCGGCCACCATCATGGCGTGGTGGTCGTGGCCCATCTCGCCGTGGCCAGGCTTGTGGCCGTCGTTGCCGCGGCGCGCGTGCTCGACGGGGCCGCGGCGGGCGTCGTCATGGCTGCCGTGGGGGCCCTCCTCGGCCGCGTCGCGGAGCTCCTGCTGCTTGAGCCCGGGCTTCTCGCCCGGCGGCACCGGGTCGGAGAGGTCGTGCTCGGCGTGGCCTCCGTGCGCGGCCGTCGGCTGGGAGGCCGCCGGCGTCGTGGAGTCGTCGTGGGAGGGGTCGGTCATGGGAGGCGGGGGTCGGGTGAGGGGCGGGGGCTCTCTGAACGGGGGGGATACGCGAGGGGTCAGCGGACGGACGTGTACCCCCCGGGGACGCCGTTCTTCGAAAGGACGACCTGCCAGAGCTGGGCGCCTCGCGCCCGGAACAGGCCGGCGCACTGGAGGAGGTAGTAGGTCCACATCCGCCGGAACCGGTCGTCGTAGCGGGCCGGGAGCGATGCCCACGCGCGCTCGACGTTCGCGTGCCACGCCATCAGCGTCCGGTCGTAGTGGGCCCCGAGGTTGTGCCAGTCCTCCATCACGAACCGCCCCTCGACGGCCCGCCCGATCTGTTGGATCGAGGGGAGCATCGAGTTGGGGAAGATGTACCGCTCGATCCAGGGGTCGGTCGAGCGGGCGGAGTGGTTGCCCCCGATGGTGTGGAGGAGGACGAGCCCGTCGTCCTTGAGGTGCCGGCGCACGACGTCCAGGAACGTCCGGTACCGCTTCACGCCGACGTGCTCGAACATGCCGAGCGAGACGACGTGGTCGAACGGCTCCGGCTCCTCGAAGGCGCGGTAGTCCTGGAGGCGGACCTCGACCGGGAGGCCATGTAGCCTCGCACTAGCCAAAGCGACCTGCTCCTCCGACACGGTGATGCCGACGCCGCGCGCCCCATAGCGCTCGGCGGCATAGGCGAGGAAGCTCCCCCACCCGCAGCCGACGTCGAGCACGCGGTCGCCCGGCTGGAGCCCGAGCTTGCGGCAGACGAGGTCGAGCTTCGCCTCCTGCGCCGCGTCGAGCGTGTCGGCCTCGGCCCAGTACGCGCAGGTGTAGACCATGCGGCGGTCGAGCATGGCCTCGAAGAGGTCGTTGCCGAGGTCGTAGTGGCGCTCCCCGACCTCGAACGCCTGCGATGGCCGCACTTTACCCGCAATGGCCGCCGCAATCGCCGGGAGGAGCACCCACGGGTTGCGGGTCGCCTGACGGACGGCCGCGCGGGCGTCCGGGCGGAGCAGGCGGTGGAACGTCTCGTCGAGGCGCTCGGCGTCCCACCACCCGTCCACGTAGCTCTCGCCGAGGCCGAGCGAGCCGCTGCGAACGACCCGCTTGTAGAAGCGCTCGTCGTGGACCTGGATGTCCCACGGGTTCGGGCCGTCGATGGCGAGCCCCGTGTGGGCCGCCAGCTCGAGGACGACGCAGTGGGCCGGGGAGGCGCCCCGGTGACGGACCGGCCGGGTGGGCTCGAGCGGCGGCAGCCGCCCGCCCCCGTCCGACCGTGCAGGGGCGCCCGCGGCGCGGCCGAGGCCGGGGCGGCCAGGCCCGTTGGAGGAGTAGGTGCGAGAGGTGGGCATCATCGGAGGGACTGGCGGGCTCATTCGGAGCGGGCGAGCACGATGGAGCCCCCGTCCGAAGTGAGGACCTGCCGCAGGAGCCCGCCGCCGGGCAGCAGCGTCTCCTCGGCCCGGTAGCGATCGTTCTTTACCCGGACTCCGAGGACGTAGGCCCGCAGGCGGACCGCCTCGGTGACGGTGTAGGCCCCGGCGGGCGCGTCGGTGGCCGAGGGCCGAGCCACGCGGTTCTCGAAATCGATGCGGGTCCTCCCGCCGAGGAAGCCGAGGGTTCCGCGCTCGATGTCGGCCTCCAGCGTCACGTCGTCGAGGGCGACGCGTTGAGTCGGCGGGCCGGGGTAGAGGAGCGCGTCGCCCGTCACGCGCAGCGCGAGGTCTCGGCCCTCGGGGCCGAGCAGGGCGACGACGTTCATCACCATGCCCGCGTCGTCGACCCGGCACCGAATGGTCGTCTCGGACACGTCGGCGGCGTCCCCGTCGCACGGCCGCACCGTGAGCGTCGCCGCCATCTCCTCGCCCGCGACGACGACGGAGCCGACCGCCAGGGTCTGGCACGCGCCCTCCGCTCCCTGCGCGTCGACCGTGCGTCGCGTGTAGCGGCTGCCCTCGACGAGGGCGAGCGGCATCTGCTGGGCGGCCACCGCAGACGCACCCAGGCACAGCGCGAGCGCGACGAGTGCGGGCCGCGGAGGGCGGGCCGAGGGGTGCCAGGAGAGGTTCGAGAGGACCGGCGTCATGAGGCGGAGGGGGTTCACCGGGCGAGGTACCCGCCGTCGACGGGGTAGTAGGCCCCGGTGACGAACGAGGCCTCGTCGGACGAGAGCCACGCGACGAGGGCGGCGACCTCGTCGGGCGTGCCCAGCCGACCCGCCGGGTGGAGACCGACGAGCGTGGCGAGCGTCTCGGGGTCCGCTTCCAGCGCCGAGATCATAGGCGTCTCGATGAAGGCGGGGCCGACGGCGTTGACCCGGATGCCCTCGGCCGCCAATTCGATGGCGGCGGTCTTGGTGAGCCCCACGACGCCGTGCTTGGCCGCGACGTAGGCCGGGGCACTGGCGAACCCGACCTGCCCCAGGATCGAGGCCACGTTGACGATGGCCCCGCCCCCGGCCTCTCGCATCGCCGGGATCTGGGCCTTCATGCCGTAGAAGACGCCCGACAGGTTGACGCCGAGCACGCGCTGCCACGCCTCGACGGGGTAGTCCGCCGTCGGGGCCTGCTCCCCGCCGATGCCGGCGTTGTTGCAGGCGACGTCGAGCCGACCGAAGGCGCGGACGGCCCCGGCGACGAGGGCCTCGCACGCGGCCGGGTCCGACACGTCGGCCAGGACGAAGAGGGCCCCTCCCCCGCCCTCTTCGATCTGCTGCGCGGTCTCCTGCCCCCCGGCCTCGTCCACGTCGGAGACGACGACGCGGAAGCCCTCGCGGGCGTAGCGGAGGGCGATGGCGCGTCCGATTCCGGAGGCGGCACCGGTGACGAGGGCGACGGAATCAGGAGTCATGGGAGGCGAGGCTTGAGCTGGACGAAGGAGGGGCCGGGCGCATCCGGGTGGCCTTCTCGAGCAGCATCAGGAAGCCCATCGCCGGGTCCCGCGACTGCGCGTGGTGGAGGACGTCCCAGTGCGCGCGGAGGTGGTCTTGGACGAACTCGACCATGTGCCCGAGAGAGAGCGTGAGGGTGGCCGGGTGGCTGGGCGCACCGTCCGAGGAGAAGACGGCCAGGCGGACCTGGTGGCCGGCCGTGAGCTGGGCGGCGCCCCGGCGGAGCAGGTCGTGGGCGGCCGAGGCGGCCTCGTCCGGGTCGGCGCACCCGAACCGGGCCAGGGCCGCCTCGATCACGCCCGCGTCGAGCGTGGCCTCGTTGAAGCGGCCACGTCCCTCCTTGACCTCGGCCACCAACATGTCGGGGCGGTCGGTGGGGGCGCGCAGGGCCGGGTCCGTCTCGAACCGATGCCGCCCCCCTCGCCCGAGCACGCGGCGACCCGCTCCGGGAAAGCGGACCGCCAGGACGTCGAGGTCGGTCACGGTGCGGTAGCCGCCGTGCCGGGCGGCCTCGAGGACGGGGTACTCCGTGACGGTGAAGTAGCCGTTGACGTGGAGGTAGGCGCGGACGAGGGCGACGGCGTTATCCATAGGTCACCTCGGGCTGGGGCGCCGCGCGGGGCGGCTCCGGCGGCGGCGCGGACCCGTCGTAGCGGACGCCCGGGCGGGGGACGAAGCGGGGGACCTGGGCCGCGTAGACGTCGTAGGCCGCGCCGAAGCGTGCGCGGACCTCGCGCTCCTCGATCCGCGCGAGCCGGGCGTACATCCAGACCAGCACGGGGAACATCGCCAGCGTCAGGAGGGTGGGCCACTGCACGAGGAAGCCGAAGAGGACCGCCACGAAGCCGCCGTACTGGGGGTGGCGGACACGCGCGTAGAGCCCCGTCGTCGCCAGGCGACCCTCCCGCTGCGCTTGGTACAGCACGCGCCAGGCGCTCATAATGACGAGCACGCCGCCGCCGATGAGCACGTTGCTCAGCACGTGGAGCACGTTGAAGTGGGCCGCCCACGGGCTCCCCTCCCCGATCCCGAAGAGGGTTTGCCAGAGGTGGCCGTTGTCGTGGGCGAAGAGGTCGAGGCCGGGGTACCGGCTCCCGAGCCACCCCGAGAGGAGGTAGATCGTGAGCGGGAACCCGTACATCTCGGCGAAGAGCGCCACGACGAAGGCCGAGAACGCCCCGAAGGAGCGCCAGTCGCGCCAGTTCTTCGGGCGCGTGAAGCTGAAGGCGAAGGCGACGAAGATGACCGACATCACGACGGCCATCAGCCAGTATCCGTAGTCGTAGGGTCCGTTCATCGGATGGCGGGGTCAGGGGCAGGCTGCTCCGGGTCGAGGAGCTCTTCGCGGGGCGGGCAGTCGCAGGCGTGGAAGCCGTGGTCGGGGCACGCCGTGCACAGCGCCTCCAGCCGCTCGCGGAGCTGGCGGCGGGCGCGGTGCCGCCGCACGTTGAGGTTGTTGCGGGTGATGCCGAGATCTGAGGCGACCGCGTCGGGGTCGCGCCCCTCCAGCTCCAGCGCTTCGATCAGCACGCGGTACTCGTCTTTGAGCGTCGGGAGGAGAGCCCGGAAACAGAGGCAGAGTGCCTCGTCCTCCGTGGGAGGCACGGCGCCTTCCCGCTCGTGTCGGTAGCGGTCGAGAGACGCGACCTCCCGCTCACGCCTCCGGTACACGTCGGCGATGGCGTTCGCGACGATGCGGCGGAACCACGGGACGAGCTTCTCCTCGTCCCGGAGGCCGGGGGCGGCGCGGAGGGCTCGGAGCAGGCTGTCTTGCACGACGTCTTCGGCGAGGGAGGGGTCGTCCACGCGGGATGCGACGTAGGCGAGCAGGTAGGCCCTGCCCGCGACGAGGTGGGCCTCGACCAGGGCGTGAGGGGCGGCGTCTGTCTGCGGTTCAGTCATCGTCTACCTGTAGTGACGCGGGAGGGCTCGGGGGATTACAGTCGCGAGCCCCAAGGCGGGGAGCGGTCGACCGGTGGCTCCGGAGGGCGAGACCTGGGTGGCCGCGCGAACGTGGGTGACGGTGATACCGGGGCCACGGTGCGGAGGGGGGTGTCAGGATCGGGAGCCCGAGGAGGGCGCCGTGCGGCCCCGGCCGCGGGCGTCACATCGCGTCGTAAGTCGCGCGGTCTATCAGGCGCACGGTCTCCCCCGGGCGCAGGCACGCCACCTCGTGCATGCGGTGGGGATGCCGAACAGCCACCTCGCTACCACCCACGTCGAGACGGTTGAGGCAGCGGGAGACCCCGACGGCGTCGGGGGCGCAGTCCTCGTCGGTGAGGACTTGGGCCTCCACGGCAGCGGGCGGGACAACGCCCTCGACGAGGGTCACTGCCAGCACGCCTGGCTTGTGGGGGAGGCGCTCGGCCTCTGGCGTGACGAGGACAGCGCGGACCTCGGTCTCGGTAGGCTGGGTGCGGAGTGTCCTGTCCGTCGGGGGGACGTCGTTGGTGCCCAGGAGGAGCCGAGCGCCGACGACGACGGCTCCGACGATGAGACCGAGAAGGATGAGGCGTGTGATTCGGACATGCATGGGATGATTCGGACATGCATGGGACGGCCGGGCTGCCGGGGAACCTCCGTGACGGCAGGCAACGCTCGTGAGGTTGCCCCCATGAAAGGCGTCCCAGCGCGGAGGAGCGTGGAGGACGACCTGGTGCCTCCAACCTCAGGCAACGCACCCTTACGGAACCTGAGCTCGCCCTTAAAATCCGCTCAGGTTGTCCACCTGGCAGGGTTTGGCCCCCCACAACCGCCCTCCTCCGGATACGCTGTGGGCTGCGGCCCCAACCGCCTCGACAATCCGACCCCGGTCTTCCAATCCAGACGCAACCCGAGACCGGGGTCAGGGGCCTGGTTCCAGCGGCTCGCTCCGGACCGTCTCGACGAGACGGCGGACGAGGTCGGGCCGGGTGGTCCGGCCGGTCAGCGCCTGCTCGATGAGGAGGCTCGCAATGGGGGCGGCGGCCGTGGACCCGAACCCCCCGTTCTCGACGAAGACGGCGACGGCGATCCGGGGGGCCTCGGCCGGGGCGTAGGCGATGAAGAGCGAGTGGTCCTCGCCCTGCGGGTTCTGGGCCGTGCCGGTCTTCCCCGCGACGGCGACCCCCGGGACGGCCGCCACGCGGGCCGTCCCCGACGTCACGACCGCGCGCATCCCGCGCTGGACGACCGCGAGGTTCGCCGGACTGACGGGGAGCCTGCGGGGCGTCGGGAGGCCGGGGCGGACCTCGTCGCCGGAGGCCGGCTGCCGGAGGACGCGGGCGAGGTGGGGCGTGACGAGGCGGCCGCCGTTGGCGAGAGCGGCCGTGTACCGGGCGAGCTGGAGCGTGGTCACGGACACGTTGCCCTGCCCGATCCCGAGGGACACGAGGTAGCCCCGTGTCCAGCGCCCGGCGCCGTAGGTCCGGTCGAAGTACGACGAGTCGGGCCAGAGGCCCGGGCTCTGCGAGGGGAGGTCGGTGGGCATGGGCTCTCCGAAGCCGACGAGGTGGCCCCACCGCGCGTAGGTGTCGAGGCCCATGTCGAGGCCGAGCGCGTAGAAGAACTCGTTGCACGAGACGCGGATGGCGTCCTCGACGCCGAGCGGCCCGTAGCTCCCGTGGCCCCCGAAGCGACGGCCACCGAAGACGAAGGACCCGTTGCACGGGTACGTACTGGACGGCGTGATGACGCCCTCCTCGAGCCCCGCGAGGCCCATGAGCGGCTTGATGGTTGAGCCGAGGGGCTGGGCGCTGAGGGCGGCCCGGTCGTAGAGGGGCCTCGCGGGATCGGCCGAGAGTCGCGCCCACGTCGCCTGAGCGACGGGCGGGACGAGCATGGCGGGAGCGTAGTCCGGGCCGGAGACGTAGGCGAGGATCTCGCCCGTCTCGGAATCGAGGGCGACGGCGGCCCCCCGCTTGCCGACGAACAGGGACTCGGCGAGGGCCTGGACGTCGGCGTCGAGCGTGAGCGTGAGGTCGTAGCCCGAGACCGGGGCGGCGTCGTCCGCCCCGCCCCTCCAGCGCCCCACCGCGCGCCCGCGAACGTCGACGAGCTCGAAGCGACGCCCCGGGCGCCCCCGGAGCAAGGCGTCGTAGGTCCGCTCCATGCCCGTCTGGCCGACGAGGTCGCCGGGGGCGAGGCCCTCGACCTCGCGCCGGGCGACCTCGTCGGGGCCGACCTCGGCGAGGGTCCCGAGCGCGTGGGCGGCGCGGGGGCCGGGCGGATACGTCCGGTGGTAGGCGTCGACGACCTCGACTCCAGGGAGCCGGTACGCCTCTTCGAAAACGCGGGCGGCGATGGCCGGGCGGAGGTGGGCGGCCACGACGGTCGGTCGGTAGAGGCTCCACCGCCGGGCCTCGTCGACCCGAGCCTCGACGGTCGAGTCCGGGAGGCCAAGCAGGTCCGCCAGTCGGCCGACGTCGTCGCCGAGGCGGTAGGGCGTCACGGTGACGGCGGAGGCGGTCTCGTTGTTGACGAGGAGGCGGCCGTCGCGGTCGTAGATGCGGCCCCGGGGGGCCGGTGACCGGACGGCTCGGATGGCGTTGTCGCGGGCCACCTCGGCGTAGAGGTCGCGGTGGAGGATCTGGAGGTCCGCGAGGCGGAGCCCGAGGACGGCGAAGCTTCCGACGACCAGGCCGACGAAGATGCGGTACCGGACGGTGCGCGCTAGGAGATCGTTCGACCTCATGGTGACACCGGGTCGCCGCTACGCCCGACCGAGCCTCGAGCCCACGTCAGCGCGGAGGCGAGGGCTCCGATGGAGAAAGCCCGGCCGATGAGGCCCCCCCACGGCCTCATCGTAGGGCCGCCGTGGAGAGCTCGGCTCGCTCGAGTCCGGGGCAGGAGGCGGAGTCGTGGTCCGTCCATGGGGGCGCGTCGTTCGTGAGCGGAACGCCGCACGGGCTGCGAGGGTCGCTCTCTAACCTGAAATGGACCTAAGGTTATCTGATCCGACGGCCCTCCCCCGCACGGCTCAGGCCGAGCACGAGCCCGGCAGCCGCACCTGCGCCGAGTACGCTCAGGACGTGCGGCAGGCCTAGCGCATACAGGCCATCGTCGAGCCTGGCCGTGAGCCGAAGCGGTAGGGGCTTGTGCTGCTTTAGAACGACGACGTCCGGCTCGAACACGCGGGCCGCGCGGCGCCCGCTCTCGACGGCCCCCTCGATGCTCCAGATGTCGGCCTCGGTCTCGGTGTGGGCGCCGGCGAGCACGAGGTTCGGGACCGACGTCGCCTGGGTGGGCCGGTGGGGCCGCGTGTTCGTCGTCGTGACCCACTTCGGCTGGTCGGGCTCGATCCCGTCCGGCGAGAACGTCCACTCGGGCCAGACCTCGACCCTGGCGATGGGGAACGTGTCGAGCCCGCGCCCGCCGTTCGCTTGGCGGATCATGCGGTCGAGCGCGTCGGACGCGCGGATCTGCGCGAGCACCTCGTCGAGGAACTCCTCCTTCGTGCACGTCCGGAGCGGCTTGCCGTGGACGCGCCCGGGGACGGACGCCACGCACGCCGTGCACGTCCAGAGCGAGGCGACGCCGTCGCCGAGGTCGACGCGGGGCGGCCACGCCTGCTCCTGGGCGAACAGCGTGAGGTCGAACTCGGAGTCGGTGAGGGCCACGGCCGTCCGGTCGCGGGGCCACGCCATCGGCTCGTCGAAGGCGATCCGGAACGAGACCTGGGTGTGCGGGCCGTCCTGGATGAGGGGCCGGAATTTCTGGAGTTGCGGGTCCGCCTCCAGCTCCGGCGTCCGGGCGAGGACGTCGGCGGCGGCGAAGGGCGTGACGGCCAGGACGTAGAGGTCGGCCTCGACGGCCGCGCCCGTCGCGACGGCCGCGCCCGTCGCGAGGGCCGCGCCCGTCACGCGCTCGCCGTCGAACCGGAGCGTCTCGAGCGGGGCCTCCCAGTGGAACGTGACGCCGCGCCGCTCGAGGTCGGCGACCCACTTGTCGAACCACCACTCGTTGCTCGGGCCGCGGAGGAGCGACCAGCCGCCGAGCGACTCGTGCGCCCAGGCCGGGCCCTCGGCGTCGGCCGGGTGCGTGTGGCGCGGGCCGGACCGGACGTTCCGCCCGAAGAACAGCCCGACGTGGTGGATCGAGGCGACCGGCCAGTCCGCCCCGATCCACGGGCCGAAGAGGGCCCGCCACGTCGCGTGCCCGACGGCGCTCATCCGGGGCTTCCAGTACGCCGCGGCGTTGGTCCGGGCGTACCGCTCCTTCGAGCGCCGGTTCGTGGACCACGCCTTGAGGAGCCCCCACGCCAGCCACGCCTTGTCGGCGGCCGTCATCCGGAACGCCTTCGGCTTGTCGAAGAGGTCGTCCGGGTCGAGGTCGTCGTCGGCCGGGTTCGGGACGACGGCGTACTCGACGGGCCGGGAGAGGACGCGGTCGTAGAGCGAGTGCTCGTCGTCGAAGGGGATCTGGCGGAGGAGGTCGAACGTGTTGTGGTACCACGGCCCAAACCCGTGCCACGAGTACTCCGTGGGGAGGTCGTCAGCCTCGCGGCGGGCGCTCCGGAAGAAGCCGCCGGCCGCGCCGTTCCGCTCGTAGACCTCGACGCGGTGGCCGCGGCGGACGAGCTCGTGGGCAGCGCTGAGGCCGGCGACGCCGGCCCCAAAAATGGCGATGGTCACAGGGTGGTAGGGAGCGGTGTGTGCGTAGAAGCGGGTCAGCGAGGGGCGACGCTAGCGCCCCGACGACCAGTGGACGGCGGCGACGCGCCAGCCGTCGGGCGTCCGCGTCATGACGAGGAGCTCGGCCATCTCGGCATCGCCGATGCGCTGGGTGGAGGCGACCCAGGCGGCGTCGCCCGCGACGGTCGTGCGGCGGAAGAGCGGCTCGACGGTAGCGTCGGCGAGGAAGGCGGCGTCGCGGGCGAAGTGGTGCGAGAGGTACTCGGCGCGGGACTCGGCCTGCCCCCCCTCCAGGATCACGGCGTCGGGCGTGAGCAAGGCCTCGACCGTCGGGCGGTCGCCCGCCGCGAGGGCGGCGTGGAAGCGGTCGGCGGTGGCGGAGGCGTCGAACTCGGCCTGGCCGACGGTGGGCGTGGCCGGGCGCTCGTCGCCGTTGTGGGCGCCCGCGTTGCGCCGCTGCATGGCGACACCGGCGGCGTGGTCCGCGCCCGAATGGTCCATGCCCTGCATCTGGGAGTGATCCATGCCGTCCATGTGGCCGTGGTCCATCGGGCCGTCTCCGTGCATCCCTTCCATCCGCTCACGCATCTCGGGGTCGGCCATCATCCGCTCGTGCATGGCCCGCATCCGCTCGTGCATCGCGCGGCGCTGCTCCGGGTCCATGGCCTCCATCCGCTCCATCATCCGGGCATGCATCTGGCGCATGTGGGCCTGGCGCTCGTCGGGAGACATCGCGGCCATCCGCTCGCGCATGGCGGCCATGTCCATCTCCCCGCCCATCATCTCCTGCATCATGGCCCGCATCTCGGGCATCGCCATCATGCGCTGGTGCATCTCGGGGTCGGCCATCATGCGCTCGTGCATGGCCATCATCCGCGGCATCATGGCATCCATGTCCATGGCCCCGTGGTCCATGCCGTCCATGCCGTCCATGTGGCCGTGGTCCATGGGTGCGGCCCGGGTGGTGTCGGCGTGCTGGTGCTCCTGGGCCTGGGCGGTCGGGATGACAGCGCCGAGGACGAGCGCGAGGGCGAAGTAGAGGGCGTGGCGTTTCATGGTTCTGGGGTGGTGTGGGAAAAGCGTCGTTTCGGGGGTGGAGAGTCAGACGTAGCGGACCTCCCGGGCCATGCCGGCCTCCAGGTGGTAGGCGTTGTGGCAGTGGAAGAACCACCGCCCGGGGTTGTCGGCGACGAACTCGACGGCGACACGACCCATGTGGGCCGGGACGAGGACGGTGTCCTTGCGGACGCCGCCGGAGGAGAGGTCGCCGGTGCGGAAAAAGTGGCCGTGGAGGTGCATCGGGTGGAGCATGGCGCTGTGGTTGGTCATGCTCAGCCGGACGCGCTCGCCCTCGCGGACCGCCAGCGGAGCGGCGTCGGGGTAGGCCTGCCCGTCGATGGTCCAGGCCGACGACATCATCCCGCCCGAGAGCGTCAGGTCGAACGTGCGGTCGGGCCGCGTCGCGGGCGCCGGCTCCTCGACGCTCCGGAGGTCGTCGAGGCGGAGGAGCCGCCCCCCGGTGAGCCCATCCGGAAGGGCCCCCTCGCGGGGGCGAACGGCCGCGGCATCGCGGTAGCGCAGGACGGCCTGGGCCGGGGCGCTGGTGCCCTCGACGGTGGCGGCCGCGATGGGCCAGGCGCCGGGGTTGTCGGCCTCCAGGACGACGTCGTAGCGCTCGCCCATGCTCACGAGCAGCGCGTCGACGGTGACGGGTCGGACGGGCTCGCCGTCGGCGTGGGTGACGGTGAGGCGGTGACCCCCGACGGCGAACCGGAAGGTGGTGGCCCCAGAGGGGTTCATGACGCGCATCCGGAGCCGCTCGCCGCGCCGGACCTCGACGGCGACGGGATCGGTGGGGAGCTTGCCGTTGAGGAGGAGGCCGCGGTAGGGGGGCACCTGGCCGCCCATCATGCCGCCTCGCCCCCGCCCCATCCGCCCCCGCCCGCCCATCATGCCGCCCCGGCCGGGCGCCGTGAGGGGCTCGGGCGCGCCCGGGAGGTAGTCGTCGAGGACGATCGTGACGTCGCGGTCGTAGGCGACGTGGGGCTCGCGCTCTTCGATGACGAGCGGTGCGACGAGTCCGCGGTCGAGCTGGAGGCCGACGTGGCTGTGGTAGAGGTAACTCCCGGCGGGTTCGGCGGCGAAGGCGTAGACGAACTCGCCGCCCGGCGGGATCGGCTCCTGCGTGAGGCCGGGCACGCCGTCCATAGGATTGGGTACCGGGATGCCGTGCCAGTGGATGGTCGTGGCTTCCGCGAGGCGGTTCTCGACCGTCGCTTCGAGCCGCTCGCCCTCGGCGAGACGGATCTCGGGGCCGGGGTACCCGCCGTTGTAGCCCCAGGTGCGCCAGACCTCCCCGGGCCCGACCTCGACCTCGACGGCCTCGGCGACGAGGCGGACCTGCCGGGCGGGGCCGGTGGCGGCGTCCCGCGCGGCCTGGTACGAGGGCGCGCCGGGCACGGCGATGGGCCGCCCCGCCTCTGCGTAGCGAGGGGCCTCCGGGCGGCAGCCCACGAGGGTGGCGGCCCCGGCGAGGGCGGTGTGGTAGAGGAAGTGTCGGCGGTCCATGGGGATCTCCCAGGGGCGGGGGCGGGGAGTGGGCTACACGTGGTCGATGGCGAGGCGGAGGCGGTCCCGGATCTCGGCGGCGATCTCGCCGAGCGCGAGGTTGTCGACGGCGGTCATCGAGGCGACGGGGTCCACGGCGGCGACCTCGGTCTGGCCGTCGCCCGCGTCTCGGAGGACGACGTTGCAGGGGAGCATCGTCCCGATGAGCGGTTCGGCCTGGAGCGCGCGGTGCGCAGCCGAGGGGTTGCACGCCCCGAGGATCTTGTAGGGGCGGACATCGACGTCGAGCTTCGCCTTGAGCGTGGCCTGGATGTCGATCTCGGTGAGGACGCCGAAGCCCTGCTCGCGGAGCGTCTCGCGGACGCGCGGTTCCGCCTCGCTCATTGGGAGGTCGACGGTACGGGCGTAGTGGTAGGTGCTGGAAGACATGGGAGGGGCGATCAGAGCGGTTTGTGGGCGTCGATGCGGCGGAACACTCCGAAGGGGGCGATCGGCTCGGCGCGGTCGAGGTGCCAGCCCGCAGCCTGGACGTTCTCGACGGTGCGCCGGGCGACGTGGACGCCGGTGAAGCGGTGGACCGGGCCGTCGAGCCCGTCCATCACGCGCCCGAGCGGCTCCAGGCTGGCGCGCTGGTGTTCGAGGAGGCGGAGGCGACCGCCGGGCTTGGTGACGCGGAGCCCCTCACGGAGCCCCGCGACGGGGTCCGGGACGGAGCAGAAGACGAACGTGGCGACGGCCTCGTCGAACGCGTCGTCGGGGAGCGAGAGGTGCTGGGCGTCCATGAGGTGGAGCGTGGCCTCTGTATCGGGGTGGCGCCGGAGCACGCGCCGAGCCCGGGAGAGCATCCCTTCCGAGAGGTCCACGCCGGTGACGCGAACGCCGTCGGGGTAGTGGGGGATGTTTTTCCCCGTCCCGACGCCGATCTCGACCACGTCTAGCCCGTCGACGTCTCGCCAGAGCGCCCGCCTCCAGCGGCGGTAGGCGAGGGCCTCGACGGGCCACTCCATCGCGTCGTACGCCCGCGCGTGGCGGTCGTAGGCCCGGCGGGTGTGCTCGGTCTGCTCGAGGGCGGAACCGGGGGGGCGGGCAGCGGGAAGGCGGGTGGTCTCCACGGGTCTCGGGTTAGAGGTCCCGGAGCAGGTTGGCCTTCCGCTCCTCGTACTCCTCGGTCGTGATCTCCCCGTCGGCGTACCGGCGTTGGAGACGGTCGAGAGGCGCCGCCTCGGGGGGGGCGGCGGTGCGCCCGGAGAGGGCCCACCAGGCGACGGCGGCGATGGCGGCGGCCCAGACGAGCCACCAGATCCAGTGCATGCCTCCCATATAGTGCGGGTAGTCGTACATGATCGGGTTGGGGGTGGAGAGGGAGGGTTCGGAAGCGGGCTAGCGCCAGAGGCGGATGCCGAAGACGACGTTGGCTTCGGAGGCCGAGCCGCCCTCGTCGCGGGCGAAGTCGGCGGCGGCGCCGTACCGCTGGGTCCAGTTCACGCCGACGTAGGGGGCGATCTCGCGACGGACCTCGTAGCGGAGCCGGAGGCCGAGCTCGGTGTCGTTGAGCCCGGAGCCGACGCCCCAGTCGGCGACCTCCTGGAGCGCGGCGTTGACCTCGAGCCGGGGCTGGGCCACCAGCCGCTGTGTGAGGAGGAGGTCGTAGGACCCGACGAACCGGGCTGAGAGGTCGCCGGCGTCGGAGAGGAACAGGGCGGGCTCGACCTCGAAGAAGTAGGGCGCCAAGCCTTCGAGCCCCACGACGAGGTGGGGGCGGGCGCGGAGCTCGCCGTCGCCGAACTCGGTGTCGAGCCGGACGCCCGCCTGCGCCTCGAAGTAGGACGTGATGAGGCGGCTGTAGAGGGCCTGCCCCTCAACCTCACCGGCGGCGTCGGCGATCGACCCCTCGCCCTCGCCCTTGATGTAGAGGCGGGTGTAGTCGTTGCCGATGCGGTAGAGGCCCTCGACCCGGGCCGGGACGCCGCTGGCGGCCGGCGCGGCCTCGAACAGGTCCAAGAGCGCCAGGGAGTACAGGTTCTGGTCGGCCGCGGCGACGGCGCCGGGACGGAAGTCGGGGTACTCCGGGAACGGCGGCGCGTCCTGGGCGCTGGCGGGCAGCGCCAGCGCGGCGAGGAGGATGAGAAGGAAGCGAGGCATGGGATCGGTCGAGCGGGAAGGGCAGGCGGGCAGCGCAGGCGCTAGCCCCGGGCGAGGTCGCGGCGCGGGGGGCCGTCCGGGTAGAGCGAGGCGAGCACCTCCGGGTCCCAGTCGTCGGGCCGCTGGACCATCGCCACCCTGAACATGCCGAGGTCCATGTGGTAGAGGATGTGGCAGTGGAAGGCCCACGGCCCGAGCGCGTCGACGTCGATCAGGAGCGAGAGCCGCTCGGCAGGTTTCACGACGACGGTGTGGACGCGCGGGATGTACTCGCCGTGGCCGTTCTCGAGCTCCATCCACATCCCGTGCAAGTGCATCGGGTGGTTCATCATGGTGTCGTTGACCATGGTGAGGCGCAGGCGCTCGCCGTAGACCATCGGGATGAGCGGCTCCTCGGCGTAGGTCTTCCCGTCGATCCCCCACATGTAGCGCTCCATGTTGCCCGTCAGGTGGACCTCGACCTCGCGGTCGGGCGCACGCCGGGGCTCGGGGTGGAGCGCCTTGAGGTCGGTGTAGACGAGGACACGGCGGCCGTCGCCCCCCAGCCCGACGCCGGGCTCGTGGAGCCGGCTCATGGTCTGGTCCGGGGCCATCGCGTTCGCGATCCCGTGGTCGTCGGCGCCGTGGGGCGTGACGTCGGGGAGGGCGCCCGGCGGGCGGAGGCCGGCGTGGTCCATGCCCGGCATGGCGACCTCATCGGCGCGCGCGGCGTGGTCGCCGTGGGCCATGATCGGAGCCGCAGCGGCGGGGTGGTCGGGTGCGGGCGCCTCGCCGTGGCCCATCGCCCCGTGGTCCACGCCCTCCATTGGAGCGCCGGCCGCCGCGCCGGCCGCCGGCCCGTCCATGTCCATCCCAGCGTGGCCGCCGCTGCCCATGTCCATCCCAGCGTGGTCCATGCCCGGCCCGCCGTGGGCCATCCCCATGTCCATCATCGTGAGCGAGGGGCGGTCCCGCATCTCCGGCACGGGTGCGCTCATGCCGGGCCGAGGCGCCAGTGTGCCGCGGGCGTAGCCCGAGCGGTCCATCGACTCGGCGAAGACGGTGTAGGCCCGGTCGCCCGGCTCCACGACGACGTCGTAGGTCTCGGCGATCC
>DUBD01000152.1 GCA_012960515.1 Bacteroidota bacterium | reverse complement strand
GCACTCGCCCCCTCCTCGTCGAGATCCAGGCTCTGGTCGCCCCTTCGGGGCTCGGCACGCCGCGGCGCGCGGTCGTCGGCTGGGACTCAAACCGCCTTTCCATGCTGCTCGCCGTCCTGGAGGCCCGGGCCGGGATTTCCTTCTCCAGCCACGACGTCTACCTGAACGTCGCCGGCGGCCTGAAGATCACCGAACCCGCCGCCGACCTCGGGCGCGAGGCCGAGCACGCCGCGCTCCCCGTCTCGTGATGGACCCCTCCACGATTCGCACCGACTGGCTCGACCGGCAGGCGCTCTACCACGGCGACCGCGTGGCCGTGGAGTGGCGCCCGACCGGCGAGGCGCTGACCTTCGCCGACCTCGACCGCCAGTCCACCGCGCTGGCGGCGGCGCTCGGCGAGCGCTTCGGGATGCGGAAGGGGGATCGTGTGGCCGTCCTCAGCGAGAACAGCCTGGAGCACGTCCTCCTCTTCGCGGCGTGCCAGAAGGCCGGCTTCGTCCTCGTCCCGCTCAACTTCCGCCTGACCGGCCCGGAACTCGCGTACCTCGTCGGCGACGCCGATCCGACCGTCCTGTTCGTCTCGGACGAACACGCCGACGCGGTCGCCTTCGCCGGGCCGACCGAGCCGTCCGCCAGCTGGCGGCGGGCGGCGGGACCTGGCAGGGAGAGCGCCCCACGCTGGACGACGCGCTCCTCATCCTCTACACCTCCGGCACGACGGGCCGGCCGAAGGGCGCGATCTACACGCACGGGATGCTCGTGTGGAACGCCGTCAACACGGTCCACCGCCTCAGCCTCACGCCCGCGGACGTCTCATTCAACGCGGCGCCGTTCTACCACACCGGCGGCTGGAACGTGCTCCTCACGCCATTCCTCTTCACCGCGGGCCGGACGATCCTCCTGGACCGGTTCGACGCCGACGGCCTCCTCCGGCTCTGCGACGACGAGGGCATCACGATCCTCTGGGGCGTCCCGACGATGCTCCAGATGATGGCCGAGAGCGACACGTTCGAGGCCGTCTCGCTCGGCACCGTCCGCTACGCCGTCGTTGGCGGCGAGCCGATGCCGGCCCCACTTACGCGGACGTGGCAGGCCAAGGGCGTCCCCATCCGCCAGGGCTTCGGGATGACGGAGGTCGGCGTGAACTGCTTCTCGCTCCCCGAGGCCGACGCCGTCCGCAAGATGGGCTCGATCGGCTTCCCCAACCTGTTCGTCGACATTCGGATCGTGGACGCTAACGGCCGCGACGTGACGCCGGGCGAGACGGGCGAGCTCGTGTTCCGCGGGCCGGTCGTGACGCCGGGCTACTGGCGGAACCCGGAGGCGACGCGAAAGGCGTTTACCGCCGACGGCTGGTTCCGCTCCGGCGACCTCGTGCGCCAGGACGACGAGGGCTACGTTTACGTCGTCGGGCGGCTGAAGGAGATGTACATCTCGGGCGGCGAGAACGTGTACCCGGCCGAGGTCGAGGCCGTCCTCCGCGAGCACCCCGCCGTCGCCGAGGCCGCCGTCGTGGGCGTCCCGGACGACCGCTGGGGCGAGGCCGGCGTCGCGTTCCTCGTCCCTGCCGGCCCCGCGCCCGACGCCGCCGCCCTCGTCGACTTCTGCCGCCAGCGGCTGGCGGCGTACAAGGTGCCGCGCGAGATCCGTTGGCTGGACGCGCTCCCGGTCGGCCACAGCGGGAAGATCCAGAAGACCGACCTCGTCGCCCTCGCCACGACCGCCCCCGCCTCCTAAGTATGCTTTCCTTCTGCCTCGCCGCGCTCATGGCCACCGCCCCGGCCGATACGACCGAGCTCCCGTTCTACCCCGCCCCGATCTCCCACGTCGAGGTCGGTGGCCGCGCGCTGGCGGTGCACGACAGCGGCGGCGGAGGGGAGCCCGTCGTTCTGATCCACGGGCTCGGGACGAACCTCGCGTTCTGGCGCGAGACGATCCCCGCGCTGGAGGCCGCCGGCCACCGCGCCATCGCGCTGGACCTCCCCGGCTACGGCCTCTCGGACAAAGACGCCGTCAGCGGCACGATGGCGGACTTCGCCTCTGCGGTCGCAGGCACGATGGACGCGCTCGGCCTCCGCCAGTCGGACGTGGTCGGCCTCTCGATGGGCGGGCAAATCGCCCTCACACTCGCGCTGGAGCACCCGGACCGCGTGCGGAAGCTGGCGCTCCTCTCCCCCG
Organism: Bacteroidota bacterium; assembly: GCA_012960515.1. Classification (GTDB taxonomy): domain Bacteria; phylum Bacteroidota; class Rhodothermia; order Rhodothermales; family Rubricoccaceae; genus Rubricoccus. The sequence goes on along the minus strand of DUBD01000152.1, from coordinate 1,448 downwards.
CCGGCATCGAGACATTCACCGATGCGGAGGCTGCCGCGCTCAAGGGGCTCGTCACGGCACAGGCCGTGCAGAACACGCCGCCCGCGCAGGCCGCGCTCAACACCGCAGCCAACTTCCACGCCTACGACGAGGCCCGCGACGGCTGGATCCTCACCCAGCGCGAGGCCCTCGCAGAACGAGACGACTTCCCCGAGTACGCCGCCGCGAACGCCGCCAGCGTGGCGGGGATGCTGGACGGCCGCGTCTTCGACCGCCTCGGCGAGATCACGGCCCCCACGCTCGTGCTCTATGGCGCCGGCGACGCTCTCATCCCGAACCGCTACCTCCACCCCGCTCTCACGACGGAGGCCGTGGCGGACGCGGCCCGCGAGGCCCTCCCGAACGCGACGGTCGAGATGATCCCCGAAGCGGGCCACCTCATCATGCTGGAACAGCCGGAGGCTGTGAACGCCCGGCTGGCGGCGTTCCTCAGCGAGTAGAACCACGCGCGAGGCGTGGGGTAGGGAGAGCCCATCCCTCCGCATGCCATGCAGTACCGCCAACTCGGCCGCTCTGGTCTCAAGGTTTCCGAACTCTGCTTCGGGACCATGACCTTCGGCGACGCCTTCTACACCATCGGTGAGATCACCGAGCAGCAGGCCGCCGACCGGCTCGTCCACGCCGCGCTCGACGCCGGCGTCAACTTCTTCGACACCGCCGACGTGTACTCGCGCGGCCAGAGCGAGGAGATCCTCGGCCAGTCGCTCGCCAACAGCTCCGCCAGCCGGGACGAGGTGGTGATTGCCACCAAGGTGCGCGGGTCGATGTCGGACGCGGCCGCTGAGGGCACCGGCGACGTCAACAACGTCGGGCTCTCGCGCAAGCACATCATGCAGGGCGTGGAGGGCAGCCTCCGGCGCCTCGGAACGGACTACATCGACCTGTACCAGGTCCACGGCTGGGACCCCGTCACGCCCGTCGAGGAGACGATGCGCGCCCTCGCGGACGTCGTGCGTGATGGCAAAGTGCGCTACCTCGGCGTCTCCAACTGGGCCGTCCGCCAGATCATGAAGGCCAACGCCCTCGCGGACGCGAACGGGTGGCCACGGTTCGTCAGTCTCCAGGCGTACTACAGCCTCGTCGGGCGCGATCTGGAGCACGAACTCGTGGACCTCGCCGTCGAAGAAGGGCTCGGCATCCTGCCGTGGAGCCCGCTCGCGGGCGGCTTCCTCACCGGCAAGTTCCGTCGCGGGCAGGAGGGCCCCGAGGGCGCCCGCCGCACCGACTTCGACTTCCCCCCGGTGGACACCGAGACCGGCTTCGATGCCGTGGAGGCGCTGGACGAGATGGCGCAGGCGAAGGGCGTCACCATCCCGCAGCTCGCGCTCGGCTGGCTTCTGCAGCGGCGCGGCGTGACCAGCGTCATCATCGGGACGAAGAAGCCCGAGCAACTGGCGGACAACCTCGGC
>DUBD01000151.1:1945-3645 GCA_012960515.1 Bacteroidota bacterium | reverse complement strand
GTCTGCTTCAACGTCGCGGACGCCAGCCCGTGCTCCATCTGCGCCAGCGCGCGGCGGGACCGCTCCGTGGTCTGCGTGGTGGAGGAGCCCTCGGACGTGCTCGCGCTGGAACGCACCGGAGACTACCGGGGGCTCTACCACGTCCTCGGCGGCGTGATCTCCCCGCTCGATGGCATCGGGCCGAACGACCTCCGCATCCGCGAGCTCGTGGGCCGCGTGGCCGGAAAGTCCATCCCGACGGGCGAGCCGCAGGAAGGCGGAGCCGTCGCGGAGCCGAGCGAGACGTACGAGCCGGAGCCCGTCCAGGAGGTCATCCTCGCGGGGAAGAGAAAGGGAAGCAGTTGAAAGAGAACGTGGAGGGCGACACGACGGCGGTCTACATCGGCGGCCTGCTGGATGCGTTCGAGGTCAACGTGACGCGGATCGCACGCGGCCTGCCCATCGGCGGCGACCTGGAGTTCGCCGACGAGGCGACTCTTTCGCGCGCCCTCGAAGCCCGGAGCTCGCTGTAGCGTGCGGCGTCCGGCCCTGCTCGGCTGGCGGTCGCTCCTGGCGGGCGCGATGCTCTCGCTCGCGTCTGTGACGGTGCACGCGCAGACGCCCACGGATTCGTCCGTATGGGACCTCGATCTGGGCGCCGTCGCCGTGACCCCGGCCTCGGGCGCGGCGGTCCCCGCGACCGGCGGCGCCACGCTCCGCGACCTCGCGCTTCCCATCGCGCCGACTGCCGCTCCTACTCTGGCGGACGCTGCCCGGCGGATCCCGAGCGCGCACGTTCAGACCAACTCGCGCGGTGAGGCGCTCGTCTACCTCCGCGGCAGCGGCGAGCGGCAGGTCGCCCTCACGTTGGACGGCGCTCCGCTGACGACGCCCTGGGACCGCCGCGCCGATCTCGACCTCCTCCCCGCCTGGGCCATCGACGGCGCGGCCGTCGCGACGGGAACGCCGTCCGTCGCCTGGGGACCGAGCGCGCTGGGGGGCGCCGTCGCGTTTACCTCGCGCCGCGCGCGATCCGCCGGCGCTCTCACCGAAGTCGGTCTCGCGGGCGGGTGGCCAGCCGAGGGCCGCCTCGCCGCCGCGCACGTCGCCGCCAGCGGGTCAGGAGAGATCACGCTCGCCGCCGACGCTTCGGCTCGGGCGGGCGTCCCTGTTCCCACCCGCGCGGATCTTCCGTTCGGCCAGGGCGGGGGCCTCCGCACGAACACGGACCGAGCGCGCGCCTCCCTGCTCGCCCGCCTGGGTCGCGGCGATCTGGCGGTGACGCTCGTCCACGCGGAGACCGCCCGAGGCATCGCGCCGGAGGCCCACCTGGACCCCTCCGACGAGAGCGTGCGCTACTGGCGCTATCCCGTTGCGCGCCAATCCCTCGCGATCTTGAACGTGCGCGGAACCCCTGGCCCGTGGCGCCTCCGCTCCACCGCGTGGCTCGGCGCGAATCAGCAGACCATCGAGGAGTTCGCGAGCGTCTCGTACGAGCGCGTGAGCGCGACGCAACACGACCGCGATCTCAGCGGCGGCACGCGCCTCCTCGCCGAGCTACCGCGCGCCTGGGGCGTCCTTCGCGCTGCCGGGTTCGGCCTCCTCGCGCAGCACCACATCGCCGCAACGGACGAGCCCGCCGAGCGCTTCCGCCACGCGGAAGGCAGCCTCGGCATCGAAGCCGAGACCGCCGGCCGCGTCCGGCTGGCGGGCGGCGTAGC
>DUBD01000151.1:0-1848 GCA_012960515.1 Bacteroidota bacterium | reverse complement strand
GACGCTCTCGCCGTCCGGGCCGGCGGCGGGCGGAAAACGCGGTTTCCTTCCATGCGCGAGCTGTTCGGCGGCGCGCTCGGCCGCTTCGCGCTCAACCCCGATCTGCGACCCGAGGCCGCGTGGCTGGGCGAAGTCGGGCTCCGGCTGGAGCGCCCGACGTGGGACCTTGACGCCGTAGTCTTCGCGCGCGACGTGTCGGGCACCATCGAGCAGATTCAACTCACTGACGGCCGCCGCCAGCGGGTCAACCTCGGCGGCTCGTGGGCTGTGGGACTGGAAGCGACCGCGAGCGCGCGCCCCATTCCCGCGCTCCGTCTCGACGGCGCCGTGACCCTCCTGTGGCAACGGTCGGATGCGGGCGACCGACTGACCGAACGGCCGGGCGCGATGGGACGCTTCGCGGCCGAACTCCGGCGCGGCGGCTGGCGCGTGCGGGCCGAGGCCGCCGGCATCGGGGGCGTGGTCTCCCCCACTCCCGACGGGCTGGCGGAGCTTCCCGGCGCGGTGCTGGTGGACGCCGAGATCGTCCGCCAGTGGGTCGTGAGCGGGTCGGTTCTGGAAGTTTCGGCACGGGTGGACAACGCGGCGGACGCGCTCCACGTCCCGCAATCGGGGCTGCCGGCGCCCGGACGGAGCGCCGCGCTCGGCGTTCGCCTGCTGCTGTAGCCGGGAGGGCAATCCGGAGAGACCTCTTGCGTTCCTACGACGATCATCGTACCATCCTACTACGATCGTCGTAATGAACACATGAACCGCCGAACCCTCCACCCCCTGGGCGAGACCGAGATGGAAGTGCTCCAGCACGTCTGGGCCCTCGGCACCGCCTCCGTCTCCGAGGTCCACGAGCGCGTGCTCCAGTCGCGCGAGGTCGCCTACACCACGGTGATGACCGTGATGAAAAAGCTGGCGTCCAAGGGCTACCTCACCTTCGAGAAGGAAGGCAACGCCTACATCTACCGCGCGGCCCAGCCGCAGGAGACCGTCCGCCAGGACCTCCTCCAGGGCCTGATGGACAAGGTGTTCGCCGGCTCCCCTCGCGCCCTCATCCAGACGCTCGTGCGCGACGAGTCGCTCTCCCCCACCGAGCTCGACGACATCCGCCAGATCGTCGAGTCCATCCGCCGCGAGGACGATGCTTGAGTGGATCGACACGCTTGGCCGGGTCTCGCTGGAGACCGTCTGGCCCCCGCTCCTCGCGTGGACCGTGCTCTGGTTGCTGGGCGAGATCATCGCGAGGCTGCCGCTCCGGGTGCACCCGCTCGTCCGCTACCGCGCGACGCAGGCGCTGCTCTTCGCCCTCCCGCTCGGGTTCGCGCTCGCGCCGTTCCTAGACGCGGGCCGCCTCGCGCCGTGGTGGGTCGAGCGCTCCGTCGTCACGGTGTCCGAAGTGACGGTCGCCGGTATCCCGGTCCCAGCGGGCGAAGTGGCCCAGCTGACCGAAACCGCCCCGCCCGTCTGGACGCTGGAGCTCGCGCTCGGCCTCGTCCTGCTCGTCGCCGCCGCGTTCGCGCTCGTCCGGCTGGCGGCGCTCGTGGGGCAAGCGCGGGACCTCCGGGCGCTCCGCCGCGGACTGCCCGACGGTGAACCCCTCGCGGCCGAGGACGCGAAGGCGCACGGCGTCTCCCGCCGCGTCCGCATCGCGGAGACCGATGCGGCGCCCGTGCCGATGACGTTCGGCGTGCTGCGGCCTGTGATCGTGATGCCCGCCTCGCTACGGGGCGCGGAGCGAGACCTCGCGCGGTCCCACGAACTCGTCCACGTCCGCCACCACGACGCGCTGGCGGCGTGGCTGGAAGCGGTCGTCGCGGCCGTCTTCGCCTTCCATCCCGGCGTGCACCGCCTCGTCTC
>DUBD01000150.1 GCA_012960515.1 Bacteroidota bacterium | reverse complement strand
GCCTCCCTCCCGGTATCCAGAAAGAGCCCGGCGGCGGGGCCGCTCTCGGCTCGTGGGGGCGGCACGGGGAGCCCGAGCCGTTCCGCGACCGGTGCCCGGACGGACATCGCCAGCTCCAAGAGGGTGGCGGGGTCCGGGTGGTCGTGATCGTGGTCCTCGCCCGCCTCGTGCACGTGCGTGCCGGGCATCTCGCTCATGTGCTTCATGCGCTCGGCGAGTTGGCACTTGCCGTCGCAGTTGAGCTCGGGGCGGTCGCGGTTGACGCAGAGCGTGTTCGCGATCCACTCCTGGTTGACGAGCCACGCCCCCTGCGCGAGCAACAGCCCCTGGGTGCTGGCGGCGGTCACCAGCACGAGGACGAGGCGGAGCGGGAGGGCGAGACGGGTCACAGTCACACGATACGGCGGCCCAACGTGCCCTCCGTGCGCTTGTTGCGAAACGGCCGGGCGCTGACCGGCCCCGCCGCGCCCTGCGTACCGAACGCCGCCGCACATCGGGTGCACACGGGAGTGGGGGCTCCCCCCACAGCCGGGCGGGACATCTCCCCCAACGCGCGCCCCCTTCTCCCCGTCGCGACGGCCTCCGGCCAGGGCCGATTCTCTGAGCACCCCGCCGCAAGACCCCTCCTGCCATGATGCCGCACAAAGCGCCCCATGCCGACACCCGGAACCACTACCGGCTGTTTCAGGAGATCGGGATCGTGATGTCGCTGAGCGTCGCGATCGCGGTCTTTTCCATCCCGATGCGAGCCTCCAACGAGGTCATGGCCACGGAAACCCCGACGGAGGTGATCGAGATCGAGCGGGTGGAGCAGACGCAGCAGATTCAGCCGCCGCCCCCGCCGCCGCCCGCCCCGCCGCCGCCTCGCGAGGTGCCCGACGGAGCCGACATCGAGGAGGAGGTGATCCAGTCCATCGACCTGGACCTGGGGGCTGAGGTCGCGGTGCCCATCGCGCCGCCGGACGCGCCGGCCCCGCCGCCGCCACCCGCCGCCCCTCCCGAGACCGAAACTCCGGCCCCGCCGCCACCCGAGCCTGAGCCCGAGGCGTACGAAGTGTTCGACGTGGTGGAACAGGAGCCCGTCCTGATCGGCGGAGTTGAGGGCCTGCGCGCTCGCGTGGAGTACCCCGAGATGGCCCGCCAGGCGGGCGTGGAGGGGACGGTCTACGTCCAGTTTATCGTGGACGAGACGGGCCGCGTGCTGGACCCCGTCGCCATCCGCTCCCCCAACGACCTGCTGACCAACGCCGCCATCCAGGCCGTGCTGGAAAGCGAGTTCGTGCCCGGCCAGCAGCGAGGCCGCGCCGTCCGCGTCCGGTTCACCGTGCCGGTCAAGTTCCAGCTGCGCGACACCCGCCGCTGACGCCTCCATCCTGACGACGGCGACGCCCGTTCCGCGATCGGCGGGGCGGGCGTCATCCGTTGCGGGCTCCACGCGCTGGCGGCCGCGCTCAGCGAGAGGGAACGCGGCTCGCGAGGCTCAGCCCCGCAGTCCCGACCCGCCCGCGCATCCCGCTCAGGCCGTCCGCCAGCCGGGCGCGAACTCGCTCCGAACAGAAGCGGCCCGCCCCGGCCAGATGCCAGGACGGGCCGCAGTTTCGCCGCGAGGCCTCAGGCGCTGACCGACGCGGTCGTCTTCCGCGCGACGAGCACCGGGCACGACGCCTCGCGGAGCACGCGCTCCGCTACGCTGCCCAGCACCACGCGGCGGACGCCGGTCCGGCCGTGCGTCCCCACGACCAGAAGATCCGGCTTCAGATGAGCAGCCGTCGCGAGCAGCGCCTCCGCCGGCTCCCCGTCCACCACGCGCGAGCTGACCGTCAGCCCGTCGGATTCGAGGCGCTCTTCCAGGAGGCGGAGGTCGCGGTGGCCGCGGGCATGGGCGGCGGTCTCCCCGGGGTGGAGAAGGCTCGGCGGGACCACCCGCACGAGGTCCAGGCGGGACCCGTAGGCGTGCGCCAGACGCGAGGCCCACGCCACGTGAGGGAGGTCGGCGCCCGTGTCCTCGACGGCCACCATCACACGGCGCAGCGCGGATTCGTCGCCCTCGGCGGCGGGGCGGACGGTGAGGACCGGGCACGGCGCGTGCCGCGTCACGGCCTCCGCCACGCTTCCCAGCGCGACGCGCTTCACGCCCGTCCGTCCGTGCGTGCCCATCACGATCAGGTCCGCCCCGAGCGTGGCGGCGTGGTGCAGGATGGACGCGGCCACGTCGCGCGCGGCAGCCTCGTGCTCCTTCAGATCGATGAGCCCGAACGAGGGGTCCTGCTCCTCCGCTGGGATCCGGAGGTCCCGGTAGATGTCGTCCGTGGAGATCGTGAGGGCCTCGGCCCAGTTGGGCTCGTCGGCCTCGGGGTCCTCCTGGACGTGGAGCACGTGGAGCGTGGCCCCGAACCGCTCCGCGAGGAAGGCGGCGTGCGAGAACGCGCCCTCGGCGCAGTCCGAGAAGTCGGTCGGGAACAGGAGAGTCTGGATGGTCATGACACGTGGGGAGGGGGCGTGGGCATCGTCACGTCGCTGACGGAGCGGCGCGGGGTCCCGCTCGTCTCGACGGTGTAGCCCACGCGGAAGAGGACCTGCGGATGGGCGCCGCCGATGAGACCGGCGAGCTGTTCCCGGAGCGGCGGGACCTCCACGGGCTGGTTGAGGTACGAAGCGGAGACATCGTGGCGAGCGGCCGCCAGCAGGACGTGCTGGAGCGCTTCGCCCGCGCGAAGCCAGTCGAGCGGCGTGTCCGTCTCCGTCGCGAGGACGAGGAGCGCGGGCGCCGTGGCCGCGAGCCTCTCGATCTGGCGCGCGTAGATCGCGGCGTCTGAGCGGAGGTACGAGACGCGGTCCCACCCGGCCTGCTCGCGGTCCGGCACGCCATCGCGCCGTGGGTCGCGGTTGGGGCGGAGCCAGCGCTGGATCTCCGCGGACGTGTCCCGGTCTGCGCCTTGCGCGCGGATGCCCGCCGCCACCAGCGCGCCGAGCTCGGCCTTCCGCGAGCCCTCGGTGATGGTGAGGAGCCGCGCCCCCTCGTCCTCGGCCGCGGCGCGAAGCTCGCGGAGGAGGCCCTCCGGCACCGGCATCTCGGCGAACGGCCGCCGGTTGGTCTTGCGGTGCTTGATCTCGCGGAAGAGGAGATCCTGGGCGTCCGTGGCCGGGACGGAACCGGCGAGGCGGAGGCGGGCGAAGAGGTCGGGCTGGTCCGGGTCGGGCAGGCGGTCCACGACCGTCGCGAAGCCGAAGTGCCGCGCGGCCAGGCGGAGGTTGAAGAGGGCGGCGCCGCAGGAGACCGCCAGCTCGCGGCCGTCGGGGTCGAGGCGCTGGAGCTGGCGGGCGCGGTCGGCGAAGACGAGCACGGCGTCGTCCTCGACGACGAACGCCCAGGGCTGGGTGTTGAGGACGCTGGGCGCGAGCACGGCCCAGTTCAGCATGGCCTCCAGCTGATCGGAGGGGGCGCCGGACTGCGGGAAGTCCGCGTCGGTCGTGGCGCGAGGGGCGGAGAGAGACATCGCGTTGGGGGGCGGTGTGCGACCATCGTACGGCGCGGCGCGCGCGAAGCCGGCACGGAGCCGGCGGGGGGGCGTGTGCGATCTGCCGGCGCCCGGCTGTAAGGGAATCCCGCACGCGGGGCCGCTCCTGCGCGGGGCGCCCCGGCAGAGAG
>DUBD01000149.1 GCA_012960515.1 Bacteroidota bacterium | reverse complement strand
CGCGTTCCGACGCGTATCTTTCGGCCCGCCAGCGCTCATCCGTGGGCGCTGGCGGTCCCATCTACCGGCGTAGCTCAATTGGCAGAGCAGCGGTCTCCAAAACCGCAGGTTGTAGGTTCGAGTCCTGCCGCCGGTGCCACGCGGATGTTCTAAGCCGCGTTCTCTGATCTCATCACGCGCCCGCATGCGGGCCCCGGCAACCCATGGCCACGCAGACGCAGACGAAGTCCGAGTCAAAGCTCGGCGGCTACATCCAGGAGGTCGTCAAGGAGTCCAAGAAGGTGAACTGGCCGAAGCGCCGCGAGCTCATCGCCAACACCGCGCTCACGCTGGGGGCCTCGTTCGCGGTCTCGCTCTTCATCTTCCTCTCGGACCAGGGGATCAGCAAGCTGCTCTCCTTCATCTACTAGGACCGACCCGGTGGCCTCCGCTGGAGGCGACTTCGTTTCGGTACGCTCCCACGATCGGCTCACCCGCCCATGGCTCTCTCTCCCATCCGCAAGTGGTACGTGCTCCGCACCTTCTCCGGTCACGAGAAGAAGGTCAAGGAGTACCTCGAGAGCGAGGTGGAGCGCCTCGGGATGCAGGAGAAGCTCGCCGACGTCGTCATCCCGACCGAGACGGTCTTCGAGATGCGGGCGGGTAAGAAGAAGACGCGGGAGAAGACCTCTTTTCCGGGATATATCCTGATCCAGGCTCTGGTGGACCCGTACATCAAGGAGGTGATCTCCGGTGCGCCCTCTACCATTGGGTTCCTTGGCGTGGATGGGGAGCCCACGCCGTTGCCGCCTCACGAAGTCAACCGCATCCTCGGCATGATGGACGAGGACAAGGGTGAGCAGCCCGAGATCCCGTTCAAGGAAGGGGACGCGGTCAAGGTGGTGGACGGCCCGTTCAACACGTTCACAGGCTTCGTCGAAGAGGTGTACCCGGACAAGATGAAGGTCCGCGTGATGGTTTCCATCTTCGGTCGCAAGACGCCGCTGGAACTGGACTACCTCCAGGTCGAGCACGAGAGCTAGCGCGGCTGGCGGTTGCCGCCAGTGGCGCAGGCCAGCGCCAATCGCTAGGTCGAGGGGGCATTCCCGAGGTTTGAGAAGCCCAGGGGGCGGCGGGGTGAACACCCAGCGAAGCATGGGGCGGGCCCCCATGCGAGGCCTGCGCGGCGCTACTTTTCGCGTCCGCTATGCTCCGGCATAGCTCCACTAGCGCGGGAGCCCCCGACCGGGGCGTTTGCACCGCACCCGATACTCGATGGCGAAGAAGATCGACGGCTACATCAAGCTGCAGATCAAGGCGGGCCAGGCCTCCCCGGCCCCGCCGATCGGCCCGGCGCTCGGCCAGAAGGGCGTCAACATCATGGAGTTCTGCAAAGCGTTCAACGCTAAGACGCAGGACAAGATGGGGCTCGTGATCCCTGTGGTGATCACGGTCTACGGCGATAAGAGCTTCACCTTCATCACGAAGAGCCCGCCCGCCGCGGTGCTCCTGAAGAAGGCGGCCAACATCCAGAAGGGCGCAGGCGACCCGCTCCGCGAGAAGGTGGCCAAGGTCACCTGGGACCAGTGCCGCGACATCGCGCAGCAGAAGCTGGAGGACCTCAACGCGACGGACCTCGACAACGCCGCGCGCATGATCGCAGGGACGGCCCGCTCCATGGGCATCACCGTCACCGGCGCCCCCGCCGCCTAGCTCCTCTCCGCTGGCGGCCCTCGCCGCCAGTCACCGACGTGCGCCGCTCCGGCGCGTCCTCACGCGGGAGTCCCGTCCACACGCGCGGGACGTCTGCACCGCACAACCCGACGGCTCAGCCGTCACGCACATGGCCAAGAAAGGCAAGCGCTACCGCCAGGCCGCCGAACTCGTCGCGCAGGCGATGGAGGAGGCGGAGAGCGGGCTCTCGCTCGACACCGCCGCCGACCTCGTCAAGAAGACCGGCCGCGCGAAGTTCGACGAGTCCGTCGATATCGACATCCGGCTCGGGGTGGACCCCCGCCACGCGGACCAGATGGTCCGTGGCTCCGTTGCCCTCCCGCACGGGACGGGCAAGGAGGTCCGCGTCCTCGTGCTCACCAACGAAGGCCAGCAGGCCGACGCTCGCGAGGCGGGCGCCGACATGGTGGGCCTCGACGACTACGTCGACAAGATTCAGAACGAGGGCTTCACGGACTTCGACGTCATGATCGCGACGCCGGACGTGATGCCGAAGATCGGCCGCCTCGGCCGTGTTCTCGGTCCCCGCGGCCTCATGCCGAACCCCAAGTCCGGCACGGTCACGACCGACGTCAAGGCGGCCGTCCAGGCGGTCAAGGCGGGCCAGATCGACTTCCGCGTCGACAAGACCGGCATCGTGCACACCTCCATCGGCAAGAGCTCGTTCTCTACGGAGCAGATCCGGGACAACGCGACGGCCTTCCTGAAGGAGATCGTGCGCCTCCGCCCCGCGTCCGCCAAGGGCGCCTACGTCAAGAGCGTCACGCTCTCCACGACGATGGGCCCGGCCATCCCGGTCGACCGTTCCGTGGCGGCTGACCTCGCCCGATAGCCTCCCGCACCTCAGACTCCGACTGACATGCCGCTTACCCGCGAACAGAAGCAGGAGGCCCTCGCCGACATCCAGGCCACCCTTGCGGAGGCCTCGACGGTCTACCTCACCGACTACAAGGGGCTCACGGTCGATCAGGCCAACCAGCTCCGCCGCGCCTTCCGCGAGGCTGACGTCCAGTTCCGCGTTCTCAAGAACACCCTCCTCCGCCGCGCGATGGAGGAGCAGGGCGGATTCGACGACCTCCTCGATCAACTCAACGGCCCCACGGCCGTCGCCTTCACCAACGACCCCGCGTCGCCGGCGAAGGTGATGAAGAAGTTCCTTGAGGAGACGGGCGGCGAGCTGCCCCGCTTCAAGGGCGCCTTCGTTGAGGGCGCGATCTACGAGGAAGGCCAGCTGGACGCGCTCGCCTCCCTCAAGAGCAAGGACGAGCTCGTCGCCGACATCCTCGGCCTCCTCATGGCGCCGATCAACAACGTCGCCAGCGCGCTCAACGCGCAGGGCGCTGGCCTCGCCAGCGTCATCCAGCAGATCTCCGAGAAAGAAGAGGCGTAGCGCCTCGGGGCGCCGGGCTGGCGCTCGTCTTTGACGGGCACTACCGCCAGCCGGGCGTCGCGCGCGAATCGCCACCCCACACCATCCCTTAATCAGCGGCGCAGCCCGACCGGGCGAAGACCGCCGCAGGAACCCCCAAGACCATGGCCGACATCAACAGCCTCGCCGAGTCCCTCGTCAACCTCACTATCAAGGAGGCCAACGACCTCCTGACCGTCCTCAAGGACGAGTATGGCATCGAGCCCGCCGCCGCCGCCGCCGTCGTGGCCGGCCCCGCGGGTGGTGACGGTGCCGCCGCCGCCGAGGAGAAGGACGAGTTCGACGTCATCCTCGCCTCCGTGGGCGACAAGAAGATCAACGTGATCAAGGAGGTCCGCGCCATCACGGGCCTCGGCCTCAAGGAGGCCAAGGAACTCGTCGACGGTGCCCCGTCCCCGATCAAGGAGGCCGCCACCAAGGACGAGGCCGAAGAGATCAAGGGCAAGCTCGAGGGCGCCGGCGCCACCGTCGAGCTCAAGTAAGCCCCCGCTGGCGGCCCGCCCCCGACAGCCCCGCGCTGCCCC
>DUBD01000148.1 GCA_012960515.1 Bacteroidota bacterium | reverse complement strand
ACGGCCTCGCCGCCCTCGACTCTCTCGACCTCAACCTCAGCGACGGCAACCTCGCCGCGCTCCACCTCATCCTGGGATTCGTGATGTTCGGCGTCGCGTTGGGGATCACCTGGGACGACCTCGTGTGGGTGCTCCGGCGGCCGCGGTTCGTGCTCGTCGGGCTGGCGGGTCAGCTCGTGCTGCTGCCCGCGGCGACGGTCGCGCTCGTGGCGGTGCTCCACCCGTGGCTCACGCCGGGCGTCGCAATGGGGATGATCCTGGTGGCGTGCTGTCCCGGCGGCAACGTCTCCAACTTCATGGTGCACCTCGCGAAGGGGAACGCGGCGCTGAGCGTGGGGCTGACGGCGCTCAGCACAGCCGGCGCGCTCGTGTTCACGCCGCTCAACTTCGGGGTGTGGGGTCAGGTCTACACCCGCTGGATTCTCGCCGACGGTGCCAACCCGTTCCTCCGCGCGCTGGAGATCGATCCGCTGGAGGTGGGCCGCGTGGTGCTGTTGCTGCTCGGCGTGCCGCTCGCGCTCGGGATGCTCACGGCGCGATATGCGCCCCGGCTGGCGGCGCGGCTGGAGACGCCCATCCGGTTCGCGAGCATCGGGCTGTTCGCGGTGATCGTGGCGGTGGCGTTCGGGAAGAACCTGGACGCGTTCGTGGCCCACATCGCGGCGCTTTTTCCCATCGTGGGGCTGCACAACGCGCTGGCCTTGGGGCTGGGGTGGATGTGGGCGCGAGGGGCGGGGCTGGAACGGCGCGAGCGGAAAACGCTCAGCATTGAGGTGGGCATTCAGAACTCCGGGCTGGCGCTCGTACTGCTGCTCAACCCGCTCCTCTTCCCCGCGACGCTTCCGCTCGGCGGGATGGCCGCCATCGCGGCGTGGTGGGGGATCTGGCACATCGTCTCCGGGCTGGGCGTGGCGATGTGGTGGCGGCAGCGGACGCCGGAGCCGGTCCCCGTCGTGGCATGATCGGCGTGCGTCCGTCGCTCGGCTACCGGCTGCTCTACGGTTACGTCCGGTGGATGTACACCGCCGTGTACAGCCGCCGGTTCGAGGTGCGCGGCGCCGACCGCGTCCCCCAGACGGGGCCGGTCATCCTCGTGACGACGCACCAGAACAACCTCGCGGACGCCTGCTCCGTGCTCTTCGCCGCGCCGCGCTTCCCGGTGTTCGTCGCCCGTGCCGACTACTTCCGCCAGCCGCTGGCGGCGCGCGCCATGCGGTTCCTCCGCGTCCTCCCGATGTACCGCGCGGACCACGGCCGCCGCGCCATCGAAACGGGGCTCCCGGTCACGATGCGCCAGCTCGCGGACCATCTCCGGGCCGGCGGCGCGTGCGTCATCATGGCCGAGGGAAGCTCCGTTCCCACGCGCACGGTGCGGCGGCTCAAGAAAAGCTGGGCCCGCCTCTACCTGGACGCGCTTCCCGACGCTCCGGGGCTGTCCGTCGTGCCGGTCGCGATAGAGTACTCGGACTGGAGGCAGTGGGGGCCGGACGTGCGTGTGACCTTCGGTGAGCCGCTGACGTTCGCGCCTGCTCCTCCCGGCGAGGCGCCCCGCCAGCTGGGCGCGATGAACGACCACCTCCACGCCGCGCTGGCGGACCTGGTGGAGGGCGACGACGCCATCGCGGCGTGGCACCAGACGGTCACGGACCGACGCCGGGGGAACGACGCCGTCTGGCGCATGGCGGGGCTTCCGGCGCTCGCGCTCGTCTGGGCGCTGTTCTGGCCGGTCCTGCTCCTCACGCGGTGGGCCGTCCGCCGGCACCCGCGCGAGGACTTCCGCTCCACGCTCGAGATTGCGCTCGTCGCGCTGGGCGTTCCGGTCTGGGCGCTGGGGCTCGGAATCGGCGTGTGGGGCGCATTTGGGCCGGTCGCGGCGGGTGCGGGAACGCTCGTTCTGCCGCTCGTGCTCTGGGCCGCGGCGCGAGGTCACATCGCATGGACCCGGCGCTAACGACGCGGGTAGCGCGCGGTCCCGATCACGCCTTCGTGGCTGAGGACCGGCGCGAGCCCGGGATCGCGCAGCGCCTCCGCCAGCGGGAGGAGCCGTCCGTCCGCGCGGACCGTCGCGGAGACCAGCCGGACGCCGTGGCTGTAGTCCATCCAGTCGGTGGTGTGGCCGAGGTAGAGCGGCTGGATCGGCGTGCCGTCCTCGCGGTGCCACCCGTAGATCGCGACGCGGCCGGGGCGCTCCGCCAGCGCGCGGCTCACCACCACGTCCTTCTTGTGTCCCGCGATCAGGCCGCCCCGCTGGCGGCGCTGCTCGCCGACCGTTCGGGTGTGCGCGAGGAAGACCGGGACCGTCGTCATCTCCGGGCCGGGCGCGATGGGCGCGGGCGGGAGCCGAAGGTCCGCGGCGGCCCAGATCGCGTCCACCATGCGGGGCGTCGGGAGCGCCATCCCGAGGGAGTCCGCGATCCGTTGCGCCGTCTCCGGCCGCATCGGGACGAGCAGGTAGTCCGCGTCCGATCCGACCGCGAGGTAGTCCGGCGCCGCCCAGAACGTGACGGAATCCACCGCGACGGGATGGAGCGCGCGGAGGTGCGCCGGCACGTTGCCGCTGAGAATCTCGCGGGCGATCCGGGCGTCGCGCTCATCCAGCGAGAGACCGTCGATCTCGGCCGCGAAGGCGGAGCCGGTGGGAGCGGTCGCGTCGCGCGGCGGCAGCGGAAGCTCCTGCGCCCCCGCCGCGCTGGCGGACGCGATGAGGAGAGCCGCCAGCGCGGCGAGCCGTCGCGTCATGCCTACGGCTCTGACGTCAGTTCGATGACGCTTGGGAAGAACGCGGTTCGCCCGTTGGGGAGGAAACCGGAGACCTCGCCGGTCAGCGCATTCGCCGAGGTGCGGTCGCCGTGGAAGGCGAGGTACCCACCGCAGAAGCGCACCGTCAGGGCCACGCGAGGGTTCTCGTCCCCGGTGGAGTGAAGGCCGGAGCCGCGGACGCTGTTGCAGTAGCCGTCGGCGAACTGCATCCGGCCTTCCGTAACGCGAAGTTCGTCGCCCTCGTCCGTGATCGTGAACGAGAAGGCGTATGGCTCGCTTTCGATGTCGACAGTCCCCGAGTACACGCCGGAGAGGTCCGCATCGGGCGGGCTCACCGTGTCGCAGGCAGAGAGCAGGGCACAGGAAATGAGAAGGGCAGCGAGGGTGCGGAGCATGGGGGAAGAGAGATCAGTCGCCCGAGAATACCACACACTCTGCCTGTCATTTCGACCCGCGATCTCCTCGTGAGGCGGCGCGGTACCGCTCCACGAGCCGGCCGAGGATCGCGTCCCAGTCGTAGGTGATGGCGCGCTCGCGGGCGGCGCGGCCCATCGCAGCGCGTGTCTCGGGCTCCGCAGCGAGGCGGCGCGTGGCGGTCGCGAAGGCGTCCACGTCGCGCGGCGGACACAGAAGGCCCGTCTCGCCGTGCACGACCAGGCTCCGGCTGCCGACCGCGTCGGCGCAGACGGCGGGGAGGCCGCACGCCATGGCCTCCAGTGTGACGTTGCCGGCCGACGCGTATGCAAATTATGCGCATTATCCGGGCCCTCGGAACCTGGGCCCGCCAGGATCCCAACCAGGACGAGACAACATCCTACCTGCCGTGTTGGAGTTCCGAGAGGAGACGGAGGAGGCGTTCTTCACGGCCATCACGGTGGCCCTGGACGTCAACAGGGTGCAGTTCAAATTGGCGCCGACGTACACCAT
>DUBD01000147.1 GCA_012960515.1 Bacteroidota bacterium | reverse complement strand
GATCGCGAAGTCGACGCGCCCCTCCGCGAGGAGCGAAGCGATGAGGGCGTCCGCCTCTGAGAGGAGGGCGGGGTCTTCTGCCGAGGCGTCGTAGAGATCGCGGGCTCGCGCCAGACGGTCCTCTGCGGGACGCGCCGCGGCCGGGAGGTCCGTGCCGCTCACGCGAGCGCGTGCGGCGAGCGCGTCCACGTCGCCGGGCCGCCGCCGCAGGAACGCATCGAGGACGCCGGCCGCCTCTCCAGCGCGGCCGGCCTCGTGGAGAGTCTCCGCTAGGGTGACGGTGATCGCGGCTTCGTCCGGCGCCAGTTGGGCGGCTCGGCGCAGGTGACCGAGGGCGAGGTCCAGGTCTCCGGCGTCGCGTGCGTACGCCGCCAGCCGGAGGCGGGCTGCAGGCGTGTCACCGATCCGGATGAGCCGTTCCAGCGCCTGGGCTGCGCGGTCGTGCTGGTCGAGGTCGGCATACCGCTCGGCCAGTGCGGAGAGAAGGGAGGGGTCTCCGGGACGAGCGAGCGCGGCGGCTTCCAGCGTGCGGGCTGCGTCTGCGAGGGCGCCGCTCCGGCGCTGCTCTTCCGCCAGCCGCGCGAGCACATCGGGGTCGTCCGGCGCGAGGCGGGCGGCGTCCTCCGCGGCGAGGAGGGCTTCGGGGTACCGCTCCAGTGCCACGTAGCTCTCCGCCAGCGCGTCATGGACGGCGGCGCGCGAGGCGTCCTCGTCCAGGAGCTCCTCGAAGATCCGGATCGCGCCGCTGTGGTCACCGGCCCATTGCATCGCGAGGGCGCTGACGAACGTGCTCTGGGCGCGGGCCACCCGCTCTTCCGCCGCGCGTTCCGTGGCGGACGGGCGCTGCGCGAAAGCGGGGGAGGCGGCGAGGCCGAGAACGAGGAGGAGGGCGGGGCGGGTCACGGGCAGAAGTTCGGGGCAGCGCGGGCTCAACGCTACCTTCGCGCTGTTCGTGCCGCCCACCCCGCATGTCTGACCTCACGCCCGACCTCGCCGCTGATCCCGCGCAGACGCCTCCGCCAGCGCCCCGCGCGCCGCGGTTCAAAGCGCCGGACACCACGCTGATCATTTTCAGCATCATCCTGCTGGCGGCCGTCCTCACGTGGGTCATCCCGCCCGGGGCGTTCGAGCGAAGCGAGATCGAAGTGGAGGGGGCGGGCACCCGCGAGGTGGTGGTCCCTGGGACGTTCCAGACGTTGGAGCGCGAGACCACCGGCGTCTGGCCTCGGCTGGTCCACACGGTCGCCATCGTGTTTCAGGCCCCCATCCGCGGCTTCGCCGACCCGGCGGTCGCGGACATCATCGCCTTCGTGCTCTTCATCGGCGGGATGTTCTCCATCCTCGCAGCCACGGGCGCTATCGACGCGGGTCTGAAACGGACGGTTCTCGCGGCGGAGCGATCCCCGAGGCTGGAACGTGCGCTCATCCCGCTGTTCATGGGGCTTTTCTCGCTGGCGGGCGCCGTCTTCGGGATGGCGGAGGAGACCATCCCCTTCGTCCTCATCTTCGTCCCGCTGGCGCTCGCGCTCGGGTACGACAGCCTGACGGGCGCGGCGATTCCGTTTCTCGGATCCGCTGCCGGGTTCGCGGCCGCGTTCTTCAACCCGTTCACGGTCGGCGTGGCGCAGGGCATCGCGGGGGTCCCGTTGTTCTCGGGCGCAGGCTTCCGGCTCGTGCTCTGGGTGTTCACGACGGGCGCGGTGACGGCGTTCGTGATGTGGCACGCGGCGCGGGTCAAACGCGACCCCACGAAGAGCCCCGTCTTTGCGCTGGATCAGACCAAGCGCGCGGACGCCACGCCGCTTCGCGAGCGGGACGTGCCATTCACCGGTCGGCACAAGGCCGTGCTGGTCACCTTCGGGCTATCACTGCTCGTGCTGGTATGGGGCGTCTTTCCCCGTGAGCGTGAGATCGAAGGGCTGGGCACAATCCGGGGGCTCAGCTATTATCTCGGCGGCGAGGGCTGGTACATCATCGAGATCGCGGCCTTCTTCGTCGGTCTCGGCGTGCTGCTGGCGGTGCTCGGCGGGCTCGGCGCCAACCGCGCGGCCCAGGCGTTTATGGAGGGCGTCAAAGACCTCGCGCCGACCGCCGCGATCATCGGCATCGCGCGAGGGATCCTCGTGGTGCTGGAGGACGGCCAGGCCATCGACCCCATCCTCCACGCGCTCGCGAGCGGGCTGGAGGGCACGGGCTCCACGGTCAGCGCGATGGCGATGTTCGGCGCGCAGACGGTCATCAACTTCTTCGTGCCGAGCGGGAGCGGGCAGGCCGCCCTCACGATGCCGCTTATGGCCCCGCTGGCGGATCTCGTGGGCGTGAGCCGCCAGACGGCCGTGCTCTCGTTCCAGATGGGCGACGGGTTTACCAACATGATCATCCCGACGAGCGCTGTGCTCATGGGCGTGCTCTCGCTCGCGCGGATCCCCTGGCCGACGTGGGCGCGGTGGGTCTTCCCCCTCCAGGCCCTCCTGTTCGTGCTGGGGCTCGCGGCGCTGGCGGTGGCCACGGCCGTCGGCTTCGCGTGACGGGAGCGTCCACGGTCGTAGACGGCCCGCGGTGAGGTGAACACCGTTCCCGGCCTCCCCTGCGCGATCCGCGAGCGCCCGGGGCACGGAACGGCGCTTGCTAGCGTTTGGGAGCACGGGGCGTTCCCTGTACCTTGGAACCCCTTCCACCATCTGGACCTCCCACCCGACTCCATGACTGCACGACTCCCACGCCTCTTCGGCGTTCTCGCGCTCCTCGCCTTCGCCGTCCCAGCGCTCGCCCAGTCCCCGGTCGGGACGTGGCGCACGATCGACGACGAGACCGGCCAGCCGAAGTCCGTCGTCCGCGTGACGCAGAACAGCGACGGCACCCTGACCGGCACCATCGTGCGGCTCCTCCCCGAAGGACGCACGTGCTCTGATTGCGTGGACCGCTACCCGAACGACGGGCCGGTCGCCTCCATGCGCGGCCGTGCGCTGAAGAACCAGAACCTCCAGGGCCTCGTGATTCTCTCCGGGTTCCAGGACCGCGATGGAGATGGCAAGTGGGAGGACGGTCTCGCCTTCAACCCCGCCGATGGCAAGAAGTACCGCGGCTGGCTCCGCGTGGAGCGGGATGGCCGTCTCCGCCTCACGGGCGGTTACAAGATCCTCGGCCGGATCATCGGCAAGACGCAGTACTGGGAGCGCGTGCGCTAGCACCGCCAGCGCGCGGCGGGCTCGCCCTTCGCGCCGATCTGCATAACGCAACGGTGACGCCCTCTGGCCCTACCCGGCCGGGGGGCGTCGTCGTATGTTCGCGGGGTCTCCACAGTCTCCGACCTCGTGCCGGACCCTGCCCCAGACCATCCAGCCCCGCCGGGCCGCTCGTCATGAGTGCGCTCGGCGGCCACGTTCTCGTCCTCAATCAGGATTATCAGGCGCTGGCGGTGTGCAGCGTGGAGCGCGCGATGGTGCTCGTCTGGTTGCAGAAGGCGGAGCTCGTAGCGGACCGCGCGGACCGCGTGCTCCATGCCCACGTCTTGGCTTTCCGTGGCTGCCAGAATGCAGGCGTTGATAGCTGCATTGACGATCGAGCCACCCGCCAGGATGAATTGCTCAGCAAGTTTTGCTTCATCTAGGTTTGGCGCTCTGGGAGCGTTGGTCGGAATCGCGCGTTGCCATAGCTTTGTGCGTTGAACTGCCGAGGGCATTGGAAACTCAACCACGGCCCC
>DUBD01000146.1:2720-22600 GCA_012960515.1 Bacteroidota bacterium | reverse complement strand
TAAAACCAACTATGATTATGAATCAGAAGAAAATGAAAACAAAAGAACCATATCTCTTCTCAATCCAGATTATTTACCTCAAGTTTTAAAAGAATTTAAAGTATTAATTAGGAAGTGATATACGATGACTAATAATCAAGAATCTTATCTTAGATTGGATGATGTCCGTGTAGTTGATGTCTCAATCATTGTGGGCGAAGGCGCGCCGATATCGATAAAGAAACATTATGCTTTAATTGAAATTTCAGAAAACATTCAGTTCTCCAGGTTGCGATTTCACCTGGGGCTTTGCATGCAGCGTCGCGACCTGCGGCGCCGGCGAAGACGCCAGCACCTGTACCGCGGACTGTCCCGCCGAGTGCGGCGACGGATTCCACTGCGACACCAGCTACGGGTCCGGAGACTGCACCGCCGACGTGGGCATCGACCGGCTCTACGCCGGGACGACGCCGCCGGAGGGCGTCACCTTCCCGAGCGTCGTGCCGCAGTACGCCGTCGCCATCGTGCCGCCCTCGGCCGGGACGGTGACCCTCCAGCCCTCGGGCACGGTGTTCGACGAGGGCACCCAGGTCACGGCGACCGTCACCCCGGACGAGCACTTCGTCTTCTGCGGCTGGACCGGCGACTCGGACGAGGACGACGCCGAGATCACGTTCACCGTGGACCGAGACCTCGCCTTCCGGCCGTTCATCTGCGCCGATCCCGCGAGCCCGCCGCCCACGCGCACCGTCGCGGTCTCCTCCGCGGGCGCGCTGGAGGACGCCATCGCGGAGGCCCGCCCCGGCGACACCATCGAGCTGGCGGACGGCACCTACGACATCGACGGCCTCTCGGTCCGGCGGGGCGGGGTGGAGGGCTACCCGGTGACGATCCGCGCGCGGACCATCGGAGGCGTGACGCTGACGGGCGAGTCCTCCTTCGCGCTGAAGAAGGTGGCGCACGTCACCATCGAGGGGTTCGTGTTCGAGAGCGAGGACGTGACGGCGGTGAAGCTGGAGAGCGCCTCCCACGCCCGCATCACCCGCAACGTTTTCCGCCTCAACGAGACGGGCTCGCTCAAGTGGATCGTCGTCGCGGGCTCGTTCGACCTCGCGCAGCCGTTCAGCGACCACAACCGGATCGACCACAACCGGTTCGAGGACAAGGACGAGCTGGGCAACTTCATCACCATTGACGGCTCGGCCCCGCCCAACGCGCTCTCGTCGCAGTACGACCGGATCGACCACAACCACTTCCTCCGCACCGGCCCGCGAGCGACCAACGAGAAGGAGGCCGTCCGCGTGGGCTGGTCCGCGATGTCGCTCTCCAGCGGGTTCACCCTCGTGGAGCACAACCTGTTCGAGGAGTGCGACGGCGACCCCGAGGTGATCTCCATCAAGACCAGCGACGCCACGGTCCGCTACAACACGTTCCGGCGCAGCCAGGGCACGCTCTCGGTCCGCCACGGCAACCGAACCCTCGTGGAAGGCAACGTCTTCCTCGGCGAGGGCGCTCCGGGCACCGGCGGCATCCGGTTCTACGGCGACGACCACGTGATCGTCAACAACGTGATGACGGGGCTGACCGGCACCGCCTGGGACGCGCCCATCGCCGTCACCAACGGAGACGCCGAGTACGGCTCCACCTCCGATCTCACGCGGCACTTCACGCCCAACCGCGCGCTCATCGCGCACAACACGCTCGTCGGCAACGCGCACGGCATCCAGATCGGCTACACCGGGAGCGGCTACAACCGCCCGCCGCGCGACATCACGTTCGCGAACAACGTGGTGCAGGGCAGCGAGAACGACCTCGTGCACGTGTTCACCACGCCCGAGACCCCCATGTGGACTGGCAACCTCATGTGGCCCACCGGCTCTGCTTCACTTGGCATCACGGCGGCCGAGGACCAGATCCGCGTGGAAGACCCGCTCCTCGCGGGCGGTGCCGAACCGTGGCTGCTCTCCGCCGTGTCCCCGGCCATCGACGCCGCCAGCGCGACGGGCGTCGCGCTCGACGTGCAGGGTCAGACCCGCGACACGCCCGATGTGGGCGCCGACGAGTACGCGCCCGGGCAACCCGTCCGCTTCGCGCCGCTCACCGCCGCCGACGTGGGGCCGGACGCCGCGACGGCGACCGCCAGCGAGCCCGCAGGTCCCGCCCGCGCCGGGCTGGCGCTCCGCCTCGCCGGGCCGAACCCTGCTCGCGAGCGGACCACGCTGCTGCTCGCGGTCCGCACCCCGGGCCCGGTCGAGGTCGCGCTGTACGACGCGCTCGGCCGCCGCGTGGCGCGACTACACGACGACCCCCTTGCCTCTGGTACGCACCTGCTCCCGGTCGACGCCAGAGGCCTCGCGCCGGGCCTCTACCTCGTGCGGGCCTCTGGCGAGGCAGGCGCAGTCAGCCGGTCGCTCACGGTCATGCGGTAGGCTCGCGAGCGGCGACGTGCCACCCCATGCGGAGCGGCTCGCGAGTGGCCGACGCCAGAGGCCTCTGGCGACGGGCCGTCAGGCTGCGGGCGGGGTGCTGCGCCACAGCCAGAGCGCAGCGGCGGTCATCACGGCCGCTTCGATAGCGACGAGGAGCCACTGCTTCGGGACGGCACCGTCCACGAGGAGGCCGAAGAGGCGCGCCGCGAGGGCGCCGGCCATGAGGTAGAACAGCGCCGTTGGGATGCTGACGGACCAGGGACGGAGCGCGGGGATCGCGATGACACACAGCCCGAGACCCAGGAGCATTCCGCCTCGCACGCGGCGCTCGACGGTCTCGAACAGATCGACTGGCGGCTCGGGACCGCCCGTAAGCGGGCCGAACCAACCGGGGAAGACAGTGGCCAGGACGCCGAGGAGGGCGAGGGCGGTGCCGATAAGGGTGGACGTAGACATGTAGGCGGACAGACTACTGCTCGGAGAGGAGGTCCCACTCGAACCCGACGGCCTCCTCGGAGACATCCCAGAGCCGCTTCATGACGGGCTTGTCGTAGGCGTGGGCGTTCAGGGTGCCACGGCCGACCGGGCCGACGGCCTCCATCCGGCCCGTGGGACCGTAGAGTGCGCGCGGCTCCAGGCCGTCCTCGGTGGCGCACATGACCTCGGGGTAAGCCCCCTGCTCGGCGGTCTGCACCATCGGCGTCTTGGTCATGAGCCACCAGACGAACCGCATCGTCCGGCTGCCGCTGGTGCTGATGAGCGACGTCGCCGACGAGCCGGGGTGGCAGACGTAGACCTCGACGCCCGTGCGGCCCGCCGCCGCGAGCCGGTCCTGGAACTCGTAGGCGAACATCATCTGCGCCAGCTTGCTCTGCGAGTAGGCGGTGTTCGGGCCGTAGTCCTCGTTCCAGTTCATGTCGTCGAACTTGATCGTCTTCAGCCCCATGTTGTAGCCGAGGCTGGCCACGACGACGATCCGGCCGCCCGACGCCTCGATCCGGTCGAAGAGCAGGCCGCTCAGCAGGAAGTGGCCGTAGTGGTTGGTACCGAGCTGGCTCTCGAACCCGTCCACGGTCAACTCCCGCGTTGGCACCTGCGCGATGGCAGCGTTGCAGATGAGTGCGTCGATGCGGGGGACGGTCTTCAGAACCACGGCCGCGGCCTCGCGGACGGAATCGAGGACGGCGAGGTCCATCCGGATGAAGCGGACATCGGCGTCCTCGCCGTACTCCCGCTTCAGGTCCGCCAGCGCGGCGGCGGACTTCTGGGGATTCCGGTTCAGCATCACGACGCTCGCGCCCTTCGAGAGGAGGATGCGCGAGGCTTGGAAGCCAGTGCCGGCGTTCGCGCCGGTGATGAGGAAGGTCTGGCCCTGTAGAGAGCCGAGGCGGGCGGGGGTCCAGCCCTGCGGGCCGTAGGGGTTCTGGGTGTTCATAGGTCTAGTGGGTAGGCCTCCGCGAGGGGTCGCGGGGGGCGGTCGCCGTGGTGTGGGGGGCGGAGAGTGGCGGAAGCCGGAACAGGCGGACGGCGCCGGCCCGCCCGCGCAGCTCGACGGCGCCCACTTCCTCCGCCTCGACGCCGTCGGGGAGCGGCGCCAGTCGGAGCGCGGCCTCGCTCGCTAAAAGCCGGGCGCCGAGCGCGTGGCACTGGCCCTCGACCCGCGCGGCCACGTTGACGGCGTCGCCGGTGTGGACGAGGTCCTTCTTGATCGTCCCGACCTCGGCCGTGACGACCTCGCCCGTGTGGAGGCCCGCCTTGTAGCGCGGGACCTCGCCGTAGCGCTGGCGGTAGCGCTCGGCACGCTCCGCGATGGCGTCGTCGAGGAGGAGAAGCGTCTCGGCCGGGTGCCGCGCGAGCCGCCCGCCGCGGACCCGCCACGTCACCACTACCTCGTCGCCGACGTACTGGTAGATCTGGCCGCCCGTCGCGAGGATGGGCCCGGCGACGTCGAGGAAGAAGTCGTTCTTGAAGGCGTGGGACTCGGCGGGGCCGAGCCGCTGCGCGAGGCCGTGGAGTCCGTGAGGTCGAGGAACAGGAACGCCCGCTCCTCGCGGACGGGCATGCGGTAGCGGCCGGTGAGGAGCGCGGCCAGCGTCGCCGGGCCGAGGACGAGCCGGATCTCGCGGCCGACGTTCATGGCCGTTGCCGCGACCGCGAGGGAGGCCGTGCCGATCCAGAAGAGCGGTCCGCGGAAAAAGGCCCGGACCTCGGGGCGGGCGAACACGTCGGCGAATCCGGCCCCGGTCTGGCGCGAGACGTCCCATCCCATGAGCACGACGGCCACCGTGACCCACGCGGCGAAGTAGAACGAGGCCCGGAGGAGTGCGGCTCGGAGCGGCGACGCCTCCCGGGCAATCCGAGGCATGACGGCGAGCTCGAACGTCGCGCCGAGCACGCCGAGGGCGAGCCCGCCGGCAGCGACCACGCCCCAGTCGAGCGTGTTCCACTCGGGCGAGAGCGCGGGCGCGAGGACGAGCGAGACGAGAACCCACCCGAGCACGTAGCGGGCGCCGGTCCAGGCGGTCAGCCGTTGGAGGCGGGTGAGGGGCACGGTCAAGCGGTCTGGGCGTGCGGCTCGGCGCGAGCGGCGAGCGCCTGAAGGTCCGGGACCTCCAGCGTGGCCTCTGGCGCCCCCGTCAGGCCGGCCTCGACGAGCGCGCGGCCGAGTTGGTCCGTGTCGAGGTAGTGCCGCGTGAGCACGCGCCGGAACAGCGGCATGAGCGGCGCCATCGCCGTGTAGATCGCGCGGTAGAGCGCCGTCCGCGAGACGGCCCCGCCGACGGGCTGGATGAAGCCGGGGCGGGCGTTGACTACCGCCCGGAATGGGAGGGCGAGCAGCGCCTTTTCGGTCTCGCCCTTCACGCGCGCCCACATCGCCCGGCCGCCGGCGTCGGTGCCCTGGCCCGAGACGTAGACGAACGTCATGTCCGGGTTACGCCCGGCGAGCTGGCGGGCGACGGCGAGCGTGAGGTCGTACGTCACGCGGCGGTAGTCGGCCTCGCTCATGCCAGCGGCGGAGACGCCCAGGCAGAACAGGCAGGCGTCGACCTCGATCAGGCGGTCCGCCAGCGGCCCGAGGTCTGTCATGTCCGCGTGGACGATTTCTTCGAGCGTGGGGTGCTCGCGGCCCGTCGCGCGGCGGCCCACCGTGACGACGCGGCTCACGCGGCGGTCGGCGAGGGCAGCGTTGAGGGCGCCGTGCCCGACCATGCCGGTGGCGCCGAAGAGGAGGACGGTCATTCGGAGGCGCCGGGGCGCGGGATGAGGGCGAGGACGGAGTCGGGCAGGCCGCTCGAGACGGCCGGCGCTTGGGCGGCGGTCTCGGCGGGGAGCGACGGCCACCACGGCTCGGCTGGGTAGGCCTCTGGCGAGAGGCTCTCGCCGGGGCGCGGGAATGCGACGGCCACGCCAGCGGCGGCAGCGGCGGCGCGGACCCGATCGGCGGGCTCGGTCCAGCCGTGGAGCGCAAGGTCGAAGAGGCCCCAGTGGACGGGCACCATCAGCCCGCCTGTCCCACCCTGGACCAGCCGGTGCGCAGCGACGGCCTGCTCGGGCCCGAGGTGGAGGTCGGCCCACGCGGCGTCGTAGGCGCCGGACTCGATGAGCGTCAGATCGAACGGCCCCAGCCTCTGGCCGATCTCGGCGAACGCCGGCGTGAGCGCGGTGTCTCCCGAGTACCACACGCGCGCAGAGTCCCCGACGATGCCCCAACCCGTCCACAGTGTCCTGTCGCGGGCGAGGGAGCGGCCCGAGAAGTGCCGCGCCGGCGTGCTCACGAGAGTCACGCCCGCCACCTCGGCCTCGTCCCACCAGTCGACCTCGGTGATGGTCTCAGGCGCCACGCCCCACGCCTCCAGGTGCGCACCGACGCCGAGCGGCACGAGCCATCGCGGCACGCGGTCCGCGAGCGCGCGGACGGTCGGCATATCGAGGTGGTCGTAGTGGTCGTGCGAGATGAGCACGGCGTCCACGTCCGGGAGGCCCGCGAGCGCCAGAGGCGGGGCATAGAACCGGGGCGCGCCGGCCCACGGCGACGGCGAGGCGCGCTCGCCCCATACGGGGTCGAGGAGCACTCGGGTGCCGTCGATCTCGACCAAGACCGTGGAGTGGCCCAGCCACGTCACGCGGAGGCTCGCGGTCGCTTCGGCGAAGTCGGCGGCGGAACGGGCAACGACCGGGAGCGGCGCGGCGGGCTGGCGGTGGTCGCTGCCGCCCGTCAGGTACTCCCAGATGACGCCGAACGAAGCGCCGTCCGCGACGGTGGGGAGCGCGTTGTGGAACCGGCCGTCGGCGTAGTGCGGGGACCGTTCGATGCGCGCGAGCCGCTCCCCGTCAGGCGATGCGCCGAACGCGTCCCCCATCGAGGCCACGAGTCCGGCCACCGCCAGCGCGCCGAGCCCGACGCCCCAGCCGAGCACGCGGAGCCAGCGTCGGGAGACGGGAGGAGAAGCGGGTGAGAGGGTGGGCAAGGGGAGGGGGGCAGAATCGGGGGCTCATACCCTACCGATTATCAAATGTTCCATTCGTTGAACCATCGTGTGGTCGGAACATTCGTGACGGGCCCAGGTTCTTCAGTCGCCGCTTCAAGAGGACCCCGTGCCCACCTCCGACCTCACCGAATCCCTCACGCTCGCGCTCCGCCGTCTCAGCGCCCTCTACGCCCAACTGGCCTCGGAGCAGTCCGCCGAGCACGCCGCCTACTCCAAGCAAGACCTTCACGCGCTCGACGCCATCGGCCTGGAAGGTCCACTCCGCATGGGCGACCTCGCCGATGCCCTCGGCGTGGGACAGAGCGCCGCGACACCCATCGCCGACCGCCTGGAGGCGCACGGGTGGATTCAGCGCGTGCGGAGCGAGACCGACCGCCGCGTGTGGCTCGTGGAATTGACCGAGGCCGGCCGCCGCGCATTCGAGGCCGAGGACGCCGTCCGCAAGAAGGCGATGGCCGCCATGCTGGCGCCGCTGAGCCAGGGGGAGCGCGAGACGTTCGTCGCGCTGCTGGAGAAGATCACCGGTGGGGAGGCGTAGCCCCTCCCGGCTCGCGAGGGGATCCATTCACTGGTGGGAGGGGAGCACCAGAAAGCGGGCGGGTGCGAGCCTCGGCCGAGCCTAGGCTCTGTCCGGCGACTCCAGATCGGCCTACACGCGGCCCCGGAGCCGTCCCGCCGCGTCGCGCTCCATCGCCGTAGCTCGCGCTACGCCTGCTTCACGCTCCTCGCGGGCCGCCCCCGGTCCTCGCGTTCGGCCTCGCTCCGAATCACCGGACAGAGCCTAGTAGACCAACCGCTGGGGCAGGTTCTGCTCCACGACGATCTCTCCTGAGTTCTCGATCACGTTGCCCGAGTGGGTGTTGTTCTTCGCGCCCCATAGAAGAGCGACGCGCTCGATCTCGTTGTCGCGGAACGTGTTGCCCGAGAGGTCCACGTTGATGATGCCGTAGGTGCTGAGGAGCGTCCCGCTCTCGTCGTCCGCGCCGCTGGCGGTGAACGTGGAGCCGCGGACGACGAGCGTGCCCCCGATGGTGGACTCGTCGTAACCGCCGCGGTAGTAGTCGATCACGTTGGCGCGGACGCCCTCGAACGCGCTGTCGAGGACGTGGACGCGCTCGGCGTTGTAGTCGCCGCGGTCGTCGTCCTCGGCGGAGAGGACCAGCCCGTTCGCGCTGTTGCGGATCGTGGCGCGCTCGAACCGGACGAGGTCCGCGAACGAGTGCTTCGTGGCGTGGAGGACGGTGTGGAAACCGGAGATCTCGGCGTCCTCCACCTCCAGCGTGTACAGGCTCGACATCCCGCTCGCGAGCGGCGCAAAGGCGTACGTGCCCCCTTCACCTTCCAGCGCGACGGACGCTAGCCGCAGGTGCCCGCCGGGGTTCATCTCGAACGCCGGGGTTTCGGCCGGGCCGGCGTACCGGATCATGGCGCGTCCGTCAGAGGCCGCCGAGCGGACGGTGACGGCCGTACGGATGGCCAGAGGCGCGGCGATCTCATAGGTCCCGCTCGCGAGTTCGATCACGTCGCCCTCCGTCGCGCGGGCGACGGCCTCCGCCAGCGCGTCGGCGGTGCGGACGGAGATGGTACGAGGGGCGGCATCGCCAGAGGCCTCGGGGTCGTACCAGTCGGGGCCGTAGCGCGAGCGGTCCAGGAATGGGGCCTCGGTGACCGGCGCGCCGTTGGTGGCGCCGATGGCGTTCTGCTCGGTTCGTGGGCGGCCGAAGAGGTCGTGCGCAATGCGGTCGAACTCGAACCCGTCGGCCACCGGGAAGCGGCCGATGTCGCCCGTCGGCACCCACACGCCCTCCGCCAGCGGCACGTAGCTCAGGTCAGCTTCGGTGAGGCCGTCTACGCCCTCGAAGGGGACGCCGGCGTTGTCGATCACGTTGCCGCGGAAGTCGATCCCGTCGATGGAGTCCACGCGGAGGATGGGGGAGGGGTCGCCCTCGGCGTTGACAATGACGTTGTTCGCGAGCACGGTTCGCGTGGGCGGGAGGGAGCGGATCTCGGAGGGCGGGAGGACCTCGGCCTGGTCGGTGTTGGAGCCGACGCCGACCTGCCACGGCGATCGGCTGTTCACCCACGTGTTGTGCGCCACCACCACGTCGGTGACCTGGAAGTAGCGGTTGATGGCGGAGCGGGGGATCCCGTTCATCATCGCGAGCGGCGCGCGGAAATCCGTCCCGCGGAGGCCGTAGAACATGTTGTTGGTGATCCAGTGGCCGGTCCCGATCAGCCGCACGCCGCCGTAGTACGGCGACTCCCCGTCGCCGATGAACACGTTGCCGTCCACGGTGACGTAGTTGCCGTGGCGGGTCACCAGCGAGCCCTCGCTGCGGTAGAAGACGTTGCCGCGGAACTCGTTGAAGTTGGCCTTGCTGGAGATGACCTCGACTTCGCCGTTGCACCGGTCGAAGAGGTTGTTCTCCACGAGGGTGTAGCTGGGCACCATCGACGTGCCGCTGTCGCCGATCTGGATGGTCTCGGCGCTCGGGCCGCCTTTGGGCGGGCGCGGGCCGAAGTGGTTGGCGGTGATCTGGTGGTAGTTGCGGATGTTCGGGGTGCCGTCCAGGTCCACACGGACCGTGGGGCCGCGGTTGGACTTCCCCGCGATGTAGCAGTGGTCCAGCTGGTTGTGGCGCCCCTTGAACTGGACCCAGAGGTCCGTCTGGTCTCGCTGCGGCTTGTTGTAGCCCTCAATCACGCAGTTCGTCACCCGGCTGTGGTTCGCGAGCGAGTCGTCGCTGACGAAGAAGCGGATGACCGCGCTGGAGGGAGCGGCGCCGTCGCGGAACGTGAGCCCGTCCACCACGAGGTGCTCGCCCGCCAGCTGGAGGTCTGAGGCGCCGCGGAGGATGACCCCGCCCGGGGTCTGCGCGCGGAGCGTGATGGGCTGCTCTGCTGAGCCCACGCCCACGAACCGGATGCGGAGGTCGCTCCACTCTCCGTCCGCCATGACGATCTCCGTCCCCGGCCGCGCGCTGGCGATGGCGCTGTGGAGTGCGTCCGCGTCCGAGACCACGAGGGGGCCGGAGTAGACGGGAGCGGTGTGCTGGCAGGCAGCCAGCATGAGAACGACGACGAGCGGCAGGATGCGAGTCATAGCAAGGGGGGCCGGTGAAGGCGAGGCTCCCGCATCGATGGCGAGGGCCCGAGGAGAAGGGGGGGGCGGCGATTCGCTTGACTTGTATGACATGTTACAGGTAGAATAGGCCAGGAGCTGGAAGCGCTTTCCGAATTCTCGCCTTCGCGGCCAGGGCGCGCCACCTCCGGGCCCCATCCGTGGCCTCGAACGATCCCTCTGCGTCCGTCCCCTCCCTCGGTGGCCGTTTTTCGCCTCCTTCCCCTCGGAGCCCTCTTCTTCTCCGTCGCCGCCTGTGCCCAGGGGGGGGCGGTCTCCGGGGGCGCGGCCGCCCCGCAGCTTCCGCCAGCCGGCGCGCAGGAACACCCCGGCGTGTTCGTCACGGCGGAAGAAGTCCGGGCCCTCCGAGATGCTCGCGGGCTCTACGCCCTGCTCGACGCCACGCTGGCGGCCAACGTGGAGATGATGGAGGCGGCCTTCGCGCAGCCCATCGAGACGCCGCCGCCGGGGGAGGCGGGCGGCTACGCCCACGAGCGCCACAAGCAGAACTACCGCGAAATGAAGGCGGCCGGGCTGCTCTACCAGATCACCGGCGAGCGCCGGTACGCGGACTTCGTGCGCGACATGCTGATGCAGTACGCCGCGATGTACCCGGACCTCGGGCCGCACCCCCGCAGCGAGAAGCAGGTGCCCGGGAAGCTCTTCCACCAGCTCCTCAACGAGAACGTCTGGCTCGTCCACACGATCATCGGGTACGACTGCGTCTACGACGCGCTGACGCCGGGCGAGCGCGCGACGATTGAGGCGAACGTTTTCCGTCCCATGATCTCGTGGTTCGTGAACGAGGGGGCGTACTCGTTCAACCGGATCCACAACCACGGGACGTGGACCGTCGCGAGCGTCGGCATGGCGGGCTACGTCCTCGGCGACGACGACCTCGTGGAGATGGCGCTCCACGGCACGGACAAGAGCGGCGAGGGCGGCTTCATGCGCCAGCTCGACGAGCTCTTCTCGCCGGACGGCTACTACATGGAGGGGCCGTACTACGCCCGCTACGCCATCTGGCCCTTCTTCTACTTCGCCGAGGCTATCGAGCGCAACGAGCCCGAGCGCGAGATCTACGCCCACCGCGATGGCATCCTGGAGAAGGCGCTCTATGCGACGGTGCAGACGGCGTGGCCGGACGGCACGCTCCCGGC
The DNA here is from genome assembly GCA_012960515.1 of Bacteroidota bacterium. GTDB lineage: Bacteria > Bacteroidota > Rhodothermia > Rhodothermales > Rubricoccaceae > Rubricoccus. Next base: position 11,421 of record DUBD01000146.1, on the reverse strand, counting down.
CCTCAACGACGGCAGCCTCTACATGGACGTGGCCGCGCCCGGCGTTGTCCTTGGCACCGACCTCGTGTACGACCGCTACGCCGGGGACCCGGCGCTCCTGGGCGTCGCCCGCTTCCAGGGCTCGGTGATCCTCAACGGCTCCGGGCTGGCGGTCGCGCGGGACTATCACGCCGCCGATGCGGTCCCAGAGATGACGTGGTCGAGCGTCGAGTTCCGAGACGGCGCAGACGGGGAGAGGGGAGGGCTCGGGATTCTGCGCGCGGGTACGGGCGAGGACCAGACGGTCGCGCTCATGAAGTACGGCGTTCATGGGCTCGGCCACGGCCACTTCGACAAGCTCTCCCTCATTCTCTGGGACCAGGGCCGCGATGTCCTGGACGACTACGGCTTCGCGCGGTTCGTCAACGTGGAGCCGAAGTACGGCGGTCGCTACCTCCCGGAGAACGACACGTGGGCGAAGCAGACCCTCGCGCACAACACGGTCGTCGTGGACGGGCAGTCCCAGAACGGCGGGGACCGCGAGGTGGCGGACGCGATGCACGGGACTCGCCACTTCTTCGACGGCGACGGGTCGGACGGCGTCCAGTCCGCCAGCGCGACCGCCAGCGGCTACTACGAGGGCGTGGACATGCAGCGGACGGTCCTCCTCGTGGAAGATGAGGCGTTCGAGCACCCCATCCTCATCGACCTCTTCCGGCTGGCGGCGGAGTCCGAGCACCAGTACGACTACCCCCTCCATTACGACGGCGTCCCCATTGCCTCGTCCTTCGAGCTCGCCGCCCACACCGACGCGCTCCAACCCATGGGGACGAGCGCCGGCTACCAGCACGTGTGGGAGACCGGGCGCGCCTCCACGACGGCCGACGTCCAGTTCACCTGGCTCGATGGGCACCGTTACTACTCCGTCACGACGGCTGGCAACGGGCCCACGGAGATCTTGATGGGGCGGACGGGCGCGAACGACCCGCACTTCAACCTGACGAGGGAGCCGCTTCTCGTCCTCCGCCGCCGCGCCGCAGACCACCTCTTCGCCTCTGTCATCGAGCCGCACGGCTACTTCAGCGGCGCGACGGAGAGCTCCGTCCAGGCCCGTAGCCGGATCGCCAGCGTCCACGTGCTCGGCTCCGACGAGACCGCGAGCGTGGTCGAGATCGAGGACGTGGATGGCGACCGCTGGCACGTCTACGTCAACAACGGCGCCCCGTCTGGCGACACGCACTCGGCCACGTTCGGCGGCCAGACCTACACGTGGACCGGCAACGCTGCCGTCCGCCCCCTTCGCTAGACCTGTTCCTCGGCTGGCGGTACCCGCCGCCAGCGTCATCCAACCCATACCACACGTGATCGACCTCTCCGGAAAAACCGCCCTCGTCACCGGTGGCGGCCGCGACATCGGCAAGGCCATCTGCCACCGCCTCGCCGAAGCCGGCGCCTCCGTCGCCATCAACTACCGCTCCAGCAAAGACGAAGCGGACGCCGCCGCTAAGGAAATCACGGACGCCGGCGGCACCGCCGTCGCCGTGCAGGCCGACGTGACGAAGCCTGAGGAGGTGGACCGGTTGATCCAGGAGTCCTGCGACGCCCTCGGTGGCAACCTCGACATCCTCGTCAACAACGCGGGCGGTTTGCTCCAGCGGTGCCCTATCACGGAGATGGACGAGGACCTCTGGGACCGCGTGATGGACGTCAACTTCAAGAGCGTCTTCCTCGTGACGAAGGCGGCGGCCGCGAAGATGAACGACGGCGGCGCCATCGTGAACCTCTCCTCGCTGGCGGCCCGCAACGGCGGCGGCGGCGGCGCGGTCGCCTACGCCGCGTCCAAGGGCGGCGTGCTCACGCTCACGCGCGGCCTCGCGAAGGAGTTGGCCGGGCGCAAGATCCGCTGCAACGCGGTCTCGCCGGGTCTCATCAACACGACCTTCCACGACACGTTCACGCCAGACGAGGCCCGCCAGCGGACAGCCAGCACCACCGCCGCCGGCCGCGAGGGCGAGGCCGACGACGTGGCCAACGCCGTGGTCTTCCTCGCCTCGGACGCGTCCTCTTACATCAACGGGGAGTCGCTCGAGATCAACGGCGGCCTCTACTTCACCTGAGCCATGGAGCCCTCCATCAACGGCTCCGGCCCCTTCGTCAAGACGGGGGACGTGGAGTGGGAAGCGCCGGATCCAGGGATCACCCGCCAGATCCTCGGATACGACGGGGAGCTCATGCTCGTCCGCGTCGTGTTCGAGGAGGGGGCCGTCGGAACGCCGCACCAGCACCGGCACCGGCAGGTCAGCTACGTCTGTCGGGGCGCCTTCGAGGTTACCATCGACGGGGCAACGGCGACGCTCCGGGAGGGGGACAGCTTCTTCGTGGAGCCACACCTCCTCCACGGTGCCGTCTGCACTGAGGCTGGGGAGCTGCTGGACGTGTTCGCCCCCGCCCGCGAGACCTTCGTCCCGGCCGGCGGCTAACCTTCCCTCCGTTCGTGCCCCACCCGCAGCGGACGGCCCGACCCTCACGCGACCCCTATGCGCTTCGCGCTCCTCTCCCTCCTCCTCCCGCTGGTGCTCACCGCCAGCGCGCAGAGCCCGTACGAGACGTACACGGGCTGGGAGGTCTCCACGGACCCCGTCCTGCCCGCGAGCGAAGCGCACCCCCAGCTCTGGTTCGGCTCGGACGACCTGGACGCGATCCGCGCGAAGTGGGAGGACCCGGCGTACGCCGAAGTCCGCGCCCACGTCCAGGCGGACATCAACCGGTTCCGGAGCCGAAACGCGGAGGCGACGGACCCCGGCGACCGCGCGCAGATGGCGAAGGCCCTCGCGTTCGCATGGATCGTGGACAACGATATCGTCGCGAGGGTCAAGGGGTACCAGGCCCTCCTGCTGGCGTACGAAAACGTCCCGCGCGAGGCCACCTCGGACAACTTTAGCGGGGAGTTCGACGAGATCTATCGTGCGACGTGGCTCCAGAACTTCTGTGCCGCCTACGACTGGCTCCACGGCGTGCTTTCCCCGGAAGACGACGCAGCCATTCGTGCCGCGCTGGCGGAAGAGACCGCCCTCCTCGCAGACAACATGGTCAGCGGCGTCCGCTACGCGCCGCGCCCCCACAACCACCGGTCGAAACCGGCGTACGCCGTGGGCACCGCGGCCCTCACGCTCTCCGGCCACCCCGATGCGGCGGAGTGGCTTCGCCTGTCGCTGGAGCAGGTCAACACGACGACCCGCTACCAGTTCTCGGCTGACGGCGTCTACCGCGAGGGCTCGCACTACTGGCTCTACACCCTGGTCAACGGCCTCCCGTTCCTGTGGCAATACCGCGAGGCCGGAGTGGACCTCTTCCCCGCATATCGGCCCACGTTCGAGTGGGCCGTCCAGACGCGGACGGGCCGCGGGTGGATGCCCGCCCTCGAGGACGGCTTCCCGAAGCCGGCGCCCACGCACATGGTGGCGGCGGCGTACGCCACCGCGCCCACCGCGCTCCACTCCACGGCTCCGCTCGGCGAGATCCTCCAGTGGAACTGGAACGCCACGGACTTCTTCACCTCCAACTACACCGGAGCGACCAACGACGTGGTCTGGAGCGTGGACGAGTTCCTGACGATGGATCTCTCGATTCCGGCCACCCCCCCAGACGCCTCCCCTACGCAGCGGCTGGAGAGCGGCCAAGTCGCGTTCCGCAGCGACTGGGCCGCTGGCGATCCGGAGACGCGGATGCTCCTCTTTCACGGGGTCGCCAGCGCGGACAACCACGACCACCCGGACCTGCTCTCCTACGCGCTCAACGCGGAGAACACCCCGCTGGCGGTAGACCCAGGGTATGGTCCGGACGGTTTCTCGGACGACCGTCGCGAGTGGTACACCTCCGCACGGGCACACAACGTGGTGACCGTGGACGGCTTTCCCGCACGTGACATCAGCACGGCTCAGAACGAGGGCCCTGAGACCTCCGTGTACCTCGACGGTGCCGTGTTCGATATCGCGGAGATGTGGGCGCCCAACAACGGGGTGATCGGCGGCGCGACGGTTCGCCGAGGGGTGGCCTTTCTGGACGACGAGTGGTTCGCGGTCTACGACCACGTGGACGCCGCCAACCCGGCGAGCCTGCAGGTCCACGTGCACGGACGAGGGGCAGCCGACCGCACAGACAACCGCGTGACTTGGACCGCACCCGACGACACGTTCGGGGAAGGAGGCGCGCTCCACACCGCATTTTTCGCCGATGGACCTCTCGTGTTCGACGAGTACGATGGTTGGACCAGCTTCTACTTCGACCGCGAGGAAGCACAGGGCTGGGTCGCCGCGCGGCGAAATGCGGCGGGGGCCGCGTTCTTACACACGCTCGTCGCCAGCCCTGCGGGCAGTTCGCCACCGGAGGTGACGGATCTCACGTCCGGAGAACTCGTGGCAGCGGAGGTCGTGGCCGCCGACGGATCAGCCTGGACCCTCGTGACGCAGCGAGAGAACACGCTCCGCACCGCCGCTCACGTCACCACCGACGGGACGTTCGCAGCGCTCGGGCTTGAGGGCGAGGCCGTGACCCGGTGGGGGGCGGTCCGGGCGACGTCGCTCTCCCGAGACTCGGACGACGTGCTTCTGGCGGATGCGCCCGTGACGGTTACCGCGGATCTGCGCGACCGACTGCGGCAAACGTTCGCCGTCGGGCCCGTTGAGGACGCCGCGACACTGACGGTGCGGCTCCGCGGTCTGCCCAATCCCCAGTCCGTCACGCTCGACGGTAGCGCGATAGCGTTCGACTCCCCAGGGCAGGGGCTCGTCCGGTTCTCGGTCCCCGAAGCTGGGGGGGCAGTAGTCGTGGAGACGGACTTCACGGTCACGACCGAGGACGAGCCCACCCGGTCGCGCTTGCACTTGGGAGCTTCTCCGAACCCCTCCGCGGGCACCGTCCGCCTTTCGCTCCGCCTTCCGGTCTCGGACCCCGTACGCCTCGCGGTCTACGACCCCCTGGGCCGCCGCGTCGCCACGCTCACCGACGCCCGGCTGGCGGCGGGCGTGCACGAGATCGAATGGGGCGGGCAGAACGTCGCGCCGGGGGTCTACGTCGCCGTTGCAGAGACCGCCGCGGCCCGTGTCACCACCCGGATCGTCCGGCTCTGATGTCTCGCTGCATCCCCCTCGCGCTCTTGGCGCTCCTTCTCACCGGCTGCGCCAGCCAGGACGACGTTGCCGTCCTCCGGGTCGCCAACTCACTCGACGTGGAGTCGCCGGTGCATCACGCGCTGGTGCACTTCGACGAGCGCCTGCAGGAACTCTCGGGTGGCACGATGCGGCTGGAGATCTACCCCAGCGGCCAGCTCGGGACCGAACGGGCGACGATCGAGCTCCTCCAACTCGGGACGCTGGACATGGCCAAGGTCTCCTCCGGCGTCATGGAGAGCTTCGTGCCAGAGATGGGCGTGTTCGGCCTGCCCTACCTCTTCCGTGACCGGGAGCACCTGTGGCAAACTCTCGGCGGGGACATCGGGGAAGAGGTCCTCGCCTCCGCGGAGCCCTACCGGATCCTCGGTGTGGCCTACTACGACGCCGGGTTCCGGAGCTTCTACATCAACGGGCGGGAGGTCCGCTCGCCGGAGGATCTCAGCGGGCTCAAGATCCGGGTGATCCAGAGCCCGATGTTCATCCAGACGATCAACCTCCTCGGCGGGAACGCCACGCCACTCGCCTTCTCCGAGGTCTACGGAGCCCTTCAGCAGGGGATCGTGGATGGCGCGGAGAACAGCCCGATGAGCCTTTACGGGATGGGCCACTACCAGCAGGTCACGCACTACGTCCTTGATGAGCACTCCGCTCCGCCGGACCTCCTTCTCATCTCGACCCACCGGTGGAACAAGATGAGCGGGCAGCAGCGGACCTGGTTCCGCCAGGCCGCGGCCGAGTCCGTCGCACTCCAGCGGGAGCTCTGGCTCGAGGAGGAGGGGGCGGCCCTCGACTCGGTTCGCGCCGCCGGTGTGGAGGTGATGGAAGTGGACAAGGCGCCGTTCCGCGAGGCCGTCGCCCCGATCTACGCCGAGCTGGCGGGTACGCCCGTCGGTGCCCTCGCAGACCGCATCCGCGCGCTGCCGGATGATTCCGAGGTGGCTGAAGCCTCCCCTGACACGACGGACGCCCAATGACCGACGCCCCTCCGCGCGGCTTTACTGCCGCGCTCGATCGCCTCCTCGGTGCCGTGCTCATCGGCCTGACGGTTCTCATGGTCGTCACGGTGACGTGGCAGGTGGTCACGCGCTTCCTGCTGAACAGCCCGAGCTCGTACACCGAGGAACTCGCGACGTACCTGCTGCTCTGGATCTCGCTCCTCGGCGCGGCCTACGCGCTACGGCAGAGCGCGCACCTCGGCATCGATGTGGTGACGTCTCGGTTCTCGCTGGAGGGGAAGCGGAGGGCGCGCGTCGCGAGCTACGTGGTGGTCGCGGTCTTCTCACTCGTCGCCCTCGTGATCGGGGGCGGGATGTTGGTCCGCGTCACCTTCGAGCTCGGTCAGAGGTCCGCAGCCTTCCAGGTCCCGATGGGCTTCGTCTACCTCGTGCTCCCCCTCTCGGGGCTGCTCATGGCCTATTACGCCGCGGTCGGTGCGGCGGAGACCCTGCGCGGCGACCGTGCCCCGGATGACGAGTCCGGGGCGGCGTCCCCGCCCGACACGGTCCGCCTCGTCGATTAGCCCCGCCAGCCCATGGCCCTCGCCGTCACCGTCCTCATCGTCGTCTTCCTGGTGCTCCTCGCGCTGGACGTGCCGGTCGCGTTCTGCATCGGCTCGGCCACGCTGGCGTCGCTCCTCACCGTGGTGGACCCCGGCCCAGCGGTGAGCACCGTGGCTCAGCGGCTGGCGGGCGGTCTGGACAGCTTCACGCTGCTCGCCATCCCCTTCTTCATCCTGGCCGGGAACCTCATGGCGCGCGGCGGCATCGCGCAGCGGCTGATCGCGTTCGCGCGCTCGCTCGTGGGCTCGCTCCCCGGTGGGCTGGCGTTCGTCAACATCATCGCCTCCATGCTCTTCGGCGCGATCTCGGGCTCCGCGATTGCCGCCGCCGCCGCCATCGGAGGCGTGATGCATCCGAAGATGACCGAGGCCGGTTATGACGAGGGCTTCAGCGCCGCCGTGAACGTCTCCGCGGCTACGACCGGCCTCATCATCCCTCCGAGCAACGTGCTCATCGTGTATTCGCTCGCGAGTGGGGGTGTGAGCGTCGCCGCGCTCTTCGTCGCGGGATACATCCCGGGCCTCATCCTCGGGTTCTCGCTCATGCTCGTGGCGGGCGTCATTGCAAAGCGGAAAGGGTACGGGACGGACGAGCGGGTCCCGCTCTCTGAGGTGGGGCGCCGGTTCCTGGACGCGCTGCCCAGCCTCGGCCTGATCGTCGTGGTCATCGGCGGGATCGTGGCGGGCATCTTCACGGCGACGGAGGCCGCCGCCATCGCCGTGATCTACGCGCTCGTGTTGTCCGTAGGCGTGTACCGCGCAGTGTCCGTTCGCGACCTCGGAGGCGTCATCCTCCAATCGGTCGTCACCACCTCGGTGGTGATGCTCCTCGTGGCCACCTCGATGGCGCTCTCGTGGGTCCTGTCGTTTGACCGGATCCCGCAGGGCGTGGCGGAGGGGCTAGTGGGACTGACGGACAACCCCATCGTGCTGCTCCTGCTGATCAACCTCGTGCTACTGGCGGTCGGGACGTTCATGGACATGACGCCGGCCATCCTCATCTTCACCCCGATCTTTCTACCTGTGGCCGTGAGCCTGGGGATCGACCCCCTCCACTTCGGGATCCTCATGGTGCTCAACCTGTGCATCGGGCTGTGCACCCCGCCCGTGGGGACGGTCCTGTTCGCGGGGTGTGGGGTGGCCGGAGTCCCGGTGTCCCGGATCGCCCGGCCGCTGTTGCCGCTGTATGTCGCCATGCTCGTGGCACTGGCGGTCGTCATCCTCTTCCCGTCGCTCACGGTCGCTCTTCCGAAGGCCTTCGGGTTGTAGGCGGCTCCCGCCGTGTATGTTGTCTGACACCCAGACACCTCTGCCATGCCCGGGCCCCGCTTCCAGCCGGTTGGCAAATCCGAACTCCTCAGCCAGACCGTCGAGACGACGATCGAAGGCGCGATCCGCTCGGGCGACTTCGCCCAGGGCGATAAGCTGCCGTCGGAGATGCAGCTGTGCGAGCAGTTCGGCGTCAGCCGGACCGTCATGCGGGAGGCCTTGCGGATGCTCTCGGCACGGGGGCTGCTCCGAATCGAGAAGGGGAAGGGCATCTTCGTGCAGCGCCTGTCGGCAGACTCCGTGGCCACCCCGATGGAGTTGTACCTCCACATGCACAGCGGCCCGGACCATCCGCTGCACGTCGTAGGAGCCCGGCAACTCATCGAGCCGCCGATCGCCGCCGCTGCCGCCGTGCACCACACGGAAGGGGACGCGGCGAAACTCCGGGCCAACGTAGCGGAGCTCTCCACCGCCGTGGATGATCAGGAGCGGCTCTCCCAATTGGACATGACGTTCCATCTCCTCATCGCGGAGGCGTCTCATAATCCCATGTTGCCCCTGTTCGTCCGCCCGATCCAAATGCTCATGCCTGCCATTAAGGCGAGCGTCTACGAAGTCGTGGGGGACGCGCACGCCGCGGCCGTCCACTGGCACACCCGGATCTTGGACGCCATCTTGGACCGAGACGCCGAGCGGGCCGAAGCGGAAATGCGGGGGCACCTGG
>DUBD01000146.1:2279-2665 GCA_012960515.1 Bacteroidota bacterium | reverse complement strand
CCGCCAGTCGAAGGCGGCGTAGAGGCGGCGGCCACGACGTTACTGGAATCTTCCTTCTCCTCCTGGAAGCGCTTGCAGGGAAAGGAGCGGCGGACTATACTGGGTTCAGCCTGTATGACATGTTACATGTGACAGGCTCTTGTACCAGCTCCCTCCGCACATGCGCCACCTCTACTCCCTCTTGGCTGCCGGCCTTCTCCTCGCCGCGGCCCCCGTTTCAGCTCAGATCACCGTCGCCAGCTCGGGTGACTGGAGTGACCCCACGACGTGGTCGTCCGGTGCCGTCCCGACCGCCAGCGACGATGTCGTCATTGACTCGACCGTTACGATCGACATCGCCGACGCCGTCGCGAACAACGTCCGGAACGTGGGGGACTCCGGTTGGC
>DUBD01000146.1:0-2163 GCA_012960515.1 Bacteroidota bacterium | reverse complement strand
CGGTCTTCGGTGACCTCACCATCGAGGGGCCGGACGCCCAACTCCGCCCGCTTTCGAACGTGGACGAGAATGACGTCGGCCTCGGCGAGATCTACCATCGCCTGACTGTCCACGGAAGCATCGACAACTCCACTGGGGGGACGTTCGACATGCGCCGCGGCTCCACCTCCACCACGCCGGCTGATGCGTCGTTCATCGACCTGATCTTCGCCGGTGGAGACGACGCGACGCTTCACCTCGGCGACTACGACACCGACGACAACCAGCTCTTCCGCGTCGAGATCGCGAAAGAGAACGGGGCGACCGTCACGATGTTGAACGACGCGACGGTCGACAACAACAGCCGGGCCGTCTTCACGCTCACGAGCGGGTACCTGGATACCGGGGACTATCGCTTCACCCTCATCTCCAACAACAGCTCTGTCGTGGTGGGGGGCTCGCCGGCGTCCTACGTCCTCGGCGAGTTCGCCCGGGGCCTGCCGAAGGGCACTGTCGGTAGCCAGACGAGCCGCGAGTTCCCGCTCGGGGACGAGACGGGGTACCGCCCGGCCACGGTCTACGTAACGGACCGCCCGTCTGACGATCAGTTCATGGGCGTTCGGCTCGTGAGTGAGCCGGCGCCGAGCGGCACGCTGGAAGGCGGGCTCATGGAGGTCTCCCCGAACCGGTACTACGCGTTCGAGTGGTACTTCTTCGACTCTGCCGACCCCATCTCCCTCGATCGCGTCGAGGTCTCGTATGGCAACGGAGACGGCGTGCCCGAGGGGAGCACAGACTTCGTCGTGGCGACCTCCACCGACGAGTTCCTGACGTGGGCCAACGAGGGCGGCTTTGACCCCGACGGTACGACGGCTCACGTGACGACGCTCGCTTCGCCGCCGACCCCGATCGGGTCGGGCGAGCTGACCGGGTGGGATTTCGACTTCGAAGTCGTGGGTACGGACGTCGTCGGAGACGTGTACTACGCGGCCGTTGGCACGATGGGGGCGTTCGGCACCGCGGCCGAGGCCCCGGTCCGAGGGGCGTTCGAGCTGGCGGTCGCACCGAACCCGGCTGCGAGTGATGCGACCGTGTCGTTCTCGCTTCCGGATAGCCGCGAGACCTCCGTCGAGGTGTTCGACGTGGTGGGCCGCCGCGTAGCGACCCTCGCGGAGGGGCTCCTCCCCGCAGGCGACCACACCGTGACGTGGGAGGCTGCCACCAGCGCGCCGGGGCTCTACATCGTCCGGCTGCGGGCTGGCGCCGAGGCCGGCGTTCAGACGATCACGCTGTCTCGCTAGTCAGCTCTGACTGCGAGGGGAGGGCGCGCGGCCGGTTTCAATACCGGGGCGTGCCTCCCCTCGCGTTTCCTGTTTCAACATGTCCGCTGTCCTTCGCGACACCACCTCTTCGATCGTCGAGCGGATCCGAGACCTCGGCGCTGTTGCCGTCGTCCGGTCCCAGTACCCCGATCGGCTGGCGCCGGCGGTGGAGGCGCTCCTCGCTGGGGGCGTGGAGGCCGTCGAGATCACCCTGACCGTCCCCGGAGCGCTCGATCAGATTCGGCGCGTGAGGGACTCGTTTGGGGAACGAGTCCTCCTCGGGGTCGGCTCGGTGACCGATGGGGAGACCGCACGCGCGTCGGTCGAGGCCGGGGCGCGGTACGTCGTGAGTCCGGTCTTCCACCCCGCGATCATTGAGGCCGCGCACGCGGCCGGCGCCGCGGCGATGCCGGGGTGCTTCACCCCGACCGAGGCGCAAGCCGCCTGGGAAGCGGGTGCCGACGTGGTCAAGGTGTTCCCGGCCGGCGTCCTGGGCATGTCATTCTTCAAGGCGGTTCTCGCCCCGCTCCCTCACCTCCGGCTGATGCCCACAGGGGGCGTCACGCTCGACAATGCGGGCGACTGGATCCGCACCGGGGCCGTTGCCGTCGGCGTCGGCAGCGCGCTCTGGGACGACCGCGCCGTCGCTGCCGGGGACTACGGCGCCCTCACTGCCAACGCCCGCCGTCTCACTGCTTCCATCGCCGCCGCCCGCGGCTGACCCATGGCCACCATCGTCACGTTCGGCGAGATCATGCTCCGGCTCTCCACGCCGGGGTTCCAGCGCTTCACGCAGGCCCAGAGCTTCGACGCCTCCTTCGGCGGCGGCGAGGCCAACGTCGCCGTCTCCCTCGCCCACCTC
>DUBD01000145.1 GCA_012960515.1 Bacteroidota bacterium | reverse complement strand
TCACGGCCGTCCCGATCAGTCCCACCTCGTAGCCGATCCACGTCGTCACGAACGCGAGGCTGGCGACAGGCGCGGCGGTGGAATCCACGATGTAGGCCAGCTTCTCGCGCGAGATCCGGAGCGTGTCCGTAATCGGGCGCATCGTGCCGCCCACGATCAGGGTGTTGGCGTAGTCGTCAAAGAAGACCGCCGTCCCGAGCAGCGCGGTCGCCAGCTGGCCGCGGCCCGCAGAGCGCGCCCACCGCGTCACGGTGTTCACGATCGCGCGCGTCCCGCCGTTCTTCTGCACGATGCCCACCATCCCGCCGATGAGCAGCGTGAAGATGATGATGGCGGCGTGGTCGGAGTCCGCCAGCGCACCGAGGATGTAGGTGTCCACGGACGTAAAGAGCGCGGCCGCGAAGCCCGAGGAGAGGTCCGGCGCCGCCAGCCACGCGCCGACGAACACGCCGAGGAACAGCGCCACCACGACCTGCCGGAACGCGAGCGCCGCGCCAATGGCGATGAGCGCGGGCAGGATGGAGAGGAAGCCGGCGTTGCCTCCCTCCTCAGCGGGCGCTTCGGCGGGCACGGCCTCGTCCGCCTGCGCTGATGCGTCCGCCGCGACGGGGTCGATGGCGAGAGAATCCGCGATGGCCTCCTGCGCGACCGCCCCGCTGGCGGAGAGCGCCAGCAAGACGAAGGCGAGGAACAGTCGGATAGACGGAGGTACGGTCATCATGCCTGCGTGCCGAAGATGCGGTCGCCGGCGTCGCCGAGACCGGGACGGATGTACGCCTTGTCGTCCAGTTCGCGGTCCAGCGCCGCGGTCACGACGGGCACGTCGGGGTGGTACTCCTCCAGCCGCCGCACACCCTCCGGCGCCGCCACGAGACAGACGAACGTGAGGTGGTTCGCCCCCCTCTGCTTGAGGTGGCTGAGCGCGCCCGCAGCGCTGCCGCCCGTCGCGAGCATCGGGTCCACGACGAACACGCGGGCGTCGCGCACGGGCGGGATGTTGGAGTAGTAATCCACGGGCCGGTGCGTGGCTTCGTCTCGGTACATCCCGAGGTGCCCCACCCTCGCCTCGGGCACGAAGCGGACGAACCCGTCCACGAGCCCGAGCCCGGCGCGGAGCACCGGGACCACGACGACCTCGTCCGCCAGCCGGACGCCTTCGGTGGTCTCCAGCGGCGTCTCCACCTCCGTCGGCTCCGTGCGGACGCTCCGCAGCGCCTCGTAGGCGAGGATCGCGGCCGCGTCGCCGAGCGTGCGGCGGAAGTCGCCGTGGGGCGTGCGCTTGTCGCGCAACGTGGTGACCGCGCGGGCCAGCAAGGGGTGATCGACGACGGTCAGCATGGGGGACGAGTCAGGGGAGGGGTTCAGTCGAGACGGAGGCGGGCGGGCTCCGTGCCCGCCCGCCTGATCCATCGTCTTACCGCTTGAGACGGCCCTCGCGGACCGCCCGCTTGTGGTCTTCCTCGTTCTGCTCCCACGGCTTCCGCTCGAAATACGAGTCGGTCAACTTGACGAGCGTGCCGGAGAGCAGCAGCAGCGCCAGCACGTTGGGGAGCGTCACCAGCGAGAGGGCCACGTCGCCGAGGTCCCAGATCGTCGTGACGGCGAGGACGGCGCCCACGAAGTGCATCACGATGAACACTGCCTTGAACGGCAGGATCGCCTTCGTGCCGAAGAGGTAGTTGGCGCAGCGGTCGCCGTAGTAGCTCCACGAGATCGAGGTCGAGATCGCGAAGAGGATCACGGAGAGCAGCACGATCCACCGCCCCAGGCTCCCGAGCCCGATCGGCTCCAGGCCGCGCTCGAAGCCGAGCGTGGTGAGCGGGGCGCTCGTGCGGACCGTGTTCGCGTAGAACATAGAGACCACGTTGCCGTCGGCGTCCAGCGCCGCCCGCGTCTCCGGGTCGATGGTGCCCGAGAACGGCGCCGTCTGCTCCGGGTTGGTGAACAGCGTGTCGATGCCCACGTTGAAGCGGCCCACGCGCGGACCGTCCAGAGCCTGCGGGATGCCCTCCTGGTAGACGATCGGGTCCTGCCCGGCGTAGACCGTGAAGCCCGACTGGCGGTCGCCCTCGACGATGCTGATGTTGCTCGCCTGGAGGTCGAACTCCGCCGGCGCGGTCGCCTCGAAGGCGCCCGTCGTGACCAGCACGAGGCCGGTCATGGTGCAGATCAGGATCGTGTCGATGAACGGCTCCAGGAGCGCCACGACGCCCTCTGAAACCGGCTCGTCCGTCTTCGCCGCAGAGTGCGCGATGGGCGCCGAGCCCTGGCCCGCCTCATTGGAGAAGAGGCCACGCTGCACGCCGTAGAGCATCGTCAGGAGGAAGACGCCAGCGCCCGTGCCGGCCACGCCGCTCGTCGGGTTGAAGGCCTCGGCAAAGATGCGGCCGAAGGCGGCCGGGATCTCTCCGACGTTGAGCACGAGGATGGTCAGCGCACCCGCGACGTAGATCGCGGCCATCACCGGCGCGACGATGCTCGTCACCTTGCCGATGCGGCTGATGCCGCCCATAATCACGATGCCGACGATGGTGGCGGTGACGAGTCCGGTAATCCAGACCGGCGTGCCGAACTGGTCGAAGACCTGCGTCGCGACGGTGTTCGCCTGCACGGCGTTGCCCGTCATGAACGAGGTCAGCATGAGCGCGAACGCGAAGAACATCGCGACGGGCTTCCAGTTTTTCCCAAGCCCGCGCTCGATGTAGTACATCGGGCCGCCGGAGACCGAGCCTTCCCAGGCCTTGCCGTCCTCGTCCACGTGGACATCGCGGTACTGCTGCGCGAGGGTCACCTCGGCGTACTTCGTGGCCATGCCGAGGAGAGCGGTCACCCACATCCAGAACAGCGCGCCGGGCCCGCCGATGTGGATCGCCAGCGCGACGCCGGCGATGTTGCCCACGCCCACCGTCGCGGAGAGTGCGGTGGTGAGCGCCTGGAAGTGGCTCACGTCACCCGGCTCGTCGGGGTCGTCGTAGCGGCCCGTGGCGACGGCGAAGCCGTGACCGAGGCGGCGGAACTGGACGAACCCGAGGCGGATCGTGAGGAAAAGCCCCGTGCCGAGCAGGCCGATGACGAGTGGCCATCGGAGGACGCCGTTGATGGCGTCGATGATCTGGGAGAGGAGCTCCATGTGTGGGCCGAGTGGGTGATGGGAGTATGAAGCGGCGGGCGCGAAGATACTCGTGCCCTCGCAAGGCGCTGCGGGGGAGAGCCGCCAGCGGGCCTCAGCGCGTCACGAACAGTGCTCACAGCCCGAGGTGCTGGCGGTCGCTGCGGGCGGGAGCGCCCGGGCCGGTCGTGCGCCCGTCGCGTTAGAGCGACTCCGGGTCCACCTCCACGAGCCGCCCCTTGACCAGCGCGATCGTCCGTGCTGGGAAGGCTCGCACGAGGCGGTAGTCGTGGGTCGCCATGAGGAGCGCCATCCCCTGGCGGTTGAGCTTGACGAGCAGCTTCTGGATCTCGTCCGCCACGCGAGGGTCCAGGTTGCCCGTCGGCTCGTCGGCCAGCATCAGCACCGGGTCGTTGACGATCGCTCGGGCGATGCACGCGCGCTGCTGCTCGCCGCCGCTCATCTCGCTCGGCCGCGCCTTCGCGCGGTGGAGCAGGCCCACCTGCGAGAGCGCCTGCATCGCGCGCTGCTTGACCTCGGAGCCGCGGTGCCCGGTCGCGTACAGCGCGAAGGCCACGTTGTCGTAGGCGCTCCGGTCCGGCAGCAACTGGAAGTCCTGGAACACCACGCCGAGCGAGCGGCGGA
>DUBD01000144.1 GCA_012960515.1 Bacteroidota bacterium | reverse complement strand
CCCGATTCGTAGGCACGAGGGTTCACCGTCCGCGCGACACGGATGAGCTCGCGCTCGTCCACCTCCTTCGCCGAGAACCGCCCGACGGCGTGTCCCGCCAGTTGGACGGACGCCTCTTCGCGCTTGGGGCCGAGCATCTCACCGGGGAAGAACATGTCACCAGGGAAGAACATGTCGCCCGGAAAGAACAGGTCTCCGGGGTACCACATGTCACCCGGGATCTCCGTCTCGCCGTGACCGACGAGGTTGGTGGGACGAAAGAGGTCGCCGCTCATTCCGGTCTTGGCTCGTGCCTCGCGGTACTCCCGGCTCAGCCGGACCTCGGAATCGCGGAGCGTGGCCCCGCGGCGGACCTCCCGGACGGGCATCGCGACGAAGCGCGTGCGGCCCATCTCCAGGATCTCGTCGTCCGCCACGAGGGCGCTGACGATCACGACCGGCACGGCGCCGTCCTCCCGCTCCTCCATGTCATCCCAGGACGTGATGACGTGGAGTTCGTTGACGATGGCTTCGAACGAGAGGTCTCGGGGGTCGGCGTCCGCGAAGCGGATGGCGGCGTCCTGAGCACTCGCGGAAGCGGAGGCCAGGAGGAGGAGAACGGCGAGAATGCGCATAGCGGTGGTAGGCGTAGGGGGGAATACGGGCAGGCCGCGGCGATCTCGCGGCTCCGCCACAAGGTGAGACAAGCGAACGCCGACCCGGACCGCCAGCGGGGGGCGGCCGGGCCGGCGAGGGGGTTAGTTGCCGCCGTCGCCGAGGCTACCGGCGGGGGCCGTGCCGCCCATGGGCTGACCGGAGGCGTCGAGTTGGACGAGCTCCACGCGGCGGTTCTGCTGGCGGCCCTCCGCGGTGGCGTTGTCCGCGACGGGCGCGGTCTGCCCCATGCCGGCGGCCTGCAGCCGCGAGGCATCGATGCCCTGGCCGGTGAGGTAGGCCACGACGGACTCCGCGCGCTGCTGGCTGAGGCTCATGTTGACGTCCGCAGAGCCGGTGTTGTCCGTGTGGCCCTCGATGCGAAGGCGGAGGTCCGGGTACTGCTGCAGCATCCGCGCGATGTCGTTGAGCGTGGGCGTGGACTCCGGCCGCAGCGTGGCGCTGGCGGTATCGAAGAGGATGCCCTTCGTGGCGACGCGGCCGTTGGCCTGGAGCTGCTCGTAGAGGATCTCGCGGCCGCCCGCGGCCACGCGGATGTTGTCCACGAGCACCGGCCCCACGCGGTCATCGTCCACCGCACCGATCTCGCCGGCGGCCGTCCAGAGGATGCGGTCGGTCCGCTGCACGTCTGCGTTCGGGATGTTGGCCACGCGGGCCTCGCCGATGTACATCTTGACGTACGAGCCGTCCACCGCGATGCGGACCGGCACCATCGCCTGCTCGTGGGCGTCCTGGTTCACGAGGCCGGAGCCCCCTTCCTCAGAGTGCACGCCGGTCTGGAAGAAGCTCCCGACGCGGAACTCCGCAGCATTGTGGTTCTTGATGTCGCCGTGGAAGACGCTGTAGCCGTCGTCCGGGTCCACCAGCGGGCCAGTCCCGAGCACGGTGTAGTTCCAGTTGTCGCCGTGGTAGATGTCGAACTCGATGGTGAACCGCTCGGGGAGCGTCTCCGGAAGGGGGATCGAGAAGGCGCCCGCGTCCGAGAAGCGGAGCATCTGGTTGCCGTCCTCGCTCACGACCTCCATGAGCCCCTCGTGGAAGTCGATCCGGCTGGGGACGTTGCCCACGTAGTCGCGCTCGAAGTCCTCGACGAAGAGCGGCCGCGCGCCCGGCACGAAGTCGTAGTTGTTCCAGGCGCCCTCGCCCGGCCGCGCGCTGGCGGTCGCCGCGGCCGTGCCGCCTCGGATGACGGCGTCCTCGGCGTTGTCTTCGGAGACCGGGTTGCCCTCGGCGTCCACGTAGCGGCCGTCATCGTCCACGAGGACCACGTCCTCCCCGCTCTCCTGCGCGGAGGCGATGCACTCGGGGTCGGTGAAGAGGCACTCGATGGCGTCCTCGCCGGCGTCGAAGAGGGCTTCCACGGCGCGCTCGGCGGCGCGCTCGGTGCGGCGCTCCACCTCGCGCTCAGCGGCGCGGCGGGCGGCATCGCGGGCGCGGCCGAAGATGCCCTGGGCCGCCGCGACATCGGCCCCGACGAGGCTCAGGAGGAGGGTAAAGAGAAGGGCGCGCGTGAGGCGCAGGGAGGGGGACGTCATGGCTCTGCGGGGGTGGGTCTGTTGGTGTCTACCGAGAACGGCGCCGGGAGCCCTCACGCGAAACCACGCGGCGCACGATCTGCCTCTGGAGGCGATACGCCGCGATCTGAAGGCCTCGCGCTCGCCGGGGGCCTCCGCCAGCCGAACGGGCGCGCGGGCGGCGCACCGGCTATTCCAGGCGCTGGGCTATACTCTCGGGGCGCTAGCCGAGCGCCCGTTTCTTCCCCATCACGCAGGACTCGCTCGCGAGGGATCATGCCGCCCGACGCCTCGGAGGTCACCCGTCTCCTCGGCGCCCTCAACGCGGGCGAGGGCGGCGCGCTGGACCGCCTCTTTCCGCTCGTCTACGCGGAGCTCCGGCGGCTGGCGGAGCAGATCCGGCAGGGGCCGTCCATGCAGACCATGAACACGACGGCGCTCGTCCACGAGGCGTACCTCCGGCTGGCGGACGGCGACCTCGCGGACTTCGAGGGGCGGAGCCACTTCCTCGGCGTGGCCGCGAAGGCCATGCGGCACGTGCTCGTGGACCACGCCCGGCGGCGGAGCGCGCAGAAGCGCGGCGGCGGCCTCGCGCGGGTGGACCTCACGGACGCGGCCCGCCTCGCGAGCGGCCCCGCGCACGACCACGCCGTCCTCGCGCTGGACGCCGCGCTCGACCAGCTGGCGGCGCTCGACGGACGGAAGGCGCGCGTCGTGGAGTGCCGGTTCTTCGGCGACATGAGCGTGGAGGAGACCGCGGCCGCGCTCGGCGTCTCCACGCCCACGGTCAAGCGCGACTGGCGGATGGCGCAGGCGTGGCTCTACCGCACGCTCGCGGACGAGCCCGCCGCCCCCGCTCCCGACGGCCGCCAGCCCGGCGCGTGATCCCCTGACGCCCGCCGCTGCGTGATCCCGGCATGAGCACCGACCCCGCCCTCTGGTCCCGCATCGACGCGCTTTTCGCCGAGGTCGCGGACCTCCCGGCGGAGGCGCAGGCCGAGCGGCTCCGCGCCGAGCCGGACCCGGCCGTCCGCGCCGAGGTGGCCGCCCTCCTGGATGCCGACGCCGACGCGGGCGGCTTCTTCTCCGGCCTCGCCTCCGAGATCGCGCCCGGCGGCCTCGCGCCCGGCGCGCAGGTCGGGCCGTACCGGCTGGCGGAGAAGGTCGGCGAGGGCGGGATGGGCGAGGTCTGGCGCGCCCACCGCGCCGATGGCACCTTCGAGCAGACCGTCGCGCTGAAGGTGCTACGCACGGGGGACGCCCGGCGGTTCATGGCCGAGCGCCGGATCCTTGGGCGGCTGGAACACCCCGCCATCGCGCGGATCCTGGACGGCGGGCTCACCGCAGACGGGCGGCCCTACTTCGCGATGGAGTTCGTGGAGGGCGAGCCCATCACGGCCTACGCCGAGCGCAACGGGCTGAGCGTGGACTCCCGGCTGGCGCTCTTCGCGCAGGTCTGTGAGGCCGTCCAGTTCGCCCACGCCCGCCTCGTGGTCCACCGCGACCTGAAGCCCAGCAACGTGCTCGTCGCCGAGGGTAATTCGGGGGAGGGAGGAAGGAGCCAGCCGCCAGGAGGAGCCCCCCTCCCAC
>DUBD01000143.1 GCA_012960515.1 Bacteroidota bacterium | reverse complement strand
GCGCCGGGTACCCTTAGCCGAAGGCGACGTTGGCGCCGCGGCCCTGGACGAGGTAGTCGAGGAAGAGACGGGTGACGACGAGAGCCGTGAAGAGGCTCGTCACGATGCCCGCCATGAGCGTCACGGCGAAGCCCTGGATGGGCCCGAGGCCGAACGAGTAGAGGATGACGCCGATCAGGAACGTGGTGATGTTGGCGTCCGCGATGGCGGAGAGCGCCTTCTCAAAGCCGCCCTGGACGGCCGCCTTCAGCGTCTTGCCGCTGGCCATCTCCTCTCGGATGCGCTCGAAGATGAGCACGTTGGCGTCCACCGCCATACCGATGGTGAGCACGATGCCCGCCATGCCCGGCAGCGTCAGCGTCGCGCCGAAGCCTGCGAGGATGCCGAAGATGAACAGCACGTTCAGCACGAGGGCCACGCCCGCCACCAGACCGGCGGTCCGGTAGTAGAAGCCCATGAACACGACCACCAGCAGGAAGCCGATGATGAGAGAACGGGTGCCGGCCGTCACGGCCTGCTGACCGAGGCTCGGCCCGACCGTCCGCTCTTCGACGATCTGGACCGGTGCGGGCAGCGCGCCACTCTTCAGAACAGTCACGATGTCCTCTGCCTCCGTACGGGTCACGCCCTCAATGGAGGTGCGGCCACCGGTGATGGCGCTCTGGATGACCGGCCACGTGTACACGAGACCGTCGAGCACGATGGCGACCGGGCGGCCGATGTTCGCGCCCGTGAGCTGGGCCCAACGCGTGGCGCCGTCCGTGTTCATGGAGAGGGACACGAGCGGGGCGTTCGTGAACGGGGCGAAGTCCGGACCGTCGTCCGTGACCACGTCGCCTTCGAGCTCCACGCGGTCATTGACCGCCAGCAGCCAGTAGGCCTCCTCCTCCAGACCCTCGACGGGGCGCGCGGAGAAGAGCAGGTCCATCGTCGGCGGGATGAGCCGGGCCACGTCCGGGCGGCGGAGGATGGCGCCGACGGCGGCCGTGTCGCGGACGGCCACCTGCCCCACGTACGGGACGGACTGCCCCGGGACGATGGTCAGCAGCTCGGAGAGCTGGCGGTCCCGCACGGCGCTCTCCGCCTCCTGCTCCGCCTCCGCCAGCGCGGCGACGTCGAGCGCAGTCGTGGAGTCCTCGCCTGCGGCGGTGGAGTCCGGAGCGGCCTCCGTCTCCGTCGCGGCGGAGTCTGCCTCGGCCTCCTCGCCCTCGTCCACGTAGGCGACGAGCGACTGCGCGACCTGGGCCACCTGACCCGGGTCCGGCATGAGGCGGAACTCCAGCTTCGCGGTGCCGCGGAGGAGGTTGCGGACGCGCTGCGGCTCCGTCACGCCCGGCATCTCGACGATGATCCGGTTCGAGCCCTGCTTCTGGATGGAGGGCTCGGTCACGCCGAAGCGGTCCACGCGCTGGCGGACGATCTGGGTGGCGCGGGTCACGGCCTCCTCCAGCTCCACCTTGAGGACGGCCGCCACCTCGTCGTTGGAGCTCCGCGCGTTGATCTCGTCAGAGGCGTTGCGGAAGTAGCGGGCCAGGCGCGTGTTGGGGCGCACGTCCTCGATGGCGGCCACGAAGAGGTCCACGAAGTTGTCGCGGCTCTCCAGCGACTGCTCCTGCGCGATGCGCAGCGCCTCGTCGAAGGTCTCGTCGGTGCGGTCGTCCGCCAGTTCGCGGATGAGCGCCGCGGCGCCCACCTCGAGGGTGACGTGCATGCCGCCCTGGAGGTCCAGGCCGAGGTTGAGCGACCGCTCGCGGGTCGCCTGGAGGTCGTCGTAGTTGGCTTCGCGGTAGGCCGTCGCCTCGTCCTCGGACATCGCTGCGATCTCCCGCTCGTCCAGCGTGCGCTGGACCGTCGGGAAGAGGTAGTAGAGCGACAGGAGCACGAAGGCGAGGACGGCTGAGATCTTGAATCCGTTGCCTTGCATGGGGATAGGGGCGTCCCGTGGGTGACAGGGACGCGGGGAAACGTGTCGGAATCACCGCGCGACCACTCGCGCGGCAGGGGAAGTCAGCGGGGGGCGCGGGTCCAGAGCCGGACCCGCTGGCGCCTAGGGTCCGCGAGCGCCGTGCGCGCGGGGAGAGACGGCGGCCGGCGTCGCGGAGCGGGCGGAGACGACAGCCTCCACGGGCTCCAGCGCGAGCCGGATGCTCAGGGTCGCCGGGACCGTGGCCGTGAGGGCGCGGTCTGGCGTGGTGCCCGTCGGGACGGACGGAGCGGCGACGGCGAGCGGGCTCGGGATCTCCGTCGTCAGCCACAGCGCATCACCGCCGAGCTTGGCGCGGATGTCATCCGCGTCCAGACCCGTCGCCAACGCGTAGGCCGCGACGAACGCGCCGAGCGGGTCGGCCGATTCGCGGGAGGCATCCAGTGCCTCCGAGACCGCGTCGGCGTGGCCGAGGATCTCCGCCAGCCGGTCCTCGACGGGCCGCTTAGCCTCGGCCTGAGGCATGAGCGGCAGCAGCAACCCGGCGAGTGCCAGGCCGGCTACAAGGCGGCGGAGGAACGGGAGGCGGAGGACCGTCACAGCACGGAAGGTACGGAGTCCCTCCGGGGACGCCCCGGGTCCGCCCCGCCTCTTCACTCCCCCTCCACCCTACCGGGTCGCGCGGCAGAAAAAAAGCGGGCGCCCCAGACCTGGAGCGCCCGCCGGGCTGGCGGTGCCAGTGCGCGTGCTACGACTGCGCCACGTAGCTGCGGTAGCGGCGGTCCGCCTCGTCCCAGTTGACCACGTTCCACCACGCCTCGACGTAGTCCGGGCGGCGGTTCTGGTAGTTGAGGTAGTAGGCGTGCTCCCACACGTCGATCCCGAGGACCGGGTGGGCGCCGTGCATCACCGGGTTGTCCTGGTTCGCGTGGCCGTGGACCTGCAGCGTGCCGTCGTCCTTGACCTCCAGCCACGCCCAGCCGCTGCCGAACTGGCCCTTCGCGGCGTTGGCGAACGCCTCCTTGAAGGCGTCGAACGAGCCGAAGTCGCGGTCGATGGCCGTCGCCAGCTCACCGGTGGGCTCGCCGCCGCCGTTCGGGCTCATCGTGGTCCAGAAGATCCCGTGGTTGAGGAAGCCGCCGCCGTTGTTGCGGACGGCCGTGCGCTTCTCCTCGGGCAGTGCGTCCAGGTTGGCGAGGGTCTCCTCGATGGGCGTGTCCGCCCACTCGGTGCCTTCGAGGGCCGCGTTGAGCTTGTTGGTGTACCCCTGGTGGTGCTTGGAGTGGTGGATCTCCATGGTCCGCGCGTCGATGTGCGGCTCCAGGGCGTCGTAGGCGTAGGGGAGGTCGGGAAGCTCGAAAGCCATGTCGGAAAGGGGAGTGAGAAGAGGGATGTCCCTCCTACCCTGTCGGGCGGGGGACGTTTCCCCGCGGGCCACCGCCGAGCGACGGCGCCAGCGGGACGATACAGGCTACGCCAGCGTCTCCACGACGTCGCCCATGATCTGCGTCAGTCGCGGCTCGGCCTCAGCCGCGGCCGTCAGCACGTCCGCGATGGAGACCGGCTCGAGCGCGTCCGGGAAGCACTCGTCCGTGATGACCGAGATGGCCATGCAGCGGAGGCCCATGTGCTTCGCGACGATCACCTCCGGGACGGTGCTCATGCCCACGGCGTCAGCGCCGATGGTCCGGAGGAAGCGGTACTCCGCGCGCGTCTCCAGGTTGGGGCCCTCGACCGCTACGTAGACGCCCTGCTGCAGCTTGACGCCCCGCTTGAGCGCCGCGGCCTCGGCCGACTGGCGGAGGTCCTCGTCATACGGCTCGCTCATGTCCGGGAAGCGCGGGCCCCACTCGTCCACGTTCGGTCCCGTGAGCGGGTTGACGCCCTGGAGGTTGATGTGGTCGGTGAGCAGCATGAGGTCTGCCCGCTGGAAGAGCGGGTTCATGCCGCCGGCCGCGTTCGAGATCAGCAGCGTCTCCACGCCGAGCGCCGCGAGGACGCGGACCGGGCGCGTGATCTCGTGCGCGGAGTAGCCCTCGTAGAGATGGAAGCGGCCCTGCATCGCGAGGACCGGGACACCGCGGAGCGTGCCGTAGATCAGTCGCCCGACGTGGCTCTCCACGGTGGAGAGCGGCATGCTCGGAATCTCGTCGTAGCGGATCGAGTCCTGGACCTCGATCTCGTCCACGAGCTTGCCGAGGCCGGTGCCGAGGATGATGCCCACGCGGGCGGGCGAGTCGCCGAGGCGCTGGCGGAGGGCGTCGGCGGCTTCCTGGACGGGGCGGGTGAGGTCGTCGGCGGTCATGCGGTCGGGCAGTCAGGGGAACGGCGGAGCATACCGCCAGCCGGCCGGACCGATCCCGCAGAGACCCGATGGAAACCGCCTCCGCGCTCAGTCCATGTCCTCCATGATGCGGCGGACCGCCTCATGGTGCTTGTCCTTGGCCTCGGGGCTCTCGTCGTCGCTGCCGGTCACGAGGGAGCGCAAGCTCCACCCGCCCGATTCCTTGGAGGTCTCGGGAGAAGGCGTGGAGGGAAAGCTCCCGGGGGAAGACCAACTGGGAGCCGCGGGAGGCTGGGGCGTCTCCTCCGGCTCGCGCTCGTCTCGGAGGGGCAGACTCGCGGCAGCGTCTACTGGAGCGTCTGCCGGTGCTTCCGTCGCATCGTCACGTACCTCGGTGGCCTCGGAGACCGGGGCCCATGGGGTCGGGGGAACGCGCGGAGGGTCCACGTCCGGCCACGGGCTGCGCGGGATCACGCGGCGCTGCGGCGACGGCGCCTCATCCGCCGCGCCCTCGTCCGCGACCTCCGCCCCACTGGCGGGAGACGCCTGCGGCTGCGAGGTGGGCGGCACCGGGGCCGCCGCCTCCGGCTCGGGCGCCGGCTCCGATTGGGACGCGGGCTCCGCCTCCGCGACCGTGCCACCGGACTCCTCGAGCATCTCGTCTAAATCGTCGTCGTCCGCGGGCGGTCCGCCGATGGGCGCGGCGCTTTTGGGGAGGGTCCGTTCAGCGGAGGAGCGCTCAGGCGCGACCAGCTTGATGAAGCCCACCGGGTCCTCGCCCTGGAACTGGGCGAGCATCTCCAACTCGGACATGAGGAAGCTCCGCAGGCGGGCGGCCACTTCGTTCTGCCGGTTCGTGAGGTGGGTGAGGTCCTGGCGCAGGCCGTACCGCTCGTTCTCCGCCTCCTGGATGATCCGCTGCGCCCGAAGCTCCGCCTCTTCGATAATGAGGCGGGCCTTGCGGTCTGCGGACTCCTCGGTCCGGCGGGCGGTGTCGCGGGCGGTCTCCAGCGCTTCCTGAAGAGCGAGCTCCACCTTCTCGTAGTGCTTGAGCTTCTCCTCCAACTCCGCCACTTTCTCCTGCGCAGCGTGGAGCTGCTCGCTCGCGTCCTCCCACCGTTCGGCGAGATTCGTGAGGTGCTGATCCACCTCGGCCACGTCGTAGCCGCCGCCGAACGTGCGCTTCTTGAGCTGATTGCGGAGGTTGCGGATGTCGCGTGACTGAAGCATAGCGGGAGCGGCCGATGGCGAAGGCGCGGCGCCGAGGAAGGCGGATCGCGCAAACTACGGATGGGGCCGCGGGGTTCTCAGTCCCCGCGACGCCCCACCAACGCGCTACCGACGCGAATGTGCGTGGCGCCCTCTTCTATCGCGATCTCGAAATCTCCGCTCATGCCCATCGAGAGCAACGGGAGCCGGTCCCGCCCGATGCTCTCCGCCAGCTGGCGGAGCCGGGCGAACTGTGGCCTCACGACCGCCTCGCGCTCCTCGGGCGGGACGAGCTTCGCCATCCCCATGAGGCCGCGCACCTCAATGTGCTCGAACGCGGCGACTTCCTCAAGCAGCGCCGCCAGCGCGCCGGGCGCGACGCCGTGCTTGGCGTCTTCGTCAGAGATGTTCACTTGCACGAGGCACGGGAGCACCCGCCCGGCGTTTCGCGCGCGCTTGTTCAGCTCTTTCGCGAGGCGGAGCGAATCCAGCGCGTGGAACAGGTCGGCGTGCTCGGCCACCTCGCGGGCTTTGTTCCGCTGCAGGCTGCCGATGAAGTGCCACGTCGGGCGGTCGCCCAGGGCCTCGGCTTTCTCGGCGAACTCCAGCGCGCGGTTCTCGCCGAGATCGGTGAGGCCGGCGTCGAGGACGGCGCGGAGCACGTCCAGCGGGAACGTCTTGGTCACGGCCACGAGCGTGACCTCGGACGGGTCGCGCGAGGCGCGGGCGCAGGCGGCATCGATGCGCTCGCGTACGGCCGCGAGGCGTTCGGGGAGGCGAGTCATGTCAGGCATGCCCCAAGTTCGCGCGAGGCGCCGCGGCGTTCCCGCCGTCGGCTGGCGGAGGCTCCGAACGGGCCCCACCGCGTCGTGGTCAGCGCGGCAGCGGTCCGAGCCCGACGGCCTCGGCCTGCGCGCCGTGCCGGCCCGCCACCCGTGCGTACGCCCCGATGGCCCCCGCTCGGGGGAACGGCCCGGGCTCCGGGAGCATGCCACCCGCCTCGCGCACCGTCCCCGTCTCTGTCACGAGGCGCCGCCAGCCGGAGAGGTCGTCGCTGCGGTATCCGGCGGGGGTCTCCGTGGGGTGCACGAAGAACGACGAGCGCCAGATGGCCTCGCGGTCCCGCACGAATCCGATGGCGTTGTGCCGGAAGGTGTGCGTCCGCACGTCCGACGCCGTCTCGCCCTCGACGGAGAGTTCGCGCGCTTCCACGTCGCGGCGGGTGACGTTGCCCATCACGAGGTTGCGGGCGACGAGCGTGTGCTCGTCCTCGGCGCGCTTGTCGGGGTCGCGCCGGAGCCAGATCCCGCCCCCCTCGTTGCTGGTGATCGTGTTGTGTAGCAAGACGTTGTGGCTCGCGGCCTGAGAGATGACCCCGCTGCCCGACCACCCCACCCATCGCGTCCCGCGCACCACGTTGTGCTGCACGAGCGTCCGCACGGTGCGGAACTCCAGCGCGATCCCCGCGATGGCGTTGTTCTCAGCGAGGCAGCCCTCGATGGTGTTGTCCGCGTTGTCGATGTCGAGCCAGATCCCGGGCCCGTCGTTGTCTCGCGCGAGGAAGCGGCGGATGACGGTGTCTGTCGTACGCACCCACTTCCCGCCGCCCGCTTCCCAGAACGGATCGTACCCCTTCCAGTTGTTGCCGACGGCCCGGGAGTCCTCGATCACGCACGAGGCACAGGCTCCGCCCCACCCCATCTGCCCGTTGTAGTCCGCCGCCGACTGGCGGATCAGGTGCTCGCGCCCCGACACGTCGAGGCCGCGCGCGTTGGTCCACTCCACGCGTACAGCTTCCGCCAGCGACCCGGCGCTTCCGAGGCACACCGCGCCGATCTGTGCGCGATTGGCGGCGTGCCGGAACGTGAGCCCCTGTATCCGGAAGTAGCCAGGCGTGCCGGCGCTCCCGCACTCCGCATTCGGATCCGCGCCGAGCGGCCAGAACAGGCGCGCGCGATGAGCCACCTCCACTCGGTCCGGTCCCTCCCGAAACCGCGCAACGAGGGCCGCGGGCGATTCTGGCGGTCCCTCGGCCCAGAACGTGCCCGCGCGGAGAGAGTCGCGGTGCCAGACGGGGCGCAGGACCTCGCCCCGCTCGATCACCATCTCCTGCCGAAAGACGGGATCGTCGGAGTAGGTCGGGAGAGGAGGACCCGTCCACGCCCGGCGCCACGTGCCGTCGGACTGGCGGCGCCAGTCGGCGGCGAGATCTGCGCCGGTGATGACGACCGTTTCCCCCTCGGCCGCGCGGAAGGTGATGCGCGCGCCGGGACGGCCGCCCTCGCGGGGCTCCACGCTCTCGCGATACACGCCCTCGTGGATGACGACGGTGTCGCCGGGACGGAGCACGCCGCGACCGGTCGCGCGGGAGAGGGTGCGCCACGGCTTCGCCTCGGTGCCGGGGTGTCGGTCGCTCGCCCCCGGGTGCTGTTGGTCGACGTGGAAGGTGCGGCCCTGGGCCTCTACTGCTCGGCTCTCGCGGACGATGACAGGACGGTCCGGCTCGGCGCAGCTCGACCCGAGGAGGAGAACCGCCAGCGCGAGCCTCACCACGTCAGCTTCCGGCACGTGAACGCCTCTGCCCATCGGCATCCGGCCTCGATGCCGCGGAGGCGGAGCGTCGCGCGGAACGTATCGGGGTCGTACCAGCCCTTCGCGCGTTGGCTGGCGAAGTGCGTCTGGAGGTGCGCGAGTTTGTCTTCCACCGTCGCATCGTCCAGCCGGACGAAGGCGTTGGGGCGCACGGAGTCTCCGTCCCACTTGGGGATCTCGACTTCCGCGATGGTCGCGCCGCGGAACGTCTGCCACGCGAGGTCCGCAGTCTGCCGGTGGTCCTGGTGGCAGTCGTCGCGTCCGGTGCTCAGGACGAGGTGGGGGCGCACGTCATTGAACGCCTCGCGCGCCCAGTCTTTGAGCTCCGAACCCTGCCAGGGGAGGTGCCCGTCGCGGAACCCTGGCGTCTCGATTCGTACGCTCGCGGCGCCCGCCAGCAGGGCGTCCGCGCTCTCGCGCGCCTCGCGCTGGCGGTCCTCGCCGCCGGTAAGGACGGCCCAGACCACGTGAGTTAGCGGACGCTCCGCCAGCAGCCGGAGCACCGTCCCCCCTGCCCCGATTTCGATGTCGTCGGCGTGGGCGCCGAGGCAGACGAGGTGCAATGGCTCGGAGGGGCCGAGCGATGAGGCGAGGTCGAACACGTCGGGTCAGTCCGCCAGCCGGGGAGCCGCGAGATGGATCCGCTGTAGCCCGCCGTCGCCGGCGAGACGCGGCCCGTCATTCCACACCTCCCACGGGGCGTCGCCGGTCTTGTGGATGTCTTCGAGCAGCCGCTTCTCTTTGAACGTGTCCATGCACGCCCAGAACCCGCGGTACTCGTACGTCCCCAGCTCTCCGACGGCGGCCATCCGGTGGGCCGGCGGCCCCATGATGTCGTCGCCGGGCTCCATGAAGTCGAACACGCGCTGGTTGAACACGAAGAACCCGCCGTTGATACGGAGGCCGATCTCCGTGACGTGCTCGATGCTCTTGACCGCGCCGTCCGCGTCCGCTCGGACGACGTGGCTCGTGTAGTTGGGTTGCACACCCAGGAAGGTGGCCGCCCGCCCGCTCGCCTTCGCGAACCGAACGACGTCGTCCAGCGGGGCGTCCGAGACGCCGTCGGCGTAGTTCGCGAGGAACCACTCCTCGTTCTGGAGGAACGGCCGCACCGCCATCAGCCGCTCGCCGACGCACGCGGTGTGGCCCGTATCGACGAACGTGATGCGCCAGTCGTGGATGTCGGACTGGAGGAGTTCCACGGTCCCGCCTCCGCTCAGCACGAAGTCGTTGGAGACGGTCTCGTCGTACTCCACGAAGTAGCGCTTGATGTAGTCCGCGCCGTGGCCGAGGCAGAGGATGAAGTCCTTGTGCCCGTAGTGGGCGTAGTACTTCATGAGGTGCCAGAGGATCGGGCGATAGCCGACGGTCACCATCGGCTTGGGGATCGGACCGGAGTGGTCTTTGATCCGCATGCCTTCGCCTCCGCAGAACAGAACAACTTTCATGAGGGGAGTGGGGCGGCGTTGGAGATGGGAGAAGTAGCAACGGCCGCGCCATCCCCCGCGGCCGACGATTCCGCGCTCCAGACCGTCCCGTTTTTCCGACGGAATACGGGTTGCACGGGCCGCCCCACGAGCAGTCCGTCCACGCGTCCCGCGTCGATCGCGCGCGCGTAGACCGCCAGCGCCCCGTCCACAGCCTCGACGGTGCGGTCGATGGCCTCGTCGTCGTGGGCAGCGGAGACGACGAATGATGGTGCGAGGACGCCCCGCGCGGTCATCTCCTGGAGGAAGAGCGTGCGGAAGGGCTGGCTCGGCTGGCGGTCCGCGTCGCGGGTGTAGAAGACGAGGTTGCAGTCCCGCCCGGCGGTGCCGAAGTAGTCGCCGAGGCCGCGGGCCTCGGTGACCTGGCGAACCCCTTCGCGGAGTCGCGCGCCCTGCCGCTGGAGCGTGCCCGCCACGTCCTCCTCCGCACAGATCCGCATCGTCTCGATGGCGGCGCCCAGCCCGCTCGTCTCGGCGCCGTGGGTAGCGGAGAGCAGGAAAACCCGGTCGGCGTCTGTTCGGAGGCCGCCCAGTTCCATCAGTTCTGCGCGGCCGACGAGCGCGGAGCAGGCGAAGCCGTTGGCGAGGGCTTTGCCGAAGGTGGAGAGGTCCGGCGTGATGCCGTAGAGCCCCTGCGCGCCGCGGGCGTCCCAGCGGAAGCCGGTGATCATCTCGTCCAGCACGAAGACCGCGCCGTGGGCAGCGCAGATTGCCTGGACTTCGCGGAGATAGTCAGTCGGGTCCTCGGGGCCGCGGACGGCTTCGAGGATGACGCACGCGATCTCGCCGGGCCGCGACGCGAACAGCGCACGCAGCGCCTCGGGATCGCCGTAGGGGAAGCCGACCGTCAGCTCGCGGATGGGCTGGGGGATGCCCGCGTTCATCTCCGTCGT
Source organism: Bacteroidota bacterium (assembly GCA_012960515.1). Lineage (GTDB taxonomy): Bacteria > Bacteroidota > Rhodothermia > Rhodothermales > Rubricoccaceae > Rubricoccus. The sequence goes on along the minus strand of DUBD01000143.1, from coordinate 12,322 downwards.
GCCGATGAACCAGTCGTCCTGCGAGAGGAACGGGTGGTCCGAGCAGACGGCGACGAGGTCGCGCCCGGTGGCGGCGCGCGCCAGCTTGACGGCGGCGGTGGTGGCGCTGGAGCCGTCCTTGCAGAACTTGACCCGCTCCGCGCTCGGGATAAGGGCGGCCAGCGTCTCGGCGGCTTCCAGTTCGATGGCGGCCGGGCGCGTGAAGTTGAGGCCCGCCTCCATCGCTCGGCTGGCGGCAGCCGTGACGCGGGGCTCGGCGTGCCCGAGGGTGACGGCCCGGAGCCCCATGCCGTACTCGATGTAGTCGTTGCCGTCCAGGTCCCAGACGCGGCACCCTTCCCCTCGTGCGATCACGACGGGCATGTGCTCGGGCATCTGGTCGTCACCTTTGGCGTAGGTGTGCGCGCCGCCCGGGATGAGCGCGTGAGCGCGTTCCTGGTGGGCGCGGGAGCGAGCGTACCGGGAGAGGTCAGGCATCGCCGGGAGCGTCGGAGTCGGGGGCGAAACGGAGGAGGTCGGCGGCGAGGAGTCGGTCGGCCGCCGCGCGGACCGCATCGAAGGGGAGCCCGCTCCGTTGGGCGATGTGGAGCAGGTCGTGGCGACCGTCGGAGAGGTTGAGCACCCAGATCATCGCGCGCTGGGCCTCCGGCGCGAGCGCGACGCCCCCGATGGGTTCGTAAAGCCCGCGCCGGCCGAGCATGGGTTCGCCGTAGGTCTGGGTCGCGAAGTAGCGCGCGTTCCCGTCCAGCGCCGTCACGAGCGTGAGGACTGTGTCCAGCGCGTCCGCGAGCGCCTCAGGGGAGAGCAGCGCGAGGTCGTCTGCGGAGGTGTGGTACTCGGGGTACTCGCCGTGCGGCGTCCGCGTAAGCCGCCCGATGGGCAGATTGAAGCCGGGCGAGTTGTACTGCCGTTCGTCGTAGCCGAAGGGGTCGAACGGTCGCGTCTCGATGCCGGGGTAGAGCGTGGAGACGGCGCGGTCCGCGGCGGTGGGCGCGTCCAGGGTTCCACGTCGCGTCTGCTTGTAGACGAACGGACCGCGGTCCCCTAGGTTGGCGAGCACGTAGCCGCCCGCGATCCGCTCGCCGCAGCCCGGGTTGGCCGCCAGCCACGCGATCGCCCCGATGGTGCCGGGCGCGAACACGAAGCGGATGGTGTGGTGGAGGTCGTCGGCCTGTGCGAGCGCCTCGGCCGCGAAGGTGGCGACCGCCAGCGCGCTGGCGTTGTCGTTCGCGAGGGCCGGGTGGCAGGCGTGCGCCGAAATCAGGATCTCGCGCTCCGTCTCGCCCTGAATCACGCACTCGCCGACGCTCATGGCGCCTTCGCGGAGGCGGGAGTCGATGAGCACGTCCACTTCGGCGTCTTCGCCGAACCGTTCCAGCGCGGCCTCCAACGTCTTGTGCCGCAGGCAGAACCCCCAATCGTCAGTCCAGTACGCCGTCCGGTACGGGATCCAGTCCGGGTGCTGGGGGAGCGTGTGGAGGTGCGGCCGAAGCGAGGCCAGCGTTCGCCGCTCTTCGCGCGGTCCGGAGTACTGGACGAGGTGGAGCGGGCTCGCCTCCCAGTCCGCGATGCGGGTACCGTCCGGGAGCGTGATGTGCGCCTCGTGGACGCTCCACTCCTGCGGCGCATTCCAGTCCAGGACGGGCATCCCGCTAAACACCTCGTGGACCTGAAGCGGGATGCGCTCCCCAATAGCGTCGAGCGTCTGGCGGAGGCCGTCGCCGGTGATGGAGCGGCGGTATGGGAGAATCTCCTGGACGAACGCGAAGAGCGCGTCGGCGCGGGAGAGCGCCGGCGGAGGCGTCGGGGATGGGAGGGAAACCGGCGTCACGCGCGAGGTATCGGCGCGAGATGCCGCGAACTGAAGCCGCCAGCCGCGCGATCAGTCCGCCGTCACCTCCACGCCCTTCCAGAACGCGAACCGATCACGGATCTCCTCCGCCGCCTCCTTCGGCTCTGGGTAGAACCAGGCCGCGTTTTCGTTCGTCTCGCCATCCACGACGATGCTCTTGTAGTGCGCGAGCCCCTTCCACGGGCACCGGCTCGTGTGCTCGCTGTCGCGGAAGTACTCGTCGCGGCGCGACTCGGCCGGGAAGTAGTGGTTGCCTTCCACGACGACCGTGTCGTCGCTCTGCGCCAGGACGGCGCCGTTCCAGGTGGCAGTCATCGGATCAGGGCTAGAGGGTATCGAGGCGGGCCTCCACGGCCTCGCGCGGGGGCGGGACGACGCAGATCCGGTCCTCGCGCGCGGGGTCCACGACGACCGTCAGCCACTGCACCTGCTCTACGTGCTGGTTCTCGCGTCCGTAACGCGTCGCGACGGCCTCACGCAGACGCTCATACGCCTCCGGTCCGGCCACGATGTAGCGCGGCTCGCCTCCCGAATCTCGGATCGCGCGGACGGACTCGTCCACGAACTGGAGCATCGTGTCGGCGTCGGGGGCGGCTTCGAGGAGGAGCATCGGGATCGGGTGCGGGGCGGCGTGGTATCGCCCCGTACCACTCCCCGTTCCCATGACCCACACGACCGGCACCCTCGACGGCGAGTCGCCCGGCGTCCCCTCGCTCCGCTGGCGGCTCTGGCGGCCGGAGCTGGGCGAGACGCGCGCGAGCCTCGCGCTCATCCATGGCATCCACGAGCACAGCGGGCGCTATGCGTACGTGGCCTCGCGGCTGATGCTCCGCGGGATCGAGGTCCACGCGTTCGACCTCCGCGGCCACGGCGAGAGCGACGGCCCCCGCGGCCAGATCGACGCGTTCACGGAGTACCTGGAAGACGCCGACCGCTTCGTCTCGCACGTCCGCCAGTCGGCGGCGGAGGCCCCGCGGTTCCTCCTCGGCCACTCGATGGGGGGCCTCATCGCGGCGCGATGGTGGACCTCCCGGCCCCACGACGACTTCGCAGGGCTGGTCCTCTCGTCTCCTGCCCTGCGCGTACCGGATCCGTCGCGCCTGCTGCTCGCCGTGGCGCCGATGATCTCGCGGTTCGCGCCGTACACCCGCCTCGGGACGCTGCGGCTGGAGGACCTCTCACGAGACGAGCGGGTGCAGGCGCAGTACGTCAACGATCCGCTCAACACACCGAAGCCCCTCCGCGCTCGAACGGCGTGGGAGCTCTACCAGACCTCTCAGGCGGTGGACCTTCAGAGCGACGCGTTTCAGGCGCCGCTCTACCTCTTCCACGGTTCCGAGGACCGCATCACCGATCCCGCCGGCTCGCGCGCGCTGGCGGAGACCGCCAGCGGGGACACCACGCTCAGGATCTGGGACGGGCTCCGCCACGAGACGCTCAACGAGCCCGAGCGCGACGTGGTGATCGACGCGCTCGCGGACTGGATCCTGGAGCGGAGCTAGGCGCTGTCTCGCGGCTTCGGACTCGCGAGACCGGGCCTACCCCTCGAACCAGACGGAGACCTCGTCCAGCGACTTCCGCCGGAGGTCCGGGACCTCGGCGTTTTCGGCGGGGAAGCCGATGGGAAACAGGATCATGGCAGCCTCGTGAGACGGACGGCCGAGCACGTTGCGGAGGAAGCCCATCGGGCTCGGCGTGTGCGTGAGTGTCGCCAGCCCCATCCGGTGGAGGGAGGCGATGAACAGGCCGGCCGCGATGCCGCAGCTCTCTGGCACGTAGTAGTGCTTCTCGCGCGTGCCGTCCGGGCGCGGCCTGTACCGCTGTGCGAACAGGACCACGAGCCACGGCGCGGTCTCCAGGAACGGCTTTTCCCACGTGGTGCCGAGCGGCGCCAGCGCGTTGAGCCATTCCTCCGAGGCGCGCTCTGCGTAGAACGCCTTCTCCTCCTCCTCGGCGGCCTGACGGATCCGCCGCTTCATCTCGGGGTCCGAGACCGCGACCCACGTCCAGGGCTGCTTGTGCGCGCCGCTCGGCGCCGTGCTGGCGGTCCGGATGGCGGTCTCGATCAGGTCCCGCGGCACGGGCTCATCGGAGAAGTCGCGGACGGACCGGCGGGCGTCCATCTCGTGGAAGAATGCGTCGGCGGCCGCCTGGCGCTCATGCTCGGCGAGCGGGAGCGGCCGGTACGGAACGGTGGGGAGTGGCTGTCTCATCGGATCTGGAACGTGACGACGACCTGGGCGAGGACGACGTACTCCCCCTCGGTCAGGCCGGAGCCCATCTCGTTGCGCATCGCCATCATCGCAGCGGCCTCAGCGCCCCAGGGCGAGGCGCCCGCTTCCACCACGGTGAGGGCGTCGCCCAGCGTGAGGCCGCTCATCGCCGCGATCAGGTCGGCGCGCGACCGGGCGTTGCGGACGGCATCGCGCAGGGCGTCATCGTTCAACGCGTTTGGGTCGCGGACCGTATAGCGCACGTCCACATTTCGCCGCTGCACGTCGAGGGCATCGTCGCCTTCGTTTCGCACGACGGCCGCCATGAGCGACGGCACGAGATCCAGCTGGTCCACGCGGACAATCAGCGTCCGGCTGGCCGTAAACGCGCTCTCCCCCGAGCCCCCTCGGGGCGCCTCGAAGCGCCCGCCGCCACCGCCCTCTCCGATGGAGACGCGCTCCAGCTTGATCTCCTCCTCCGGAATGCCCGCTTCCAGCAGCAGCGTCTGGACGCGCTCGACCTCCCGCTCGTGCTTCTCCAGCGCATCGTCCACGGTTTCGCCCTCGGTCTGGAAGGCAACCGTCAGAATCGCGCGGTCCGCGTCAGCAGCGGCCCGGCCCGTGCCGGAGACGGTGAGAACGCGGGCGGTGTCGGGCGTGGCGAGCGTGAACTGCGCGGCGGCGGGAGCCGCCAGCCCGACGACGAGACCGAGAAGAAGAGGGAGCCGAACCATGGTACCGGGAGGGGAAACGCGAAGGTAGCGCCCCGCTTCCTAACGGTGGGCCCGGCCCCTGACTTACGGGTGCAGCCGGCCGATGAGGCGCGGGAACGGGATGGCCTCGCGGAGGTGCTGCAGGCCGCAGACCCACGAGATGGTCCGCTCTAGGCCGAGCCCGAAGCCGGCGTGCGGGACGCTGCCGTAGCGCCGGAGGTCGAAGTACCAGTCGAACGCGCTCTCGGGGAGGCCGTGCGCCTCCACTTGCTCGCGCAGGAACTCCAGATCCGTCGCGCGCTCCCCACCGCCGATGATCTCGCCGTAGCCCTCGGGCGCGAGCACGTCCATCCCGAGCGCCAGCCGGTCGTCCTCGGGGTCGCGCTTCATGTAAAAGGCCTTGACCGCCGCCGGATACCGATGCACGATGATGGGCCGGTCGAAGTGGCGCGTGAGCACGGTCTCATCGGAGCCGCCGAAGTCCGCGCCCCACTCGAACGAAGCCGCGCTCTCCATCCAGCGCGGGAGGTTGCGCAGGTCCTCCTCGATCTGCGCCAGCCGCTTGTCGATCTCGATGCGGCGCGCGTCGATCCGGCGCTTCTCGCCCTTCTTGGCCTGCCCGTAGCGCGCAGCGTTCGCATCGCGCTCCTCCTCCAGTTCGGCCTTCTCCCGCTGGCGGTCCGCCTCTTCGGCGCGGAGCATCTCCTGCGTCTTCTCCGAGGTGAGGAGTTCGACGGCCTCCGAGTAGGAAAGGCGCGGGTACGGCGTGGCGGTGCTCGCCTCCAGCGCGCTCGTGTCGCGCTCCAGGATCTCGAGCTCGTCGGCGCAGTCCGCCAGCGCGTCGCGCACGATCCGCTGCAGGAGCCCTTCGGCGACCTCCATGTTCATCGCGAGGTCGTGGAACGCCATCTCCGGCTCGATCATCCAGAACTCCGTCAGGTGGCGGCGGGTCTTGGACTTCTCCGCCCGGAACGTCGGGCCGAAGGTGTAGATCTTGCCGTGCGCCATCGCCATGGCCTCGCCGTGGAGCTGTCCGCTCTGGGTGAGGTAGGCGGGCTCATCGAAGTAGTCCAGCTCGAAGAGCGTGCTGGTGCCCTCCACCGCGTTGCCCGTCAGGATGGGCGCGTCCATCTGGATGAACCCGTCCTCCTGGAAGTAGGCGTGGATGGACATGATGATCCGGTTGCGCACCCGCGCGATGGCCCACTGGCGGCGGCTGCGGAGCCAGAGGTGCCGGCGGTCCATCAGGAACTCGACGCCGTGCTCCTTCGGCGTGATCGGGTACGGCTCCGCGAGCGAGACAAGCGTGACGTCGGTGGCGCGGACCTCCACGCCGCCCGTCTGGCGCTTGTCCTCCACGACGGTCCCCACAACCTCCAGCGCGCTCTCCTGCGTCGCGTCCTGCGCCGCCCGCCACGCCTCCGCCGAGACCTCCTCCTCGCTCACGACCACCTGCACGATGCCGGATCCGTCGCGCACTTCGACGAACGCGAGGCCTTTGCCGTAGCGGGTGTTGTAGACCCACCCCTTCAGCGTGACGGTCTGGCCGACTTGCTCGGCGAGGGCGGAGATGGGACGGTGCGGGGCGCTCATGGTGCGGGGTGGCGTGGATCGCGCCGAAGATACCCGCCGCTCCTGCCTCTACTCGACCGCCAGCCCCGTCGCTGCACGCAACGCATCGCGATCCACCGCACCTTCGCGGAGGACCGCCAGCCGACCCGGGCTCCACCGCGCGACTGTGCTCGGACGCCCGCCCAGTTCGCCCCCGTCCACCACGGCATCGACCCGCTGGCGGATCGCCTCGGGGACATCGGAGAGGGTGCGCGGCGTCGGGTCGCCGGAGCGGTTGGCGGAGGTGGAGACCACGAGCCCGAGCGTTCCAGTCAGCGCTTGCCCGAGATCATCCGCCGGCAGCCGGACCCCGACGAGCCGCTCCGGCCCAACAAGGCCGAAGGGCACGTCGTCACGGGCCGGCAGCAGGATCGTAGCGGCGAGACGTGAGCGTTCCAGTCCGCGGAGCGCGTCCGGCACCTCGGCCGCGAGCGCCCGCGCGGACCGCCAGTCGGGCGCGAGGACGAGCATGGGCTTGCGCGTGTCCCGGCCTTTCAACTGGATCAGCCGCGCGATGGCGTCTGGCCGGCTGGCGGCGCAGGTCAGCCCGTAGACGCCCTCGGCAGGGACCACGGCGGTACCGCCAGCGCGGAGCAGCGCCGCCACTCGCGAGGCGGCGGCATCGGATAGAGGCAGAGCGTTCACGATGTCTGAGAGGCGGCGATGTGGCGACAAAGGGCTCGCAGCGGTGCCCCTGTCTGGGTCGTCGGCGCGGGACGTGGCGCGGCGCTCAAGGATTTCCCTTCGCTAGCCGAGCGGGACACAGGTCAGCGCCCCCGTGTCGGTAGTCTCGCGGGAGTCGAACGAGAACCGCCGGAGTTGGACGACTCCAACGGTCAGGCCGTTCGCGAGGTAGTCCGCGCCTTGCTCGCAGGCGACGCCCGCCAGCGCGTCGGGCGTGGTGGCCTCGCGCACGAGGGCGCCGTAGGTCACCGCGCCGTTCTCGATCTCGACGGGCTCTTCGTAGGCGTCGTTCAGCACGACGGCGTCACCCGCGGCGAGGTCCAGCGCGACGAGCCGCCGGCCGGTCTCCCCGCTCGCACGGTCCAGCATGAGGATCTCGCCCTCCACGCCAGAGAAGCTGTCCACCTCGTCCTCACCCGTCACCGCACGGCTGGCGGCGTCGCACATCACGCGCGAGGCGTCCCCCTCCGGGCGGTCCCCGACGCGGACGCGGTCGCCTCGCGGCTCCCCATCCGTCCCCATGGGCTCCACGCGGACGACGTAGTCCTCGTAGACGTAGCACACGCCGCCATCGTCCAGAATGAGGCCGAGTTCGGGCGCCGTGGCGCCGATGAAGCCGGGCGCAGCCCCATCGATCACCCCATCGTCGGTCTGGCCGAGATCGGCGGGAAGCTCAGAGGGGACCGTCGTGAGGCCGTCGCCGTCCGGGGACGGGGCTTCGGGGGCCTCGCGGCAGGCACCGAGGGCCAGCACGAGGGCGAACGCGAGAAGGGAGCGCATCGGAGAAGGGGTGGGCTGTGGGGGTGTACGAACGCACGCGGGTGTGGCTCCCGCGTGTCACCCCTCCCCGAGAGCCGCCAGCGCGTCGAGCAGGAGGCGAACGCCGAAGCCGCTGGCGCCCTTCGGGCGGTAGCCGTACGGCGAGTCCAGGAACGCCGGCCGCGCGATGTCCAGGTGCACGTACGGGTAGGCCGCTTCGCCTTCCTCGTCCCGCGTGAAGTGCTCCAGGAACGCCGCCGCGGTGATGGTCCCGGCCATGCGCCCACCGACGTTCGTGAGGTCGGCTACGTCGGAGGAGAGCTGTGCCTTGTAGTGCGGGAGGAGCGGGAGAGGCCACACCAAATCGCCCGTCGCGTCGCCGGCCTGCTGGAAGAGCTGGCGGAAGCGGTCGGCGTGCTCGTCCTCGCGCGGGATCACCGCCGCGACGCGTTCGCCCAGCGCCACGCCCTGCGCGCCCGTCAGCGTGGCGACGGAGACCGCCAGCCGGGGCGAGAGGGAGCGGGCGTAGGAGAGGCCGTCGGCGAGGAGCATCCGACCCTCAGCGTCCGTGTTCATCACCTCGACCGTCGCGCCGGAGTGCATCCGGATCACGTCGCCCGGAACGTAGGCCCGTTGGCCGGGGCGGTTGTCCGACATGGGGATCAGCGCGATCACTCGAAGCGGGACGTTCGTGGAGGCGAGCGCCAGCATCGCGCCATAGACCGCCGCACCGCCGGCCATGTCCGCCTTCATCTTGTCCATCGAGTTCTTCGTGGGCTTGAGCGAGAGCCCGCCGGTGTCGTACGTCACCGCCTTACCCACGAGCACGACCGGGCGGTCGTCCGCCGTGCCCTCGGGCGCGTGCTCCAGCACCACCATGCGCGGCGGGTCCAGACTGCCGCGGTTGACCGCGAGGAGGCCGCCCATCCCCTCTTGCTCGATCCGGTCCTTGTCCCAGACCTCCGCGCGGAGTCCGGCGGTCTCGCCCCCCTGGCGCATCGCCTCGGCGAGGTCGGCGGGCATCTTCTCGTCCGGCGAGAGGTTGACGAGGTCGCGCGCGGCGTTGGTCGCCTCTGCCCTCGCGAGGCCGTCCGACACATCCGCTTCGGCGCCGTCCACTCGAACCGCTAGCGTGGCGGCGGTGGGGAGGTCGTCGGCGGTGCGGTAGCGGTCGAACCGGTAGGCGCCGAGCGCGAAGCCCTCTGCCAAAGGGGAGGCCGCGTCCCGGTCCGGCGCCTCGAACGTCACGGATTCCGCCTTGATGCGCCCCGCCAGCCGGGCGGCTTCGGCGCCCGCCCACCGCCAGCGCTCGGGCGCTCCGAGGTCCTCCGCGACGGGCACGACCGCGATCCGCTGCCCCTCTGCGCCGTAGACGACGGCGGGCTGGCTAGAGGTGGCCGCGTCGGCAGCGGCTGTCGAGATCCCGGGACCGTAGCGCGCGGGCCAATCGGCCGGGGCGTCACCGTCGAGGAAGAGGCAGAGGAGGTCAGACATCGGGGCGTGCGGGGTAAAGGGATCGGAAGATCCGAGCCTACCGCGCGCGCCGCTCAGGGTTTTCCCACTCAGTCCACGAGTCGCGCGATGTCCCCGAGGAGCAAGTCGCGCGAGCGCCGCAGAAATGCCGCAATGCTCGTCCCGAGCTCGCGCGCGGCGGAGTCCGGGGGCTGAGCGACCGCGAGGGCGTCGAGGTGCTCGGCGGCTTCACCGAGGGATTCCACGGCGCTGCTGGTGGCGAGGAACCAGTCCGGGGGCGCGGTCTCCACCGGTCGCGCCGTTGCCACACGGACGGCGTGGGCCGCGTCCGCCAGCCGCTGGCGGTCCGGGCGGAGGAGCCCGCGGAGCGCCTCGGGGAGCGAAGGGCGGACGGCGGAGAGGCACCGCGAAGTGTCGGCCAGACCGGAGCGGAGGGCGCAGAGTGCCTCCTGCAACTGCTCGCGCACGGTCTGCGCGTGCTCCCGCTGGGAGAGGTTGAGCGCGGCGTCCTCGGCCCGGCGGACCGGGGAGGCGAGGCCTGCCAGCGCATCGCACGCGACGGCGAGCAAGCTCTGGAAGGCGGCGCCGGACTCGCGCTGAACGCTGCGGGTCTGGAGAGCCCCGACCATCTCAGCGGTCGGGATTGCGGCGGGGGCCGCGGTCTGAACGGTACGGATGTCCATACACACGCGAGGCGCCGGACGGCGCCTCGCACAAGTCACACATACGTGAAGGAGTCAATCTACCGCTTCCCTTCCCCCGCGTTCCGCCCCTCACCGCCGATCCACCTCGCGAGCATGCCTCGTTCGCGCTCCCCTCACCCGGCCTCCACAGAAGGCGGAACCGGCGGGCGGTCCGTGCCCTTCGGCGGCAGAGGGGTTGTGACCATGCGCTGGAGCAGCGCGAGCACGTCCTCTGCACGGGCGGGATCCAGACGCCCGGAGCGGACCGCCAGCCGGACGGCCTCGACGCTCAGCGCGGCGTACGCCGGCACGAGTTGGGGGAGGTGCTGGCGGAGCGCGAGACCGTGGCTCCGGAGCGTCTCCACGTCCCCGCGGACTACGGGGCCGGTCAGCGCTTCCTCCGGTCCGCGCGAGGCGAGGTTGTCCATCGTGCCGCGAAGCAACGGCTCCAGCATCGCGAGGCCATCGCGCCGGTCGATGTCCAGCGACGCGAGGACTTCCTGAACCATCCCGAGCAGCGTCACGAGGAAATTGCTCGCCATCGCGGCGGCGAGGTGGTAGCGCGGCTTGGCCTCCGCCGGGATCACGACGTACCGCATCCCCAGCCCAACCGCCAGTTCGATCCCCGCGGCGATGCCTCGCGGCGGGCCTTCCAGCCCGATGTAGGCGCCTTCCAGCGCGCTCGCGTCGTCCGCCCGCGTCAACGATTGCAGCGGGTGGAACGAGAGCACGGACGCGCCCTCCGCCTCCACCGGCTCCAGCACCTCGGACGTGACCGCGCCCGAGGTGTGGGCCACGACGACGTCCGCCCAGACCAGCCGCACGCCCGTCAGCGTCTCCGCCACGTCCGCCAGTTGGTCGTCCGGCACGCAGAGCAGCACGAGCGCCACGTCGCGGGGGATCGCGTCCAGGCTTGCCGCGGCGACCGGCGCCCCTACGACCCGCGCGAGGGCGTCGGCCCGGCTCCCCGTGCGTGAGACCACGGCCCGGATGGGGTACCCGGCGTCTGCGAGGCGAAGGGCCATCACGCGGCCGACGGCCCCCGCCCCCACGATGGCGACGGGGGGGCGGGCGGAGCGGAACACGGAGGAGAAAACGTCCAAGAGGGAGCGGGCGGATGCGGGCTAGCCGCGGGTGAACGCGATGGCGATGGCCCCCGGAGCGCCGGCGGCTGGCGGGTCCAGCGAGAGAACGCGGGCGGCGGTAGCGCCGCGGGCCTTCGCGGCAATCAGCGTGACGATGAGCGCGCCCATGCCTTCCACCTGGACCTTCTCACCCCCAAGCAGGTGCATCAGCTCCGACTCATTGAAGGTCTCGATCGCGTCGCGCAGCGCGTCGAGGGCGCCTGGCTCGGCACCGACCACATCGGCAGAGCCGACGAGGACCGCGCGCTGGCCGTAGAGGATCTCCCCCACCGCGTGACCGAGCTCGCGGCAGAACGCCGGGCTCTCCTCCCCCATCACGATGGGGACCGCGGAGAACGAGTCGCCGAGGACTCGCTGCAGGAACGGGAGCTGCACGTCTGCGCCCTCGGTGTGGTAGTGACCGGTGTCATCGACGAAGATGTCGTCGTCCTCGTCACAGAGCTCGTGGCGGAGGCGGTCGTTGATCGGGACGTCGCCGAGCGGCGTGCGATACTGATCGGCCTGACAGATGGAGAGACGGCCGAAGTCCCCCGTGTGGCTGGGCGAGACCATGAGGACCGTGTCCACGTCGGCGTCCTTCAGGTAGGCGTAGGCGTCCGCGGCGGCCGCGCCGCTGTGGGTCCGGTTGGTATCGGGGACCACGAGCGCCACGAGGTCCGCGGCCGGCGGCGTCTGGGCGTCGGCGAGGAGGGCGTCGAGGGTCTGGCGGAGGGGGCCGGGCTGCGTCGGGTAGACGGCGCGGGAGGCGAGGCTCATCGGAGAAGCGTGGGAGTCGGTGCCCGTCCGGGACGGGAGGACCGGCCGGCGGAGGGGTCCGCGGCCGAACGATGAGCGGGAAGGTCGGGTATCGAGGCGAGACACTTCAAGAGACGCCGTCGGAATGCGACTGCGACGATCAGCGGAACTGACCGGACGCTCACGGGGAGCCCGTAGCGTGCCCACTCCCCTCCCAAACGCGATGCCAGACGCCCGCGATCCGCAGGCTGGCGGACCGAGCCGGCGTGCTCCTCGTCCGTGTGCGGAGGGCCGCCGCCAGCGCGCGGCTACAGGCGCGCGCGGAGCTGCACCCCGAGATCGCCCACGCGGCTCCCCTCCACCTCGTTCGCGCCGCTTCCGATGCTCCGCCGGTCGCGGAACAGGCTCGTCCCCAGCTTGACCTGGAGTTGGATGCCGTCGCACGGCTCCGCGG
>DUBD01000142.1 GCA_012960515.1 Bacteroidota bacterium | reverse complement strand
CGCTCTACGACGAGGCCGCGCGCATCACCGGCGCGCTCTTCGAGGTCGGCGGGCAGTACCGGCGCAACATGTAGCACCGGAAAACGCAGGAGCATAGGCGAGCGCCGGGGGAGACCTCGGCGCTCGTCGTGTTTCTGCGCGACCCGTGATCCCCTCCGCGGCGGGATCACGCACGGACGGCACACTCCCCAGCCGAGCCATGCGCCGCTCCCTCCCCATCGCCCTCCTCGTCCTGCTGGCGGCGACCGCCAGCGCGCAGTCCCCGCCCTCAGAGGCCCGCATCAAAGCCGACGCACGTGAGCACGTCGCCCCGGGCGCGACCGACGTGACCATCCGCGGTGACGGCGAGCGCCAGCTCAATCGTGGCGTCTACCAGTACGCCCGCGCCATCACCATCCACGTGGACCACCCCGAGATCGAAGGCGTCCGTGTGGAGCGCTACGGCGACATCATCTACGACTCCCACGGCTCCCGCTACACCTACACGGACTTCCGCCCGAGCAGCTGGCGGTACTTCGGGCTGCCGGACCCCACGCGTGAGGAGGTGCTCGCCGCCATCGAGATGAGCCCGGCCGATGCGTTCCCGCACGGGACGCTGGACCTGCCGCTGGGCGCCGAGCTTCGTGAGGGGGAGGAGACGTACTGGCACTCGCTGGAGTCCGTGAGCGTCCCGGTCCGGCTCACGTACACCCAGTATGCGACGGGGAACGTGGCTCCCGGCGAACTGGCAGACTTCGCGACGGAGACTGTCGTCCGGCTCCGCCGCGAGGAGTACGGCGCCCCGTGGACCTCCATCGACATGGACGGGGTGCAGAGCACGACGGAGGAGATCGGGCGCCGCCCGGGCGAAGAGGGCATCCCCACGCTGAAAGACAAAGTCCGGTACCTGGAGGCGCAGGCGGTCGCCGCGGCGCTGCCTCAGGTGGAGGCGCCCCCCTTCGCATCCGATGCGGAGATGGGCGCCTGGATCTATGAGCAGTTCCGGTCCACGACGGACCGCGCGATGCTCGAAGCGTCCATCCGGGCCGTGCTGCCCGCGGATGCGTTCGTGGAAGGCTTCGAGGGCGTGCTCCCCATTGGCAAGCAGATGTGGATCGACGAGCTGGTCAACACGCTGACGCGAGGTGACGCCACCTTCGCGGAGCTCTCGTGCCCGGCTCCCGCCCTCGATTCAGAGTACTACCGGCGCAACGGGCAGCGGCTTCGCTATCCGACCATCCTCACGGCGCGCGGAAGCGGCGCGGCGGTCCTGATGGTTGAGGCTCAGCAGGAGAGCGGCGGCTACCGCAACGGCCAGCCCGTCCTCGGGCGCTGGGTCGTGCGGGACATCAACGCGTGGACCCGCGCCTCCGACGACGACATCGCGTGGCTCCGCTCATTCGATGACACCTCCAGCATCTGTGCGCCCGCGGGTCAGGCCGCGAGCGAGCAGGCCCGCGAGACCTCCGGCGAGGCCCAGAGCGGAGCGCGCGACGCCGTAGAGGGAGCGGTCCGCGAAGGTCGCCGTCGTCTCGGTCGCATCTTCGGCCGCGGCGACTGAGGCCTCACGTCATCCCGCCGTCCGCTGGCGCCGCCAGCCGGCGAGCCCCGGATCCCCTCGCACCTCCGGATGCGGGGGGATTCACTTTGGGACGCGCGTCTGGCGGGTGCGTCAGGGGGAATGATTGTGAGACATCTGAGACGTATATACCGGGCACGGCACGCGCGGGCGGGGAGTTGATATGACGGGGGGCGCTGCCAACCCTCTCCCACGCTCCCTCTCCCATGCCCTCCGGCACACCGAAGTCGCCCGCCTACGTCGAAGCCATGATCCGCGAAGCCGTCGCCCACGTGGAGGCGTGCATCAAGCGGCCGCTCGAAGACCTCGGCTTTAGCGGCCCCCACGCGCGGCTGGACCTCACCGACGGGCAGCACGACTTCCTCGCCGGGTACATCTGGGGCGGTCTCCAGCGTCTCCTCGAGATGGGCGAACTCAAAGACGAGGGAGCCGTCGAGCGTGCCGCGAACCGGCTGTACGCCCGCCTCCTCGGTCCGTTCGATACCGAAGGCTGCCGTCCGTGGCACCTCTGGATCGTCCGCGAAGGGCTCAAAGAAATGCAGCGCCCGCACGCGCTCCTCGGCTACTGCGCCGGCCGCGGCGACGTGCTGGAGCGGATGCGCGCACGCGACTTCCGCGCCGCCCTCGGCCCGGCCCTCGCCAACCTCACCGGTCCGCAAGGCGGAGAGACCGACGTGATGCCCGACTGGAACAACCTCCAGTAGACACCCCGATCCGCGCCCACACGGGCGCCCCGTTCTCCATGGCGAAGGAGACAGACGGCGCGAGTCCGCCCCCTCGGGGGAGAGGGCTCGCGCCGTCGAGTGTGTCCGGGGAACGCGCGGCCCGGGACCGCCGTGCATCCGGCGTGACCGACGCCGCCCTCCCCACCGCCGCGCTGGCGGACGCCCTCCGCCAGCCCGGCACCGTCTTGCTGGACGGCCCGCTGCCTGACGCCGACACGCGCCGCGCGGGCGCCTGGCTGTTCGCGGACCCGCGCGACGAGATCCGCGCCGAAACGCTCGCCGACGTGCCGGGCGCGCTCCACGCGCTGGACGCGGCGCTGGCGGACGGGTTCGCCGTAGCCGGGTGGCTCGCGTACGAGGCCGGCTATGCGTTTGAACCCGAACGGTTTGGGTCGGTGGAGACCGCCGGCCCGCTCGCGTGGTTCGGCGTGTACGAGTCGCCCGTCGCGGTCGCTGAGTCCGAGCTTCGCGCGGCTCTTCCGGCGCCGTCCGGCATCTCCGGACTGGAAGCGGGGTGGACCGAGGCCGCCTACCACGAGGCCATCGGACGGGTCCGCGCGCACATCCGCGAGGGCGACGTCTACCAGATCAATCTGACGTGGCCGTTCCGCTTCACCGCGGACGATCCCCTCGCGCTCTACGCCGCGCTCCGCGCCCGCCAGCCGACGGCCTACGGCGCGTGGGTCCGCGGCGGCGGCCAGGACGTGCTCTCGCTCTCCCCGGAACTGTTCTTCCGCATCGAGGGCGGCACCATCACGGCGCGGCCCATGAAAGGCACGGCCCCGCGAGGCGAAACGTCCGCCGAAGACGACCGGCTGGCGGCGGCGCTCGCCGCGGACGAGAAGAACCGGGCGGAGAACCTGATGATCGTGGACCTGCTCCGCAACGACGTGGGCCGCATCGCGCGCGAGGGCAGCGTGCGCGTGCCGCGGCTCTTCGAGACCGAGCGATACCCCACCGTGACCCAGATGACCTCCACCGTACGGGCGGATCTGCGCGGCGGCGTGACGCTGGCGGATGCGCTCCGGGCGCTCTTTCCCTGCGGATCCGTGACGGGCGCGCCCAAGCTCCGCGCGATGGAGATCATCCGCCAACTCGAAACCGGGTCGCGCGGCGTCTACTGCGGCGCCGTGGGCTACGCCCTGCCTCGCGAGGGCGGCGGGCTGGGCGACGCGGCGTTCAACGTACCCATCCGCACGGCCGTCGTGCGCGACGGCGAGGGGCGGTACGACGTGGGATCGGGCGTGGTCTGGGACTCCGAGGCCGCCAGCGAGTGGGCCGAGTGCTGGCTCAAGGCCTCCGTCCTCACCGGGCTCGCGCGATGACGGACCACGGCGAGCCGGTCGGACTGATCGAGACGATGCGGGCGGAGGGCGGACGCATCGACCTGCTGGCGGATCACCTCGCGCGGCTCTCCCGCTCCGCCGCGGCGTGGCGGTACCCACTCGACCCCGCCGACCTCGGCCGCCAGCTTCGCGAGACGGCG
>DUBD01000141.1 GCA_012960515.1 Bacteroidota bacterium | reverse complement strand
GCGCGTGAGGTCGGCCTGGTCGTCCAACTCGGGCGCGCGTTCGGCCAGGCGGAGGAGCGCGTCCTGGACCACGTCTTGGGCCGCCTCCGGCCCGAGCCGCTGGCGGACGTAGGCGACGAGCGCCTCGCCCTGGGCGGCGAGGGTTTGGTCGAGCAGGGTGGGGGAGACGGACATGGATCGGAAGGAGGCACCCAGACAAACGCAGCGAGGCACGGAGCGTTACCCCGCCACCCTCGGCGGGGTGAAGCGGCGCAAGCGGAGCGCGTTCGTGAGCACGAAGACCGACGAGAGCCCCATCGCCGCCGCGCCCAGGACCGGCGAGAGCAGCACGCCGAACACCGGGTACAGCGCGCCCGCCGCGACCGGGATGAGCACGACGTTGTAGGCGAAGGCCCAGAACAGGTTTTGCTTGACGTTGCGGAGCGTGGCCGCGCTCAGCGCCCGGGCCTCGACGAGCGCCGTGAGGTCGCCGCGCATGAGCACCACGTCGGCCGCCTCGATGGCGACGTCGGTCCCGGTCCCGATGGCCACGCCCACGTCGGCCTGGGCGAGCGCGGGCGCGTCGTTGATCCCGTCGCCGACGAACGCCACGCGCAACGGACGGCCGTTCCGTCCGCCCTCGCCCTGCACGTCGCGGACGGCCTGTGCCTTGTCGGCCGGGAGCACCTCGGCGAGCACCTCGTCGATCCCCAGCCGCCGCGCGATCGCTTGGGCCGTGGCGCGGTTGTCGCCCGTGATCATCGCCACGCGGAGCCCGGCGCGGTGGAGCGCCTCGATGGCCGCGGGCGTCGTCGCCTTCACGGGGTCGGCCACGGCGAGCGCCGCCACCAACTCGCCGTCGATGGCCGCGTAGAGCGGCGTCTTGCCCTCGGCCGCGAGCGCGCCCGCTGCGTCGGAGAGCGGGCTCACGTCGAGCCCGACCCGTTCCATGAACCGGTCGGCCCCGACCTCGACGCGGCGGCCCTCCACCACGCCGCGCACGCCGAAGCCGGGCACGGCCTCGAAGTCGGACGCGGTCGGGAGGTCGATCTCGCGCTCGTCGGCGGCCCGGACGATGGCGTCGGCGACGGGGTGCTCGCTCGACACCTCGACCGCGGCCACCAGCCGGAGCAGGTCGCTCTCGCTCAGACCGGCCTCCGGCGCCAGCGCCACGTCGGTGAGCGTCGGGCGCCCCTCCGTGAGCGTCCCCGTCTTGTCGAGGGCGACCACGTCGGCCTCGCTCAGCGTCTGCAACGCCTCGCCCTTGCGGAACAGGACGCCCAACTCGGCCGCCTTCCCGGTCCCGACCATGACCGATACGGGCGTCGCGAGCCCCATCGCGCAGGGGCACGCGATGATGAGGACCGAGACGGCGGCCACGAGGGCGTAGGTCAGCGCCGGGCTCGGGCCGACGGCGAGCCAGACCCCGAACACGACCGCGGCGACGACGAGGACGATGGGCACGAACACGGCGACGACGCGGTCCGCCAGCGCCTGGATCGCCGGGCGCGACGCCTGCGCCTCCTCGACGAGCTGGACGATCTGCGCGAGGACCGTGTCGGCGCCCACGTGCGTCGTCTCGACCAAGAGCGCCCCGGCCTGGTTCACCGTCCCTCCCACGACCGCCCCGCCCTCGGTCTTCTCGACCGGCACCGGCTCGCCCGTCACCATCGACTCGTCGACGTAGCTCGTCCCCTCGGTCACGACGCCGTCGACCGGCACCTTCTCGCCGGGGCGGATGCGGACGACGTCGCCCACGGCCACGTCCTCGATGGGCACTTCCGTTTCGACGCCACCCTGGACCACGCGGGCGGTCTCGGCCCTCAGTCCCAAGAGCGCGCGGACGGCGTCCGAGGTCTGCCCCTTCGCCCGCGCCTCGAACCACTTGCCCAGGAGGATCAGCGTGATGATCGTCGCCGACGCCTCGTAGTAGACGTGGACGGCGCCGGCCGGGAGCACGCCCGGCAGGAACGTCGCGATGACGGAGTACCCGTAGGCCGCCGTCGTGCCGAGCGCGACGAGGGTGTTCATGTCGGGCGACCCGTGCCGGGCCGCCGCCCACCCGGCGCGGTAGAACCGCCAGCCCGGCCCGAACTGGACGGCCGTCGCCAGCCCAAAGGCCACGAGCCACCGCGTCTGCATCGGGACGAGCCCGTCCACCCACGCCATCCCGCCGGGGATCGCCATCGGGACCATCTCCACCAGGAACAGCGGGAGCGAGAGCCCGGCCGCCCACAACAGGCGCCGCCGCAGCCGCCCTCGATCGAGCTCGCGCGCCTCGCGCTCGGCGTCCTCGGCCGTCGCCCCGTCCGTCGCCTCGACCACGTCGTACCCGGTCCGGCGGACGGCCTCGTACAGCGCCTCGACGTCGGTCCCGGCCGCGTAGCGGACGCGGGCGCGCTCGGTCGCCAAGTTCACCGACGCCTCGACCACGCCGTCCGCCCCTTGGAGCGCCTTCTCGACGCGCCCGACGCACGCCGCGCACGTCATCCCGCTGACGGCGAACGAGACCTCCTCGGTCCGCACGTCGTAGCCCGCGCGCTGGACGGCCTCCGCGAGCGCCAGCGGCGTCGTCTCGGCCGCGTCGAACCGGACCGTCGCCCGCTCGGTCGCCAGGTTGACCGTCGCCTCGTGGACGCCCGGAACGGCCTGAAGGGCCTTCTCGACTCGTGTCGAACAGGCTGCGCACGTCATCCCCTCCACGCCCAGGGTCGCGCGTGACTGCACGTCGGGCGGCGAGACCCCGTCGCCCGAGGCGACGGGAAGGGGATCGGAGGCGAGAGCTGCGGGCATGGAGATCGGTATTTGGCGGACAGACGCTCCGGGGCCCGGTCCGTTACCGGACCAGCGGGACGCCGATTCTGACAACGCGCGCCGAGCGGAGCGTCTGTGAACGGAGCGTGCATCCCGCTCTACCTGAGCGGCATTTAAGGCAAGCGGCGGAATAAATGGCCGATACTGCCTGCATCCCTTTCATGACTCGTCCCACCCACCCGTTCCGCGGGCTGGCGGCCCTTCTCGCCGCTGTCCTCCTTGCAGCGGCCGTCGGCCCCGCCGCGGCGGCCGTCGCCGACGCGCTGGGCGAGGACACGCGGAGCCACTGCGAGCGGATGGGCCACACGACGCCGTCGGGGGCTCCCGACGGGGCCCCTGCCGACACGTCAACGTGCTGCATCAGTGCGCCCGAGGGTCCGCGCGATGCCGTCGTCCCGGCGCCCCCGGCCCCTCTGGAGCCGGTCGTGGCCGCCGCGCTC
The DNA here is from genome assembly GCA_012960515.1 of Bacteroidota bacterium. Classification (GTDB taxonomy): domain Bacteria; phylum Bacteroidota; class Rhodothermia; order Rhodothermales; family Rubricoccaceae; genus Rubricoccus. The sequence continues at coordinate 19,631 of DUBD01000141.1, read as the reverse complement.
GCCGTGCTGGCACCCCCAGCCGTCGTTCCCGCCGCCGCGCCGCCCGACGCTGGACCGCCGCCCGGCCCCCGGCGCCACCTCGCCCTCTCGGTCCTGCTGGTCTGAGCCCGACAGCCTGCGCCCCCGCGCCGCGCCTCTGCGCCCGGCGCTAATGCGCCCGTCCTGCTGTCGTCCGTCCGCTCCAGACCATGCCCCCCCTCGCCGCAGCCCGTCTAGCGCTGCTCCTCTCCCTGGCTCTCGCCGCGGTCCCCACCGTGCGAGCTCAGGCCCCCGACACCCTCCGCCTCGGCGCCGTCCTGGACGCTCTCTACGCGGACAACCCGACGCTCGCGGCCGAGCGCCTCGACGCCCGTGCGCTCGCCCGGCGCGGCGACCAGGTGGGCGCGCTCCCCGACCCGACCGCATCCGTCATGGTCGCGCCCTACCCGATCCTGACCGCGCGGGGCACACAGCGATCCCAGTGGCGCGTCGAGCAGATGCTGCCCTGGCCCGGCACGCTCGGGCTCCGCCGCGACGCCGCCGACGCCCGGGCCGAGGCCGCCCGCTGGGGGGGCGACGCGACCGCGCTCGACCTCGCGCGCCGCGCCACGCGCGCCTACGCCGACCTCGTCCGTACGCAGGAGGCCGCCGACGTCGTCCGTGCGTTCCAGGCCCGCCTGGGCGCCTTCGCCGAGGCCGCGGCCGTCCGCTACGAGGTCGGCCGCGGGCCGCAGGGCGCCGTTCTCCAGGTCCAGCTCGAGCGCCAGCGGCTCGACGAGCGCCTGATCACGCTCGCCCGCGAGCGGGACGCCGCGGTCCAGACGCTCGCGCGCGTCCTCGACCGGCCCGCCCTCACCGTCGGCCGCGTCGTTGCGATCGTCCCGGCGCTCCCCGAGGCGGATGACCTCGCCGCCCTCGCGGTCGAGACGCGCCCCGAGGTCGCCCAGGCCCAGGCTCGCATCACCGCGGCCGAGGCCGACGTCGCGCTCGCCGAGAAGGCGTTCTACCCCGACCTCGGATTCGGCGTCGTCTACACGGACATCGCCCAGGCCGACGCCCCGCCGACGGCCACCGGCCGCGACGCGCTCGGGCTCATGGCGTCGGTCCGCATCCCGCTCGACCGGGCCTCCCGCCGCGCCGGGCTCGACCAGGCCCGCCTCCGCGAAGAGGCCGCGAGGGCCCGCCTCGCCGCCACCGAGACGGCCGTCCAGACCGACGTGGCCGACGCGCTCTCCGACGCCCGCCGCGCGGCCGAGGCCGTCGCGCTCTATCGCGAGACGCTCGTGCCCCAGGCCGAGACGACCGTCGAGAGCGCCCTCGCGGGCTACACGACGGGCGCCCTCGACTTCCTCGCCTTCCTCGACGCCGAGCGCGCCCGGTTCTCCGTGGCCCTCGGATTCGTCGACGCCCGCGCCCGGCTCCTCGACGCTGCCGCCGACCTCGCCCGCGCCCTCGGCGCCACCGCCCCCCTCCTCGGACCCCCCGCCCGATGATCACCGACGCCCCAAGCGTGGCCCCCGAGGCCACCGACCCGGCCGACGCCTACGCCGACGCGCCCCGGGACCCCAACCGCCCCCGCCGCGCGCGTTGGGTCATGCTCGCCCTCCTCGCCCTCGTCGTCGCCGTCGGCCTCACCTGGGCGCTCACGCGCGGCGACAGCTCTGACGCCGTCGCCGAGGCCCCGCCCGCCGCTGCCCCCGGCGACGGCGGCGCAGCGGACGCCTCCGGCGACGGTCCCCAGGGCGGCCTCGCGCAGTTCGACCTCAACGGCGACGGCGTCGTCTACCAGTCCGGGATGCACCCGTGGATCGTCGAGGACGAGCCGGGAACGTGCCCGATCTGTGGGATGGACCTCGAGCCCGTGCCCGTGAGCGGCGCCCCGGCCGGGACCGTCGAGATCGACCCGGTCACGCTCCAGAACATCGGCGTGCGGACGGCCGTCGTCCAGGAGCGCCAGCTCGAGCGGACGCTCCGCACGACGGGCACCTTCGAGGCCCGCGACGCCGCGCGCGAGACGGTCACGCTCCGCGTCGGCGGGTTCGTGGAGAACCTCTACGTCGACACCGAGGGCCAGCGGGTCCGCCAGGGCCAGCCGCTCCTCGAGATCTACAGCCCCGAGCTGGTGTCCACGCAGCAGGAGCTGCTCTTGGCGGTCCGCAACCGCGAGCTCTTGGGCGGCGGCGACGGGGCCGACCGGCTCGTCGAGGCGGCCCGCACGCGGCTCCGGCTCTTCGGGCTGGGGGCGGGGCAGATCAGCGTCGTCGAACGGAGCGGGATGATCCGGGAGCGGATCACGCTCTTCGCGCCCGCCTCGGGCACGGTCCAGAACCGCCGGATCGTCGAGGGGATGCAGGCCGCGCCGGGCCAGCCGCTCATGGACATCGTCGACTTCGGGAGCCTCTACCTCCAGGTCGATGTCCCCGAGCGCGATCTCGGCTGGGTCCGCACCGGCACGCGCGGCGTCGTGACGCTGGCGGCGTTCCCCGGCGAGGAGCTCCGGGGCCGCGTCGACTACGTCTACGACACGCTCGACCCGGCCACCCGGACCGGCACGGCCCGGATCACCGTCCCCAACGCCGGGGGCCGCTTGCGGCCCGGGATGTTCGCGACGGCCACGCTCTACGGCGACCTCTCGGAGGTCGGCCCGGTCGTGCCCGCCGAGGCCGTCGTACGCGACGGCGACGGGGCGGCCGTCATCCTGGCCCTCGGCGAGGGCCGGTTCCGGCCGCAGCCGGTCACGCTCGGCGAGGAAGCCAACGGGCTCGTCCGCGTGCTCTCGGGCGTCGAGCCCGGCGACCGCGTCGTCACGAGCGCCCAGTTCCTCATCGACTCCGAGGCCCGCCTCGCCGCCTCGCTCGGGGCCATGCAGTCCATGCCGGGCATGGACATGGGCGAGTCCGAGGGGATGGACATGGACCAGCCCGCCCAGTAATGAACGTCAACGACCACGGCCCCCGCGACGGCGCCCTCGAACGGATCATCGAGTGGAGCGCCGAGAACCGGCTGCTCGTCGGGCTCGTCACGCTCATGGTAGCGGGCTTGGGCGCCTGGGCCGCGCTCACGACGCCGGTCGACGCGATCCCCGACCTCTCCGACGTCCAGGTCATCGTCCGGACCGAGTACGCCGGCCAGGGCCCGCAGATCGTCGAGGAGCAGGTGACCTACCCGCTGACCTCGGCCATGCTGTCGGTGCCGGGTGCCCGGACGGTCCGCGGCTACTCCATGTTCGGGACGAGCTTCGTCTACGTCATCTTCGAGGACGGGACCGACCTGTACTGGGCGCGCAGCCGCGTGCTCGAGTACCTCTCCCAGATCCAGGACCGGCTCCCCGACGGCGCCCAGCCCGCGCTCGGGCCGGATGCGACGGGCGTCGGCTGGGTTTACCAGTACAGCCTACGTGACACGACCGGGCAGTACGACCTCGCCCAGCTCCGGAGCGTCCAGGACTTCTACCTCAAGTACGAGCTCCAGGCCGTTGAGGGCGTGGCCGAGGTGGCGACCGTCGGCGGCTTCCAGAAGCAGTACCAGGTCGTCGTCGACCCCCAGCGGCTCGCCGCCTATGGCGTCCCCATCGGCCAGGTCGGCGACGCGCTCCGGCGGAGCAACCGCGACGTGGGCGGACGGCTCCTGGAGCTCGGCGAGCGCGAGTTCATCGTCCGCGGCAAAGGGTACCTCCAGGGCCTCGACGACATCCGCCAGGTGGTCCTGACCGCCGAGGGCGGCACGGCCGTGACCATCGGCCAGGTCGCCGAGGTCCGGCTCGGACCCGAGATCCGCCGCGGGATCGCCGACGTGAACGGCGAGGGCGAGGTCGTCGGCGGCATCGTCGTCATGCGGAGCGGCGAGAACGCCCAGGCGACGATCGACGCCGTCAAGGCCCGGATCGCCGAGCTGGGCGCGGGCCTCCCGCCCGGGGTCGAGGTCGTGACCGAGTACGACCGCTCCGAGCTCATCGCGAGCGCCGTCTCGTCGCTCACGACGACGATCTGGGAGGAGATGCTCGTCGTGGCCCTCGTGGTGATGGTGTTCCTCCTCCACGTCCGGAGCGCGTTCGTGGCGCTCGTGACGGTCCCGGTCGGCATCCTGATCGCGCTCGGCGTGATGCGGCTCCTGGGGATCAACGCCAACATCATGAGCCTGGGCGGGATCGCCATCGCCATCGGCGTGATGGTGGACGCCTCGCTCGTGATGGTCGAGAACGCGCACAAGCACATCGAGCGGGCGCGCGAGGCAAAGCGCGCCGCCACCGGCGCGGGTGAGGCCTCTGGCGACGGCGCCTCTGGCGACCCGCCCGAGCTGGCGGAGGGCGAGCGCGTCCGCGCCGTCATCGAGGCGGCCAAGGAGGTCGGGCCGTCGCTGTTCTTCTCGCTCCTCATCGTCACGGTCAGCTTCCTGCCCGTGTTCACGCTGGAGCAGGTCGAGGGCCGGATGTTCCGGCCCCTCGCGCTGACCAAGACGTTCTCGATGGCGGCGGCGAGCATCCTGGCCGTCACGCTCGTCCCGGCGCTCATGGCCGTGTTCGTGAAGGGGAAGATCCGGAGCGAGCAGCAGAACCCCGTCGCCCGGTTCTTCATCGCCGCCTACCGGCCCGTCATCCGGGGCACGCTCCGCCACCCGAAGGCGGTGCTCCTGGTGGGGTTCTCGCTCCTGTTCGTGACCGTCCTCCCGGTCCAGCGGCTGCTCTTGGGCGAGACGGTCGTGCCGTTCCCGCAGATCGGCTCCGAGTTCATGCCGCCGCTCTGGGAGGGCGACATGTTGTACATGCCGACGACGCTCCCGGGCGTCTCGCCGCGCGAGGCCGGCGAGATCCTCCAGCGGACCGACCGCATCCTGGCGTCCTTCCCCGAGGTCGAGCGCGTGTTCGGCAAGGTCGGCCGGGCCGAGACGGCGACGGACCCCGCCCCGCTCTCGATGATCGAGACGACCATCATCCTCAAACCCGAGGACGAGTGGCGCGACGGCGTCGACCGCGACAGCCTGACGCGGGCGTTCGACGCGGCCATCCAGTTCCCCGGCTTGACGAACGCCTGGACGATGCCGATCAAGACCCGGATCGACATGCTCGCGACCGGGATCAAGACGCCGGTCGGGGTCAAGATCGCGGGCGAGGACCTGGAGACGCTCGAACGGCTCGGCCAAGAGGTCGAGCGGGCCGTGGCCGCGCTCCCCGGCACGCGGAGCGCCTACGCCGAGCGCGTGATGGGCGGGAGCTTCCTCGACATCGAGGTCGACCGCTTCGCCGCCGCCCGCTACGGTCTCACGTCGGGCGACGTCCAGGACGTGCTGATGGCCGCCGTCGGCGGCATGAACGTGACGACGACGGTCGAGAGGCTCGAGCGCTACCCCGTCAACGTCCGCTACCCCCAGGCGCTCCGCGACGACTTGCCCGCGCTCCGCCAGGTGCTCGTGCCGACGCCCGGCGGCGCCCAGGTGCCGTTGGGCGAGTTGGCGACGTTCCAGTTCGCGAGCGGCCCGCCCATGATCAAGTCCGAGAACGCGAGGCCCAACGCCTGGGTCTACGTCGACCTGGAGGAGGGCGCCGACGTGGGCTCCTACGTCCAGGACGCGCAGGCGGCCGTGGCCGCGGCCGTCGACCTCCCGCCGGGCTACTCGATCAAGTGGAGCGGCCAGTTCGAGTACATGGAGCGGGCCAACCGCCGGCTCGCGGTGCTCGTGCCGATCACGCTCGCGATCGTGTTCTTGCTCCTGTTCCTCCACTTCCGGAGCGCGGAAGAGGCGCTGCTGCTCATGATCCCGCTCCCGTTCGCGGTCGTGGGCGCGGTCTGGCTGATGCTGGCGCTGGGGTTCAACTTCTCCATCGCCGTCGGCGTGGGGCTCATCGCCGTCGCGGGGCTGGCGGCCGAGACGGGCGTCGTGATGCACGTCTACCTCGACGAGGCCGTCCGGCGCTACCGCGAGTCCGGGCGGCTCACGAGCGTCCCGCGCCTGAAGGCGGCCCTCGAAGAGGGCGCCGTCGACCGCGTCCGGCCCAAGCTGATGACGGTCTTCACGACGATCCTCGGGCTCACGCCCGCCATGATCGGCATCGGCACCGGGGCCGAGATCATGCAGCGGATCGCGGCCCCGATGGTCGGCGGGCTCGTGACCTCGACGGTCCACACGCTCGTGATGATCCCGGCGCTCTACGCCGTCGTCCAGGGCCGCCGCCTCCGCCGCCAGCTCCGCGAGACGCCGCCCGGCGACGGTCTCGTGACCGACGACCTCGCGCTCGAACCGCTGGCGCCCCGCGCCAGCACCCACGACGCCCCGCCCGCGCCATGACGCCGCCGCTCCGCCTCGCGGCCGTCGCGGCCGTTCTCCTCGTCTCGGGCTTCACGGCCGAGCGCCTCGCCTCCCAGGACCGCTCGGCCGCGCCGCCGCCAGTGGCGCTTGCAGCTGCGCCCATCGCGGTCGTGGCCGACTCGGTCCGCTCGCTCCCCGAGACCGAGCTGGTCGCGTCCGTCTCGCCCAGCGCTCGCCTCCCGATGGGTCCGGTCCAGGGTCCCGTCAGCTCGCCGTTCGGACCGCGCGTCCACCCGGTCTCCGGTCGCGTCCGCCAGCACGACGGCGTCGACCTCGCGGTCCCCGAAGGCACGGCCGTCTGGACCGTCGCGCCGGGCACCGTCCACTCTGTCGGGCGGCGGCCGGGCTACGGGCTCGTCGTCGAGATCGACCACCCGGGCGGGATCGGCCCGGCGGGCCAGGGCGAGCCCGTCCGCACGCGCTACGCCCACCTCGCCTCCGTCGACGCCGACCTCCGCCCCGGCCTCCGCGTCGCGCGCGGAGTCGCCTTGGGCGCCAGCGGCGGGCGCCCTGGCCGCGACGGCGTCTCGACGGGTGCCCACCTCCACTTCGAGGTCCGCGACGCCGACGGTCGAGCGCTCGACCCGGCCCGGTTCGTCCGGCTCCCCGAGGCGGCCTCGCCCGCTCCCCGCTGGACCGGACCGACGGCACCCGCCGTGGATACCGGCTCCCTGGTGCCTCTGACTCCCGACGTCCCCGCGCCAGCGGCCGACCCCATTCCGGACTCCCTCGACGCCGACGACGACGGGCTCCCCGAGCTCGTCCTCCCCGACTACCCCGACCTCCCCGCTCTCGATCAAACCCCTTAACCCCCCCAACACCATGACCCGCTCCTTCTTCCCCCTCCTGCTCGCCGTCCCCCTCGCCCTCGCCGCCTGCGGCGACGCCGGCTCCGACGAGCGCGCCGACATGCCCGGCATGGGCGCCGAGGCCATGGACGACATGCACGAGATGCCCGACGGCTCCATGATGGACGGCGCCGAGCACGAGCACGTGGCCTCGGCCGACGGCGAGGCCGCCGCGCCCGAGATGGTCGACGGCGTCCAGGTCGTCGAGGTCGAGGCCGGTCGGATGGGCTACCAGCCCCGCCAGATCGCCCTCGAGGCCGGCGTCCCCGCCCGCCTCGTCTTCACGCGGACGGTCGAGGACGAGTGCTCGTCCCAGATCACGCTCCCGGCCTACGCCGTCCCCACGACGGACCTCCCGCTCGGCGAGCCCGTCGCCATCGAGTTCACGCCGACCGAGACCGGCGAGGTCCAGTTCGTCTGCGGCATGGACATGCAGCGCGGCACGATCGCCGTCGTCTCCTGACCCCGTGGACTCCGAGCGAGACCGCCTCCTCGGCGCCGCCCGTGCGCTCGGGCTCCCCGTGCCCGACACGCTGGCGGACGCGCCGCTCGCCGACGTGCGGCGCGTGGTCCGGGCCCTCGCCTCGTCGGCCCTCGATGAGACCGACAGGCGCCTGGCCGACCTCGAACGGGAACGCGCCACTCTCGTCGCCCTCCTCCACCCCCCGCCCCCCGGCCATGCCTGACGCTCGTTCCTGGACCGAGCACGTCCACGTCGTCTATGACCGAGAGGCGGCTCGCTACGACCGCGCGCTCGACCTCTTCGCCCTCGTCGGTTTCCGCACCGAGGCCTACCGCCAGCGCACGGTCGAGGCCCTCGACGTCCGGCCCGGACAGACCGTCCTCGACGTCGGCTGCGGGACCGGGCGCAACCTCCCCCTCCTCGCCCGGGCAGTGGGGGAGGGGGGGCGCGTCGTCGGGCTCGACCTCTCGGGCAGCGCCCTCGCCATCGCCCGTGACCGCGTCGCCGACCTCCCCCAGGTGGAGCTCGTCCGCGCCGACGCCCGCCGCGCCGACCTCGGCACGCCGGACCGCGTCGTCGCCACGTTCTCGCTCTCAATGATGCCCGACCCCGCGGCCGTCGCCGCCCGCGCCACCGACGCGCTCGCGCCCGGCGGCCGGATGGCCGTCCTCGACTTCTGGACGCCCGACGCCTGGCCCCGTCCGCTCCGGGCCGCTGCCTTCGCCCTCGCCAGGCCGTTCGGGGAGACGCGCGCCATGGCCGAGCGCGATCTCCGCCCGCTCCTCGCGCCGCACCTCGCGTTCGACACCGAGCGCTCGTTCTACCTCGACGCCGCCTACCTCATCGCTGGCACTACCATCTGACCATGCTCCGAGGCTACTCCGACCTCCCGCTCCGCCGCGTCGCCCTCTGGGGCTTCGGGCTCCACGCGCTGTGGGAGTTCGGCCAATGCACGGTCCTTTACGACATGTGGAGCTGGGGCTTCTGGCGGGCGACGGTCTGGATGTGGGGGGCCATCGTCGGCGACGTCGTCATCACGCTCGGCGTCGCACTCGGGGCCGCGCTCCTCGTCGGCGCCCGTCGGCTCGACCCGCCCGACCGGGCGGGGTGGGCGGCCCTCCTCGGCGTCGGGTTCGCCGCGTCGGTCGGGCTGGAGTGGGCGGCCCAGGCCCTCGACCTCTGGGGGTACTCCGACCTCATGCCGACGGTCACCGTCCTCGGCCACACCGTCGGGCTCTCGCCCGTCGTCCAGGTGACGACGCTCCCGGCCCTCGCGGTGTGGTTCGCCACACGGCGCCACCGCGCGACCTGACAGGGATTTAAGGCGCCCCACAGGTTGAACACAGGGCCCCCCGTGCACCTTCGCTGCCGACTCCCCCACCGGCGCGACGCATGGTCCCCGCCTCCCCTCCGGCGCGCCGCGTCGCCAACCTCGACCTCCTCCGCGCCGCGGCCATCGTCCCCGTCGTCCTCGCCAACGCGGGGACCGAGGGCGTGCTCACCGGCACTGCGGGCCGCCTGGCCGACTCCGGCTGGGTCGGCGTCGACCTCTTCTTCGTCCTCTCCGGCTGGCTCGTGGGCGGGCTCTACTGGCGCGAGAGGGCGCGCTACGGCGGCATCCAGCTCGGTCGGTTCTGGGCCCGGCGGTGGCTCCGCACCATCCCGCCCTACCTCGTCGCCCTCCTCGTCGTGTACTCGGCGCGCGCGGCGCTCACCGACAACGCCGACCCGTTCGACTGGCGCTACGTCGCCTTCCTCCAGAACTACACCGGCCTCCCGTACTGGGGCGTGAGCTGGTCGCTCTGCGTCGAGGAGCACTTCTACCTCGGCCTCCCACTCGTCCTCGGCCTCGCCACCCGCGTCCGTGGAGGGGTCCCCGTCACCCTTGGAGCCGCCGCGTTCGTGTCGCTCGTTGCCCGCGTCCTCGCCGTGCCCGACGGCGCCGACCCCTGGGGGCTCCAGTACACGGCCACCCACATGCGCCTTGAAGGGCTCGCCCTCGGCGTGGCCGCCGCGTGGGTCTACCACGACCGGCCCGACCTCTGGCCCACGCTCCGCCGCGCCGGGCGCGCCCTCGCGCTCCCCGGCCTCGCCTTCGTGGCCGCCGTCCCCTGGCTCCCGCTCGACGTCCTCAACCGCTACGCCTACACCGGCGTCGACCTCGCGTTCGTCGCCGTCCTCGTCGCCGTCGCCGACCGCGCGCCCCTCCCGTTTGCGTCGTCGCGCACCGTCCGCTGGGTCGCCCTCACGTCGTACAGCGTCTACATGACGCAGGCGACCTCGTTCGACGCCTACCAGCGCTTGGTCGGCGGCGCCCTCCCCGGCGTGCCCCAGGGGCTCCACCTCCTCGGGGGGCTCGCCCTCGTCGGCCTCGTCGGGAGCGCGTTCTACCTCGCCGTCGAGCGGCCCACCCTCTGGCTCCGCCGGCGAGTCGCCCCTCGTCGGACCGACCTCCCGTCGCCCCTGCTGGCGACGCCCGGACGGGGCCAGGGGCATGGCGCCGTGGCGGAAGCCACCGCCGCAAGGGCGGAGCGGAAAGGCGATGTGGGCTGATCGAAGAAGGGGGGAGCACGATCGGATGGGAGTTGGGTAGCGACCCCGGCCCCCGCGATGCCGGGCCGATGGGCGAGCCCGTCAACGCGGCGGGCCGGAGCCCACCGGTGTCCGGGTCAGAGGCTCCGCACCTCGTGCCAGCCCGAAGTCCCGTGGCCCCTCCAGCCTCTCACGTCGCAACACGCGCGGCAGCATCCCCCGTCGAGCAACTCGACCTCTTCGCCCTCCTCGCGCCCCGCGACGCCGTTCTCGGTCCGGCCCCTCCTCGCCAGAGGCCTCTGGCGAACCCGAGCCCCCAGCCGAACGCCCGAGCGACTTGGCCCTTCGAGGATGCCCGGCCTCTGGCGGTCGAGGCCGCCGACGCGACCGCGTCCTCTGGCGTGCTCACGGCGGCCGTGTTCGACGCCTTCCACCCGAGCGTCCGCGTACCCGGCGCGTGCCCGCACCCGACGCGCCTCGTCGAGTCAGCGGCGATGGCGGCGGCCACTGCCCCAGCGTGCGACTACCGCCCTGTACTCCCGCGTCACCTCGTGGATGGCGGGCACCTCTCGGACGCCCAACTCGAAACCATCTGTCGTGCGGGCGCCGCGCACGCGGAGCACCTGCCCGGCGAGTGCGAGGCTATTGGCTCGCGCCAGGGCTTCTTCATCGGAGACGCCACAGGCGTTGGGAAAGGACGTTCGAGCGCCGGGATCCTTCTCGACAACGTGCTCCAGGGCCGTCGCCGCGCCCTCTGGGTGTCCGAGAACCGCAACCTCATGCGCGACGCCGTCCGCGACTGGACCGCGCTCGGCGGCCCGGCGGACTTCGTCTTCGACCTGGGTGCGTGCAAGGGACCGATCCAGCACGCCGAGGGCATCTGCTTCGCGAGCTACGACACGCTCAAGGGCAAGCCCCGCGAACGCGACGGCCGCGAGTCCGGCATCGACCGGCTCGAGCAGGTCGTCGCTTGGCTGGCGGGCAGCGGTGATGAGACCGAGTTCGAGGGCGTCATCATCTTCGATGAGGCGCATGGGATGGCGTCTGCCTTGGACACCCAGGGAGGCCGAGGAGTCAAAAAAGCGTCCCAGCGAGCCCTCGTCGGCGTGGAGCTGCAAGAGCGGCTCCCAAACGCCCGCGTCGTCTACGCCAGCGCGACGGGCGCCACCGAGGTCGCCAACCTCGCCTACGCCGCCCGCCTCGGCCTCTGGGGCCGGGGCACCCCGTTCCCGACCGTCGAGGCGTTCGTCGAGAAGGTGTCGGCCGGCGGCATCGCCGCGATGGAGTTGGTGGCGAAGGACCTCAAGTCGATGGGGCTGTACCTCGCGCGCTCCGTCTCCTACGACGGCGTCGACTACCGCACGCTCGTCCACGACCTGGAGCCGCACCAGGCCCAGACCTACGACCGCTGCGCCCAGGCGTGGCAGGTCGTGCTCCGCAACATCCAGAGCGCGCTCGAGGTCACCAAGGCCGACAAGTGCGGCCGGGCCAGAGCGGCGGCCTACAGCCAGTTCTGGGGCGCCCACCAGCGCTTCTTCCTGCATGTCCTCGTGGCCATGTCGGCCCCGAGCCTGATTCGCGACATGGAGCGCCAGCTCGGAGACGGACAGAGCTGCGTGGTCCAACTCGTGTCCACGATGGAGGCGGCAACCGAGCGGGCCTACGCCAAGGCCGTCAAGAACGGCGATGACCTCCGGGATCTCGACGTCACGCCGCGCGACCAGCTCCTGCAGTTCGTCGAGGCCAGCTTCCCGACCACGCTCTACGAGGAGTACCTCGACGACGAGGGCCGCGTCCGGTCCCGTCCCGTACGGAGTGCGGCCGGCGACTTCGTCCAGTCGCCAGAGGCCGTGGCCGCCAGAAACCGGCTGATGCTGGAGGTCGGAGCCGTGAGCGTGCCCCACGGCGTGCTCGACCAAGTCGTGGCCCACTTCGGACCCGAGGCCGTGGCCGAAGTGACAGGCCGCGGGCGGCGCTTCGTCACCAAGACCGTCGATGGCGTGGAACAGGTGGTGGAAGAGCGCAGAACCCGGAGGACGTGCAACGCCGAGGCCGACGAGTTCATGGCGGGCAAGCGCCGCGTCCTCGTCTTCAGCCAGGCCGGGGGCACCGGCCGGAGCTACCACGCCGACCTCGCGGCCAACAACCAAGAGCGGCGCGTCCTCTACTGCGTCGAGCCCGGTTGGTCGAGTGCGCGGTGCGTGCAGGGCATGGGCCGGGTCCACCGGGCCAACCAGGCGTGCCCGCCGGAACTCGTGCTGGTCACGACCAACCTGAAAGCCCAGCGCCGCTTCCTCTCCACGATCGCGCGGCGGCTCGACCAGCTCGGTGCGCTCACGAAGGGCCAGCGTCAGACGGCGAGCCAGGGCCTGCTCTCGTCCGAGTTCAACCTGGAGACCCCGCTCTCCCGTGCCAGCCTGCACAACTGGTTCGTGGACCTCTACCGGGGCGAGGGCCGGGCGGTCGCCTCTGGCGTCACGCCCGCGCTCGTCGAGGAGCAGATGGGCATCAAAGTGCTCGATGCCGACGGCCAGCTCAACGTGGGCGCGGTCCCCGACGTGCCGAAGTTCTTGAACCGGCTGCTCTCGCTCCAGACCGGCGCGATGGACGCCGTGTTCGACTCGTGGTACAGCTACCTCGAAGTGGCTACCGAGGCGGCCCTGGAGGCGGGGACGCTCGACCTGGGCGTCGAGACGATCCGGGCCGAGCGCACCGTCAAGACCGACGAGCGGCTGGTCTACACCCATCCTCGTTCGGGCGCGACGACGCAGGTCGTGACGCTGGAGCTCACCCGGCGGACCGAGATCGTGGATTGGGCGGAGATCTGGCGGTGGGCCAAGGACGCCCAAGCGCTCGGAACCTGGGCTGGGTTCGTCGTCAACCGCCGGAGCGGCCACCCCTACGCACTCTTCCGGGCCGGGAGCCGGACCACCGAGACCGGCCGCGTCGTCGGCAGGCTCCGCCGCGTCGGCGTGCGGTCGAACCGGCTCATGGACGAGACTGAGATCCACCGAGCAGGGGAGGAGGGGGGCCACCGGCCCATCCCGACCGACGAGGCCCGGGCGCTCTGGGCCGCTGGCGTCGACGCCGCACCGGACTTCTATACCGAGCCCGTCCACCTCGTGACTGGAACCATCCTCCCCATCTGGGACCGGATCGCGGGGCACCCGAGGATCTACCGCGCCCAGACGGACGTGGCCGGGCCACTCGGCCCAGCCGGCGAGCGCATGATCGGGCGGGCCGTGATGCCAGAGCACCTGAGCGCGACGCTCAAGGCTCTCGGGGCCTCTGGCGACCCGGTCGAGATCACCCCCGAGGTGCTGGCGGAGCGCCTGATGGCAGGCGCCGAGGCCGACCTCGCCAACGGCTGGCACCTCCGCCGCCGACGCGTGGCGAACGAGCCCCGGATCGAGCTGGTGGGGCCGGACTACGCCGCCATGCGCGAGCTGGAGGCCGACGGGGTCTTCGCCGAGGTCCACGCCTTCCGGACCCGGTTCTTCGTCCCGACGGGCGAGCGTGCGGCGCACGTCCTGCGGGCGGTGACGGAGCACCGGCCCGTGGTCGAGATCCGTGGGGGAGACGGGAGGAGCGCGCTGCGGCGGGCCGCCTGAGGGCCGCTCTCCTCGGGTGAGGAGCGGCCCCGGCACCCGGCCGGAGGTCGCTCGACACGACCTCTGCTTCGAGACCTATGTCGAGATCCCTGCCCGGCCCCGGCGACTTCTGCCACGGCTGCAACCGACTCCTCTGCCGGTGCCAGCCTGAGCCCGACGTCGACGCCCACTGGGAGGCGTCCTATCAGGCGGGCTATGAGGCCTGCCTCGCCGACGGCTACTGCGAGCGCCCGATGACCGAGTGGATCTACCCCACGGGTCAGCGGGCCACGTGGGACGCCGAGGCGACGTGCCTCCGCTACCGCATGACCCCGCTCCGGTTCGCCGAGCTCACGTGGCGGACGCACCACGCGAGCGCCTGGGCCTACGCGCGGTGGTTCGAGCGCCAGTACGGGCTCGACCTGGAGGCCTACCTCGCGGGCTACGACGACGCCGGAGCGGGCCTCCCGTCCGAGGTCGCCGACCCCGAGGCGCACGCGAGAGCCGTGGCCGCCCTCGACGGCGACGCCCCACTCTCCGAGGTCCTCCGCCCGCCACGCGCCCGCGCGGCCTAGCCCGGCGCTACCGCCTGCCCGCGAGGCCGCGATTCCAGGCCTGACCACCGAGAGTCGGCCGGGCCATCCCGTGCGAGCGCCCTCCGGGCGCACGCGCCTCACAGCGCCAGAGGCTCCGCCTCCGGCGCCTTCACCAGACCGGGGGAGGCCCCGATCCCCATGACCCAGTCCGCTCTCGCTCGACAGCCCTCTCGTGCCTCTGGCGACCTCACCACGCCCGCCGGAACGCGCATCCCCTCCTCCGACCTCCACGCGCGCCGCATCGCCCGCGAGGCGGGCCTCTGGCGCGCGTTCGCAGGCGACCACACACGGATGCTCCCGCCCACGCTCGACGCGAAGGCCCTGGACGCCTGTGCCTTCAGCGTCCTCCACGGCGCCTCGTCGTTCGCTGTCCCCTCCAAGCTCGTCGGCACGTCTCGCCATCAGCCGCTTCTGCGCTCGCTCTCCGAGCCTCCGGCCGCGACCTGGCTCGCCCTCGACCTCGACGCCCGGGGCGACCACCTCGTCGCGTCTCACCGCGGCCGCGTGCTCGGCCGCGTCCAGCCCAAGCACCTCGGCTGGGTCCGGCCCCTCGTCCCGTTCGGGCTGGCGCTCTACCTGTCCCGCGTGACGGGCAGGGGAGAGGGACGCTACCGCCTCGGGTGCAACGTCGTCTTTGGCCACGTCGGCGCGGCCCTCACCCGCCTGGCGGACGCCAGCGGCGGGGACGGGGCACCGCCGGCCTCTGGCGCGCCCGACCACCTCCGCCTCGTGGTCCCTGGCGAGACGCGCCCCTCTCCAGACCCACTCCCTGTCCGGATCCTCCCTGAGCGAGAGGCGCTGACTGGCGACGCGGACGACGTCGTCCTCTGGCGGACGCTGGAGGGGGAGGCCCACGCCTCGGTCCCCCACGTCGCGAGGCACTCGCCGACGGGCATCGAGTGGGGCTACCTCGGCTCCGGTCCCGCCGACCTCGCGCTCAGCGTGCTCTCGGCCCTCGCGGACGGCGAGTCCGCCCGCAGTCTCTACCAGCGGTTCAAGGCCGAGGTGATCGCGCGCGTGCCCGAGGCGGGCGGCGTGCTCCGCGCGACGGAGGTCCGTGCCTGGGTCGCGCGAGCCCAGGAGAAGACGGGCGAGTCGGATCGGGGCCAGGCCGCCTGATGAGGCGAGACCCGCGGTGCTGCTCCCAGATCTGGGGCAGTTCTGCGGGTCGTCTGCGGACGGCGGCCCGAGCGGATCGGACATCCGCTCGGGCACCGGCGAGTCTCCCTGCCGGTCCGCTCGGCGCGCCCCGGCAGGAGGGGGCGGGGTGATGGCAGCGGGTTCTTGCAGTCTAGGCGACGGCCGGACAGCGTCAAGGTCGTTCGGCCCCGTGCTCGCGCTGCGACGAGCAAATCGGAGGACCGATTTGCCCGACGGTCCCTCCGCGCGGGGGCGCTCCACCTGGACTCGAATCGGGCGGCAGTCCCTCCGGGCCTCCGCCCTGTCCGGCCTTACGCCTGCCAGGGGGATGGCCGCTGGCTGGCGGGGACCGCTCGGGTCCCCGGGCACGGCGGTCGTCACGATTCCTCTCGAGAGGCCCTGTTATGCCCCGCACGTACTCCCGTCCGCACTACGCTCAGGCCCGCACCTGGTACCGGTTCGCCTGCTGGCTCCGGCGCGCGTCGTGCCCCCAGTTCAACCCGCATCTCGCCAAGGAGGACGCCCTGCGCGAGAGCTTCCGGCTCCGGAGCCGCTCGGTGGTCTTCCTGTCGCGACTCCAGGACTGCACCGCAGCCGGGCTCGCACGGCTCTCGAAGCGTGCGGAGGCCGGAGACACGTACCCGGAACTCGTCGCCCGAGTCGCCCAGGTCGATCCCGATGACCCGACGGCCGACGAGGTCCACCTCTTCCTCGAAGTGGCCGACCGGACGGGCACGCACACCGAGAAGCACCTGCTGGGCAAGCTCCCGCCGGAGGACGCCCTCTGGGTGGCCCCCCTGATCCGGCTGGAGACGGACGCCTACGGCACGGGCACCGTCCTTCGGTACCACGTCACCGGTGGCGCCGGTGACGTGGCCCACGTCGCGATCAGCCGGGCGCACGAGGCCGCGGCGGCGTGGCTCGACTGGGCCGACGACCGGAAGGCTTGGGCGGAGGCCCACGCGGTCGCAGACGTGAGCCCGTACGCGTACCGGGCGAGCTACCGAGACACCGTCGCGCCGGGCGCCGGCTACGGAGCCCTCCTCTATGGCACCGACGCCTATGCGGAAGGGATGTCCGCAAGCGAGACCGACTGGCGCGACGAGTAGCCCGAAGCGCAAGCCCTCCAGCCCGTCGGCCTCCCCGGTCGCCGGGCTTCTCTCGTGCAGCAACGGGTGAGAGGGCACAGCAGGGGAGAGGCGCCCCCGCCGCCCGCTCTGCGCGCGTCGGCCGGCGGGGGCGCTCCCACCACGGCCGACGTGAGCCCGTGAGGAGCGATGCGACGCGACCGATGGCACGCCCTGACTCCAGAGTCCCCCGCCCCACGCGGCCAGGCCGGCCCACGGCCCTGAACCTCCGTGTGCTCCGAGACATCGAGGCCCGGATGCCCGAGAGCGGCCACCGGGTCGGCGGCGAGCCCGTCGTCCCCCAGCCGTCGCTCGACCGCCGCGAGCGGTACCACGCCCGGCGCCTCGTCGTGCGCGGTCGGCTCCGCCGCCTGGAGACCGACGCGCCGTGGTTCGCCCGACGGACCGTGCTCTACGGCTCGGTCGCCCAGACCTCGGAAGCGGACCCTCAATCCGTCGTCTGTGAGCCTGTGAATGCGCGCCGCCAGCCCGAGCTCCACGGGGCCTACCGGGACGCCCTGTTCTCCGGCGTCCCACTCTACACCACCCGGCTCGTCCGGGAGCGGACGTTCACGTTCCCGACGCGGGATCAGGTCCGCTCGCCCGCTGACGCGGCCGTGCTCGCCGAGTACTTCTCGGACCGCGACCGTGAGGAGTTCGTGGTCGTCTTCCTCGACACAGCCAATACGCTGACCGGGCTCCACGTGGCCTCCGTCGGCGGGCTCGCGGCGTCGATCGTCGAGCCGAGGCAGGTGTTCAAGGCGGCCGTGCTGGCGAACGCGGCGGCCGTGCTGCTCGCACACAACCACCCGTCGGGCAACCCGGAGCCGAGCCGGGAGGACGTGGCCGTCACGCGCCAACTCGTCGAGGCGGGCAAGGTCATGGGCATCCCCGTCCACGACCACCTCATCCTGACCGACCACGGGCACACCAGCCTCGCTGAACGGGGTCTCCTCTAGGGCGGAGGTCCCCCGCCTCGGGGGCGTCGAGGGGCGAACGCCCCCACGCCGGGGGACCCCGATCTCAGATCTCCGCTGCCATGCACGCGCCTGCCGCCCAGACCCGAGGCTCCCGAACCCGCTCCATCCGCCTCCCGCTCGGCCACGTCGTCGCCACGCCCGGCGCCCTCGAGGTCGTGCGCGACCACGGGCTCGACGTCGTCGGACTCCTCCATCGTCATCGGTCGGGCGACTGGGGCACGGTCTCCGACCACGACGCCCGGACCAACGATCTGGCCCTCCAGAATGGGACCCGCGTCCTCTCGGCCTACGACCTCCCCTCCTCGGGAGGGAGGGCCCCGGGCGGCCGGCTCTGGATCATCACCGAGGCCGACCGCTCGGCGACGACGGTCCTCCTGCCCTCCGAGTACTGAGCCCGGTCGCACGGCCATGAGGACACTCACCGATATCCCCCTCGACGCGCTTCCTGAGCGCTACCACGCGCTCCTGATCCGCTTCGAGGCCGTCCGCCCCGACTGCGCCCGCGTCGCCCGGCTGGCGATCGCCAGGGGCGAGCAGACGGGCCGACCGTACGACCTCACGTTCCTGGCCGGGCTGGTGGAGCGCGCCGAGCGCCAGACGCCCGCCGACCCCGAGAAGCGGAGCCCAGTCGATCCCGAGCCCTACACGGCCGCCGACCTCCGCCGCCACGTCGAGGGCACCTTCCGCCGCTCCCGGGGGCTGTGGGAAGCGCTCACCGAGGCCGAGCCCCGCGTCGTCCCCGACGTGCTCGACCTCGTGCACCAGCTTGTCGGCCGCCTCGCCTCCTGGGGGCTCCACGGCCGCGACGTGCGCGCGACGACGAGAGGAGCCGAGGGAGAGCAGCCCCCGAGCGACTACGGTCGTGCCATCGGCGGGCTCACGACCGGCGCCGCCCGCCTCGCCAAAGACCTCGCCGACCAGGCCGCCGGACGAGACCCCAAGGGCACGACGCGCCGCCTCGCTCGAGACCTCGTCGCCTTCGAGAGCGCGAAGGAGGGCGCCCGGCGCCTTCTCAGCGGTGGGCCGCTCGTGCTCCCCACGGCACCCGTCGAGCGGGTCGGCGACCGCCACTCGTGGTGGGCAATCACCGCTGGGCCTGGCAAGCCCAGAGGCAAGCGGTTCGGCATCAAGCGCGGGTCCGTCTCGAAGCCCTTCGCCGACCGTGACGACGTGCTCGGCCCGTTCCCGACGAAGCGGGCAGCGACCGACGCGGCGAAGCGCGCCGTCGCCACGCCCGAAGACAGGCGGGTCGGGTTGTTCGCCGCAACGATGGAGCAGGGCACGGCGGAAGCGTATAGGGAATAAGACGCTCGTATGCACCCCGCCCTACCCTCCGTCACCCCAAGCGCCGAGCTACACGGTGGCGACTGCGGGCGACTTCTTGAACGGGTCCAGCACGCGCACGCCGCGCCCCCGGAAGTGCTTCACGTTCCGTGTCACGACCACGAGTCCATGGATTCTCGCGGTCGCCGCGAACGCCATGTCGTCCCGGTGCTTCTCCTTTTCGCCAAGCATCCTCCCCCACTCGTCAGCCACCAGCCGGTCGATCTCAATGATCCGGTGTCCGTACGCTTCCACGATGGCCTCTAGCCTCCGCGCGTAGATCTCCGCCGCGTTTGGGTCCTGCCTCGCACGCTTCGCCACCCCCTTGCGAGCCTCAAGGATCGTCATGACGCTCAGCCGGAGCGCGTCGTCGTCGACCGTGTCCAGCCACGCACGAACGTTCCGGTTGCACGCCGTCCCCTTCTGGATCTCGGAGACGACGTTGGTATCGAGGAGGTAGAGCACAGGTGGGGTCGTGAGCGTGTGCCTCTAGTATGACGCACCGGAGGGCTCACCCGCCACAGGGGACCCCGACGAGGCTACAAGTGCACCACGCGAGGCCCGTCTTCGTCGTCAGATTCGCCGAACACGTCGTCCGGCAGCGCCAACTCGCCCAGCATCTCCTTCAAGCTCTTCTTGGGGTACGGGCGCCCCTTCTTCGGGTATACGGTGGCGTACTGGACGGCGGTCTGCACGTCGGTCTTCGAGAGGGATGGATACGCAGACCGCCGTCCAGTACGCCACCGTATA
>DUBD01000140.1 GCA_012960515.1 Bacteroidota bacterium | reverse complement strand
GCTCGCGCTGGCGGGGCCTCTCGCCGAGGCCGGCCGCCAGCACGGCGGACTACAGGTCTTCCCAGTCCTGCTTGCTCACGCCGGCCTGTTTGATCAGGCGAGACAACAGGCTCTTCCCGATGTCCCCCTGGTGCGGATTCGGAATCCGAAGATCCAGGTCGCCCCTCCGCATGAACATGTGCTTACCGCCGGGGTACGGCCCGTCGAACCCGAGGGAACGAAGGTGCCGTATCAAGTTGCGACGGGAGATGGGTCCGAATGGAGGCACAAGGGCAGAGGGAGGACTGCCAAAACATACATGCGGGTTTGTGACAGGACGCTGTCACCCCTGTGACACACCCGTCACCCTGCACGTTTATGCCGCCTGTGCCACGTTGAGGTCGATCCCACCGATCACGGGTACAGTCGCACCACGCCGAAGGCGGATGAGCAGCCAGTCCTCAATCACCTCCTGCAACTCCACTCGGCACTCTTCCAGAGTCGCCGCCGATGCCCAGACGCCCGGTAGCGGCTCCACGCTCCCGTAGATCCCCTCGTCGTCGTCGAGGATCTCATAGTGCGCGAGCGCGAGCGCGGCCTGAACGTAGGCGGTGAGCATGCCCCAACATACGTCCGCGCTGGCGGGGCCTCTCGCCGAGGCCGGCCGCCAGCGCGGGGCGGGTTACGCGGCCTGAGCCGGGGGCGCGCCCGGCACCTCGCCGTCCGTCGCCGCGTCCGGGTCCTGGCCGTCCGTCACGAGGCGCGCCACGTCCGCGATCGCGTCGCCGTCGCGGAGCTTGATCACGCGGACGCCCTGCGCGTTGCGGCCGTACGTCGAGATCCCGGCCACCGGCATCCGGATGAGCAGCCCGTGCTCCGTCCCGATCATCAGTTCGTCGTCCTCTACGACGCTCTTGAGCGCCACGAGGGCGCCCGTCTTCGAGGTCGTCTTCTGCGCGAGGATGCCCAGCCCGCCGCGGCTCTGCTGGCGGTACTCCTCCAGGTCCGTCCGCTTGCCGTAGCCGTTGGCGGAGATGGTGAGCACCTGCGCCGCATCGCGCCGCACGGCGATCATGCCGACGACCGTCTCGCCGTCCTTCAGCTTCATCCCGCGCACGCCGCGGCTCTTGCGGCCCATCGCGCGCACGTCGCCCTCGTGGAAGCGGATGCCGCGGCCGCCGGAGCAGCCCAGCACGATCTCCGTGTCGCCGTCAGTGAGGTGCGCCTCGATCAGCTCGTCGCCGTCCACGATGTCGATCGCGATGATGCCGGTCACGAGCGGGCGCTTGAACGCGTCCAGCGCCGTCTTCTTGACCAACCCCTCGCGGGTGGCCATGGTGACGTAGTGGGACTGCAGGAAGTCCGGGTCGCGGAAGTCCTCCTTCTTGATCGCGATGACGGCGCGCACGCGGTCGTCCGGCGCGATCTGGATGAGGTTGCGGATGCTGCGGCCCTTCGCCACACGCCCGCCCTCCGGCACGTCGTAGACGCGGAGCCAGTAGCACTGGCCGTGGTCCGTGAAGAAGAGCAGGTAGTCGTGGGTGTCCGCCGCGAAGAGGTGCTCCACCCAGTCCTCGTCTCGCGTGCCGAGCCCCTTGAGCCCGCGCCCGCCGCGGCCCTGCGAGCGGTACTCGCCGATCGCGGTCCGCTTCGCCAGCCCCTGGTGGGTGAGCGTGACCACCATCCGCTCGTTCTCGATCAGGTCCTCCAGGTCGATGTCGCCACCGCCCACCGGGTCGATCTCCGTCCGGCGCTCGTCGGCGTAGCGCTCCTTGATCTCCAGGAGCTCGTCCTTGATGATCTGGAAGCGGAGGCCCTCGTTGCCGAGGATGCTCCGCAGGCGCTCGATCTCCTGGAGGATCTCGCGGTACTCCGCGAGGATCTTCTCCCGCTCCAGGCCGGTGAGGCGCGAGAGCCGCAGCGCGAGGATGGCGTCGGCCTGCTTGCCGCTGAGCCAGTCGCCGCGCTCCGCCTCGTCCTCGTCCAGGCCGAGGTCCGCGATGGTGTCCTGCTTGTGGCCCAGCGCGATGGGCGGCTGCGCCGGGAGGCCGAGCCGCGAGATCTGCGCCTCCGTGAGGCTGGCGGGGTAGACGCCGGCCATGAGGTTCGCCTTCGCCTCCTCCGTGTCCGCGGAGTGGCGGATGATGGCGATGACCGCGTCGATGTGGTCCAGCGCGATGGTGAGCCCTTCGAGGACGTGCGCGCGGGCCTCGGCGTGGCGGAGGTCGTACTCCGTGCGGCGGACGACCACCTCGTGGCGGTGCGCCACGTAGTGCTCGATGAGGTCCTTGAGCCCCAGCGTCCGCGGCCGGCCGTTGACCAGCGCCACGATGTTGACGCCGAAGGTCTGCTGCAGCTGCGTGTACTTGAAGAGCTGGTTCTTCGTGACCTCCGGGACCGCGTCGCGCTTGAGCTCGATCACGATCCGCATGCCGTCGCGGTCGGACTCGTCGCGGAGGTCGCTGACGCCCTCCACCTTCTTGTCGCGGACGGCGTGGGCGATCTTCTCGATGAGCGTCGCCTTGTTGACCTGGTAGGGGATCTCCGTGATGATGAGCGCATCGCGGTCCTTCCGGATCTCCTCCTCGCGCATCTTGGCGCGCATGATGACGCGCCCGCGGCCGGTCCGGTACGCCTCGCGGACGCCGGCGATGCCGTAGATGAGCCCGCCCGTCGGGAAGTCCGGGGCGGGGATGTGCTCCATGAGCTCATCCAGCTCGATCTGCGCCTCGCCGTCCTCGATGGAGTCGATGTAGGCCACGACGCCGTCCACCGTTTCGCCGAGGTTGTGCGGCGGGATGTTGGTGGCCATGCCGACGGCGATGCCGCTGGCGCCGTTGAGGAGCAGGTTCGGGAGCGCCGCCGGGAGGACGGTCGGCTCCTGGAGGGACCCGTCGAAGTTGTCGACGTAGTCCACGGTCTCCTTGTCGAGGTCGCGGAGGAGCTCCTCCGCCAGCCGGGTCATGCGCGCCTCGGTGTAGCGCATGGCCGCCGCGGCGTCGCCGTCGATGGAGCCGAAGTTGCCCTGGCCGTCCACGAGGGGGCCGCGCATGGCGAAGTCCTGCGCCATGCGGACGAGTGCGTCGTAGACGGACTGGTCGCCGTGCGGGTGGTACTTACCCAGCACCTCACCGACGATACGGGCGCTCTTCTTGTGGGCGCGGCCGGCCGCGAGGCCGAGCTCCTGCATCCCGTAGAGCACGCGCCGCTGTACGGGCTTGAGGCCGTCGCGGACGTCCGGCAGCGCGCGGCTCACGATCACCGACATCGAGTAGTCGATGTAGGAGGACTTCATCTCCTCCTCGATGTTGATCGGGATGATCCGCGCGGAGAGGTCGTCGCCGGGCTCGTCGTCGGTCGGGAGGGCGTTTTCTGGGGGCGTCTCGGCCATCGGGCGAGGTCGGGTTCTGGAACCCGAAAAGATACCGCCCGGCGGTGCCAGACGCCTGTCTCAGGGGTTCACAGGGGGTGGATTCCGAGTGAGGCCCAGCCCGCTGGCGGAGCGCATGAGCGCGCTCGTCTGCTCGCTCCCGCCTACGGCGGCCGCCAGCGGAGCGCGCGAAGACGCGGGGCCCGCTCCCTAAACCCCGCCGCGCGTCCGCCGATACCCCGAGCCGTCCCTCTCCCGCTGCATGGCGCCCCACGCCGACGACTACCCGGACCTCCTCGCCGCGCTCGATCTCCAGCTCCGCGTGGAGCAGGCGGAGGCGGAGCTCCGGGAGACCGCGCTCTCCCGCCCCGACCCGCTCGTTCTGCTGGAAGCCGGCGTGCAGCAGCTCAGCCGCGCGCTCGGAGGGCGGGCCGCGGC
>DUBD01000139.1 GCA_012960515.1 Bacteroidota bacterium | reverse complement strand
GGCGGTGGTGGGGCAGGGGAGCCCGCACCCGGAGAACGAGACGGGCCGGGCGACGCTCCTGGTCTCGCCGGAGCTCCACGACCACCACCTGCTCCCGAAGGACGCGCCGTTCGGGACGGGGTGGCTCCAGGAGGCGCAGGCGGGGTTCACGCTCCGGGGACTCCACGGGCTGGGCGACCTCGGCGCGGTGGACCTCCTGATGATGGGGGACCCGGACTACCCGGGCGCCTCGCCGATCGACTCCGCCAGCGCGGGGAAGCCGCCAGACTGGCACGGCGCGTTCGTCCACGCGGTGGAGGGCGCGCGCCTGGAGGACTGCGTGTTCGAGGGCTACCAGGGCGACGGGGAGTACTGGAGCGGGCAGAGCGTGAAGCGGAAGCTGACGGGGGCGGAGCTGTTCACGCGCTCCGCGGGCGGCGCGGTGGTGACGTGCGGGGCGGGGCTCTCGCGCACGGGCACGGCGGTCCGGGAGGGGCAGACGAAGCCGACGAACCCGCTGCCGCCGAACGTGGAGGACCTGCTGTTCTGGATGCGCGACGCAGCGGGCGTGGAGATCGGGGCGTCTACGGGCACGCGTCCGCTGGGGGGGTGGTGCCCGCTGTT
This sequence comes from Bacteroidota bacterium, assembly GCA_012960515.1. Taxonomy (GTDB): domain Bacteria; phylum Bacteroidota; class Rhodothermia; order Rhodothermales; family Rubricoccaceae; genus Rubricoccus. The sequence goes on along the minus strand of DUBD01000139.1, from coordinate 3,195 downwards.
CGAGTTCCCGGCGTGGAGTGGGGACCCCTCGCCAGAGAACCCGGAGGTGGTGGGCTACCTGGACCCGGTGCAGGGGGTGTGCCGGTTCGGGGTGGGGCCGGACGGGGAGCCGCTGCCGAACGGGAACGCGGGCTACGCCGTGGGCGCGATCGTGGCGGGCGGGTACGAGGAGTACGGGATGCTGGCGCCAACGGGCGTGAGCCGGCGCACGGGCGCGCGGGAGTGCTGCCGCAACGGCTACGGCAACTCCTCGACGGAGGTGGCTGGCACGACGGTGACGTACCGCCAGCAGGGCGTGCTGGAGGTGGTGGGCAACGGGCTCGGCGGGCTCCAGCGGATCGGCGGGAAGATTGCGCGGGACGCGCAGTACCACTCGGCGCGGTCGGCGCTGGAGCACCACGGGGCGAGCGCGCTGGCGGTGTGGGAGGTGGCCACCGAGGACGCCGGGGTCAAGATTGGGCAGGAGCCGGGGCCGGTCTACCCGTTCGGGAGCGCGAGCTGGGAGCGGATCACGGTGCGCGCGGGGCGGAAGGCGTACGACTGCGAGGACACGGTGATCGACGTGTACCACGGGGCGCTGGAGGTCCTCTACAACGGGGCGGACACGCCGGTGAAGGTGAACCCGACGGGCCGCTGGCGGACGGACGCGCTGCGGACGGAGGGCTGCCAGCCGAATGGGGACGACTTCCTGCTACGGATCGGGCCGGACACCGTGGCGCCGTACGTGGGGCCGTGGACGCACGTGCCGGTCCCGGGCGGGCCGTTCCGGGCGGAGGTCCGGTGTGACGACGCGACGTTCGAGCGGCCGCCGGCGGGCGTCCGGATCGAGTTCGAGGCGGGGACGACGGGCGGGGTGGTGATCGACCCCGATCCCGGGACGGAGATCACGGGGCCTCACACCGTGGTGACGACCTAGCGCGATGACCCTGAACGCTTTCTCTCTCCCGTGCAGCCGATGAACGGCCCCTCCGCTTCGATGACGACGACCCTGCTTGCGAAGGTGGACAGCTGGTGGAAGGCCCTGAGCGTGATCGCGGCTGCGGTCGCGGTGGGAGTCGGGGTAGGGATCGGATCGGTCTCGTATGTCGGGCTGCCGGCGCGGGTCACGAGCAACGCCCTTCGCATCGACCGGCTGGAGGACGGAGCCGCGAGCGCGGAGGGGGAGCGAGCCGAGATCCAGGAGGGGATCGACGCGCTGAAGTGCATGTGGCTCGCGGACCGCCGCGAGACGCCCATCGAGGACTGCCTGTGAGACGCGCAGCCCCGAGCCGATTCGATCGCTTCCTGGCCGGTTGCCGGGGGCTTCTGGACCTGGTGCCGGGCCTCCGGACCGTTTTTCTGACGATCGTGGGTGGACTGCTGACGGTGCCGCTGGTGGACCGCGTGATCGCGGTGGGGGACGAGCACCTGGCGGAGACGCTGGAGGCGCTGGCGCTGGTGCTCGGTCCGCTCTTCCTCCTGTACCCGCTCAGCAAGGCCGCCAGCCGGCTCCGCGATTGGGGCGGGGCCCGGCATGGCGCTCGCGACGACCCCTTCGGAGGGGCGGACCCGCTCGATGGCGACCCCGACGCCCCCCTTCTTCCTGACGATCCCGATGGAGTGCCCTAGCGCATCCGGCCCGCGGCCGACCTACCCTCTTTCCCCCGACGCGCTCCGGCGCGTGCTCCTCGCCGCGGGTGTGAACGCGCGGCTGGCGCACCGGTACGCGCCCTCGCTGGCGTGGGCGATGGACCTGGCGAAGGTGGACACGCGCGATCGCGTGGCGCACTTCCTGGCGCAGGTGCTCCACGAGAGCGCGGGCCTGCTCTACACGGCCGAGGTCTGGGGACCGACGCGGGCGCAGCGCCGCTACGAGGGCCGGCGCGACCTGGGCAACGTGCGGCCGGGCGATGGCTACCGGTACCGCGGCCGCGACGTGCTGCAGGTGACGGGTCGCGACAACTACCGCCAGTGCACCGAGTGGTGGCAGGCGCGCGGCGTGGACGTGGACTTCGAGGCGGAGCCGGATCGGCTGGCGTCAGAGGAGTTCGTGGGCTTCGGCGCGGCGTGGTACTGGGCGACGCGGGGGCTGAACGGCCTGGCCGACCGGGGCGACACCCGCCGGGACGTGGCGCGCGTGACGCGGCGCGTGAACGGCGGCTACAACGGGCTGGCGGACCGGGTGCGGTGGTTCGTGCGGGTGGGTGCCGCGCTGAACCGGATGGCCTGAATTGTAGATCCAACCGTGGTGGGTACCATGCGGCGTTTCACCCCTGTTACTTCGATGCTTAGCGCGCTTGTCAATCAGTACGTCCTCGGTGGGTTGGGGCTTGCCCTCTTGATCTCGCTCGGGTACGGGGTATACGAACGGTCCAACCGGAAGGCCGCGGAGGCGGAGGCCCGCGCGCTGGCGGTGGAGCTGGAGGCGCGCGAGAACGACATCGCGACGCAGGAGAACTCGATCGCGGCGTTGCGGACGGCGCTCCAACTCCAGAACGATAGCCTGGAGAGCCTGAGCCGGCAGGGGGCTGCGTGGACCGAGGAGGTGGCGGCCGGCGCGGAGGAGGCGGAGGAGATCGCCGCCAGCGGGCAGGAGACCGTCGCGGCGCTCCGTGAGGTTCCGCTCCCGGAAGACTGCGAGGGCGCGGCCGCCTACGGCCTCGCGCTCTTGGACGTACTCGACAACAGCGCCCCCACCCCATGACGCGCCCCCTTCTCCTGCTCGTGCTCCTGGCCCTCGTCTCGACGGGCTGCACCCGAACCCGCTACGTCACCCAGGTGGAGACGGTGGAGGTCAAGGTGCCCGTCCCGGTCCGGCCCCAACTCCCTCCGCCGCCTCCGCCGCCCGTCCTGCCGGCGACGCCGGGGCCAGGCGCGACCACGGCGGAGGTCATGCGCGCGCTGGCGGAGCGGGTGGCGTTGCTCGACCGGTACGCGAAGGCGCTGGAGGTCTACATCCGGTCGGTGCGCTCGGCTCCGTAGGGGCGGTATGTGTGGGGCGTGGCGTCGTTTTTCGATGCCATGTCGATGCCGCCAGCTCAGAAGGACAAAAGAGAACGGCCCGACTGCCTGGGAGGGACAGTCGGGCCGTTGCTGTAAGCCGTTGGGGGACAACTAGTCGTCGTAGTTGTCGATCTGGGCGCGCTGGAGGCCGCCGGAGAAGTCGATGTAGCAGGTCTTCGTCTCGGTGTAAGAGTCGAATGGCCCGTTTTGATG
>DUBD01000138.1:22480-23013 GCA_012960515.1 Bacteroidota bacterium | reverse complement strand
ACCGACTCGGGCACCCTACTGGAGGTCGGCCACCTCGGCGCTGTCCGGGGCGGCGGCGGTCCGCTCCAAATAGGCCGCGCGCGGGAGCGCGTCCGGGGTGAGCCCGCCGGCGAGCTCCACGAGCGCGCCTACCGTGGTCTCGCCGGAGCGGACGGGGTAGACGCCGGGGTACGCGATGGCGCCCTCGGCCGCGGCAGCGCCCGCCAGCGGGTCGGCGTCCGCGACGGCGATCTGGTCCCGCGGGCCGACGGGCTGGCGGGCCGCCTCGGCGACGGTGAGCGTGCGGGGGGCGCCGCCTGCGGGCTGGAACCGGAACTGCGCGTTCTCCGGGGCGCCGGCCACGGCCCCGAGGTCCGCGACGGTGTCGCCGTCGCGGAGGTCGTAGACGCCCGGGCGGAGGACGGCGCCGCTGACGAAGGCGCCCTCGCGGCGCGGGGCGAAGGCCGGGAGCATGACGCGGTCGCCGTCGCGGAGGTACGGGTTGAAGCGGGTGTCGCCCGTCGCGAAGTAGCGCGTGATGTCCACGGTGAGCA
>DUBD01000138.1:0-22432 GCA_012960515.1 Bacteroidota bacterium | reverse complement strand
TCTTTCCGCTCCACGCGGACGTTGCGGAAGGCGGGCCGCAGGCGGTCGGTCTCCGGCAGCGAGCCGTACTCGAACAGCGAGGTGACCGTCGCGCCGAGGGAGGCGGAGGTCAGCGCGTCCTCCACGCGGCCCACCGCTCGGACGACGTGGCGGCCCGGGTCGGGCACGGCGCCGGAGACGTGCACGAAGAACTGGCGGGGCTCGGCGAGCGTGACGTCCGTCGGGATGTTGGCGAAGCGCCGCTGGAGGGCGGGGCGGACCTGCGAGAGGAGGTCCGCGAGCGTGCGGTCCGCGGCGGCAAAGCTCCCGGCCTCGGGGATGGGGAGGCGGCCCTCGGCGGAGACCGTGGCGGCCATCTGGCGCGGCACGGAGCCGCCGATGGTGATGGTGAACACGTCGCCCGGCCCCACGATGTACTCGTCGGGATCGACCGCGCCCTCGAGCGCGGCGGCGTCCACGGTCGCGCGGCCGATCCGGGCGCCGGGCGTGGCGACCTGGAGCGGTGTGCCGGAAGGGAGCGTCGGGGTTTGGGCCGTGGCCTCGCCGAGGCCGACGAGGAGGAGCGCCAGCGCGGCGCGGAGAAGGCGGTCCATGGGGGCCGGGGTGGGGGCCGGGCGAACGTAAACTGGCCCCGGAAAGTACGCCCGTGCCCCCGGCAGCGGCGGGCGGTCGCCCCGTCTTGCCCCTCTTCGTCGTCTCTTGCTCCGCACGCGATTTGCCCCCGCCAAGGTCAACCTCGGCCTCCACGTCCTTCGCCGCCGCCTGGACGGCTACCACGAGATCGAGACGGTGTTCGCGCCCATCGGCTGGGCAGACGCGCTGACGGCGGAGCCGCACGACGCGCTGACGCTCTCCACCAGCGACCCGGACCTCCCCACAGATCGCGGCAACCTCGTGTGGAAGGCGGCCGAGGCGCTCGCGGAGTGGGCGGGGATCGAGCCGCACGCGCGGCTGCACCTGGACAAGCGCGTGCCCTACGGCGCCGGGCTAGGGAGCGGCTCCAGCGATGCTGCCGCGGCCCTCCGCCTGTGCGCCGAGCTGTGGGAGGTCCAGATTCCCGAGCCCGACCTCCACCGACTGGCGGCGGCGCTGGGCGCGGACGTGCCGTTCTTTCTCGGCGAGGGCGCGGCCATCGGGACGGGGCTGGGAGACGACCTCGCGCCGCTGACGCGCGCCGATGGGACACCGTGGCGGTGCCCCTTCGCGCTGTGTGTGGTGGTGCCGGAGGTCCACGTGAGCACGCCCGAGGCGTACGGTATGGTCACGCCAAACGACCACGAACGCCCCGATCTCGCGACGGCGATCCTCTCCGATGACCTCGACCGCTGGCGGCGTGAGGTGACGAACGACTTCGAAGCTCCCATCGCCGCGCGATTCCCGGCCATCGGGCGGGCGCTGGACGGGTTGCGCGATGCGGGGGCGGGATGGGCCGCGCTCTCGGGCTCGGGGAGTTCGGTTGTCGGCGCGTTCGAGCGCATCGGAGACGCCGAGGCGGCGGCGGAGGCCGCACAGGTGACAGGCGGGCGCGTCTGGGTGGAGGCTCCACGCGCGAGCTAGGGCGCCGGGTCTAGCTTCGCGCCTTCACTTCCCGTCGCGCCATGTCCTGGTGGCAAGCCGTCATCCTCGGTCTCCTGCAAGGGATCGCCGAGTTCCTCCCCATCTCGTCCTCCGGTCACCTCGTCCTGGGCCAGCACCTGCTAGGGCTGGACACGCAGGGCGCGGGCGACATCACCTTCGAGGTGTTCGTCCACTTCGGGACGGTGCTCTCCATCGTGACGGTTTACCGGAAGCGGATCTGGACCATCCTCACCGATCTCGCCCAAGCGGTCCGCCAGCCGAGCACACTCGTGCGGGCGTGGCGCGGCGGCCCCATCGAGCGGACGGGGGAGGAGCCCTTCGCGGAAGAGTTCGGCGATGAGAGCGGCGGCGCGACGGGCGTGATCCCGAGCACGCGGCTCTCGCTCTACGTCCTCCTCAGCATGGTCCCGACGGGGATCGTGTACGTGCTCTTCAAGGACACGCTGGAGGCGGCGTTCTCGGATCCGCGGTTGGTCTGCGGGATGCTCCTCGTGACGGGCACGGTGCTCCTCCTCGCAAAGCTCCGCCCGAACCCGCAGGGCCATCTCACGCCGCTCAAGACGTTTTTCGTGGGGCTGGCGCAGAGCGCGGCGCTCATCCCGGGCATCTCGCGCTCGGGCTCCACCATCTGCACCGCGATCTACCAGAACGTGGACCGGAAGGAGGCGGCGGACTTCTCGTTCCTGATGTCTCTCCCGGTGATCGTGGGCGCGACGCTGCTGAAGACGCTGGACCTGATGGAGGTCGGCCTGACGATGGGTGCGCTGCCGCTGCTCCTCGGGACGACGGTCGCGTTCCTGAGTGGGATCTGGGCCATCAAGGTGGTGATCGCGTTCGTGCAGCGGGGGAGCCTGATCTGGTTCGCGGTCTACTGCTACATCATCGGCACGCTGGGGCTGCTCTTTATCTAGCGCCGCGCGCTGGCGGCTGGCCCCGGCGAGCGGGAGCGCCAGCGGGGCGGGTATACTCGCGGGTCGTCTCGGCCCCGGACCTCATGCGCTTCATCGTTCTGTTTTCCGCCCTCATCGCGGCATCGGCCTCTGCACAGGAGTACCGGCCGGCCTACGAGCGCACGGGTGGGCGGCTGACGGAGGGGGGCGAACTGGTGCTGGTCTACATCGGGCAGTCCACTTGCACGCCGTGCCTCGCGCCCGCGTTCAAGTCCGCGTTGGAGCAGGCGAGGGTGGGGATGGCGGAGCGGGCGGCCGAGGAGGGGAAGGCGTTCTACGCCCTCGGCGTGGCGCTGGATTGGGAACTGGAGGCCGGGTATGACTTCCTCACCGCATCCGGCGCGTTCGACGAGGTGATGATCGGCCGCAACTGGCACAACGCCGGGGCCTTCGCGCACCTCTACCGTGCTGAGGGGCAGGACGAGCGGCTCCTCGCGCTCCCGACCGTCATGGTGTTCGAACGCGAGGTGGAAGGGGAGGTATGGACCCGCGCGACGGGCCCGCGTTACCGCTTCGAGGCCGCGGGTAGCGATGCCCTCGTGGAGTGGGTGGAGGCCGGCCTTCCGCTGGACTAGCGCCGCGCGCTGGCGGCCGGTCCCGGTGAGGACGACCGCCAGCGGGGCGGGCAGCGGGGCGAACTCAGGTGTAGTGCTCCAGCCCGTGCAGGCCGAGGTAGTCCACCACGTCCTTCACCTTCTGCGCGCTCTCGCGGTGGCACACGAGGACCGCGTCCTCGGCGTCTACTACGACCACGTCTTGCAGGCCGACGACCGCCACCATCCGCCCGTCCCGCGCCTTCGCGTACGACCGGCTCGTGTGGTGGAACAGCGCGTGGCCCTCGGCGGCGTTGCCGCGCTCGTCCTTCTCCGCGACCGAGTGGACGGCCCGCCAGTCGCCCACGTCGCTCCAGCCGAAGGCGCCGGGCACCACCCACACGTCTTCCGCCTTCTCCATGATGCCCACGTCGATGGAGACCTTCGGCGTCCGGGCGTAGGCGTCCGCGACGGCGCCGGCCTGGCGACCCGTCCCGAAGTCCTCGCCGAGCGGCGCGAAGAGGGCGTGCACCTCCGGGAGGTGCCGCTCCATTGCGTCCAGGATGGCCTCGACGCGCCAGATGAACATCCCGGAGTTCCAGAGGAAGTCGCCGGATTCGAGGAAGCGCTCGGCCGTCGCGAGGTCCGGCTTCTCCGCGAAGGTGCGGACGCGGTGCGCCTTCGGCGTGTCCGCCGGTCCATCGTCCGCGACGCCGTCGGTGTCGCCGTCGGCGTCGAACTGGATGTAGCCGTAGCCGGTCTCCGGATGCGTCGGGCGAATGCCGATGGTCACGAGCGGGCCGGGGGCGTCGCCCTCGCGCGTCTCGGCGCGTTTCACCGCGGCGCGGACCACCTCCTGGAAGCGGGCCACGTTCTGCACGAGGTGATCGGCCGGGAGCACGAGCATCGTCGCGTCCGGGTCCAGCGCGTAGAGCCGCGCCGCCGCCAGCGCGATGCACGGCGCCGTGTTCTTCGCGACGGGCTCCGCGAGGATGTTCGCCTCCGGCACCGCCGGCAGGTGCTCCTTCGTCTTCTCTACGTAGTCCGCGTGCGTGACGACGAACACGTTCTCGGGCTCCACGAGCCCCTGGAGCCGTCCCATCGTGTTCTGGATGAGCGACGCGGGGCCGAGCACGTCGAGGAACTGCTTGGGGTGGGCGCGGCGGCTGCGCGGCCAGAACCGGCTGCCGACGCCGCCCGCCATGATCACGGCGTAGAGGGACATGGAGGAAGGAGCGTCAGAGGAGGAGGGCAAGATAGAGAGACGACGAGCGCCTTCCTCGAACCCTGAGCGGGCGCATCCCGAAGATGTCTAGCGACCAGGGCAACGACCCAGGGTCGGAACCGACTCGTCTGGGTCGCCTGTCGGTCTAGGCGCTCCTATAGCCCGATCCGAATGGCAAAGGTGCCGTCTGCCTGAACGTCTCTCGGCCGATTCTCTGCTACTCCCCCCGTGTACACCCCTGCAATGAACTCCGCGGTGACCTCAGCGCCACCGGGCAGTCGGACCGAGATCGGCAGTTGCACAAACGCACCGGCTCTGACTTCTACCTCGTACGTGGTCACCCGCTCCATCCCGTGTTGGGCCTCGAGTACGCGAGCGGGCGAGATGGCGGCAGAGAGTCCGAGCCCCGGCGATAGCCGTAGAGCGGAACCGAAGGAGATCGGCGCGGATGCAGCGGCGCTCGTGCCGATGTGGAGATTCTGGTGGCGAGTATGCTCCCACTGCGATTGGGCGATCTGCGGATCGCCCGAGACGGTGCGAGCCTCGTAGATGGCTTGGCGTGTGACGTCGACTTCGTACAGAGCACTTGACCGGAGCGTGAGCCGCGCCAGCCCCCACGTACGTGTTGTGCCTCCGAGGACACCGAAGCGCCTCTCATCGTGCCGCCTGTCAGAGAGTTGACTCCGCTCTAGGGGACGGATGTTCGTCGACTCTACTGTGGCGAACGAGCCTACAGCAGCGATTTCAAAACCCGAGTTAAACTGGTATCCACCCCCGAACAGGACGTTGTCTCCCATTCTGGCTAGAATAAGTTCCGGGGACGGCTTCCCTGCGAGCAGGAAAGCGCGGCCTTCCGCAGGTTGAGCGCCAACAAGAGGGGAGAAGAGAAGAGCACAGGCGATTCCGAGGAGGCAGCGCATACAGGCAAGGGGTGAAATGGGAGGGGTATCAGTATGCGATAGTGTGTGTGGATATTGGGTGCGGGAAGGTAGCGGGGGGAGCCCCTCGGACAAGGGCACATTGATGTCCCTCTCTGTCGAAGGCTCGTGAGCGCCTGGAAAGCCGGCGGGCCCGGCTCGCGCGGCTGGCGGTAGCCACCGACGAGGGGGGGCGCGGCTATGGAAGGCTCAAGCCGCACCTGCGCCCTGCCGATGTTCTCCCCACGAATGGGCGCGCCCTTCACGTAGGGAAAACGCCCTGCGTCTGAGATTGCTCGTGGCTGGCCCTGCCCGCGCGGACCGCCAGCGCTCCGAGCTCGTGAACCGATCCGCGTCCCTCGCGCGGCCCCAACCCCCAGAGACACATGAACATCGCAGTCGTCGGCACCGGCTACGTCGGCCTCGTTGGAGGCACCTGCTTCGCCGAGATGGGCAACCAGGTCACCTGCGTCGACATCGACGAGGCCAAGGTCGCCAAGCTCCAGAGCGGGACCGTCACCATCTACGAGCCCGGTCTCGAGGTCTACTTCGAGCGCGGCATCCGCGAGAACCGCCTCCACTTCACCACGGAGCTGGCGGAGGCGCTGGAGCCGGCCGAGGTCGTCTTCCTCGCGCTGCCGACGCCGCCCGCCGAGGACGGATCCGCCGACCTCCAGTACGTGCTGGGCGTGGCGGATCACATCGGGCGTCTCCTTTCGGAGAACCCGGACTGGGGCTACAAGGTGCTCGTGGACAAGAGCACGGTCCCGGTCGGCACCGCGCGCCGCGTCATCGACGCCGTCGAGAAGCACGGCCTCAAAGCGGGCGAGCACTTCGACGTGGTCTCGAACCCGGAATTCCTGCGCGAGGGCGTCGCCGTGGACGACTTCATGAAGCCCGAGCGCGTCGTCATCGGGACGGACTCCGAGCGCGCCGGCGACATCATGACCCGGCTCTACGAGCCGTTCGTCCGCTCCGGCAACCCCATCATCCTCATGGACGAGGAGAGCGCCGAGATGACGAAGTACGCGGCCAACTCGCTCCTGGCCACCAAGATCACGTTCATGAACGAGATCGCGAACCTCTGCGACCTCGTGGGCGCCGACGTGGACAAGGTCCGCCGCGGCATCGGGACGGATAGCCGCATCGGGCCGAAGTTCCTCTACGCCGGCATCGGGTTCGGCGGGAGCTGCTTCCCGAAGGACGTGCAGGCGCTCCACCGCACCGCGCGCGAGAAGGGCTACGACTTCAAGATCCTCCAGTCCGTGCTGGAGGTGAACGACGAGCAGAAGACGGTGCTCATCCCGCGCGTCGTGGAGGCCCTCGGCGAGGACCTGAGCGGCAAGCGGATCGCCGTCTGGGGGCTCGCCTTCAAGCCGCACACGGACGACGTGCGCGAGGCGCCGAGCCACGAGGTCATCCGCGCGCTGGCGGCCCGCGGGGCCGAGGTCGTCGCGTTCGACCCGGAGGCCGTGGAGACCACCCAGGACGCCTTCGAGCGCCAGCCGCTGGAGGGCCCGGGCTCGCTGAGCTACGCCGCCAGTGCCTACGAGGCCGCCGACGGCGCCGACGCCCTCATCGTCGCCACGGAGTGGCCGGAGTTCCGCCGCCCGGACCTCGAGCGCGTCCGCGACAACATGCGCCAGCCGATCGTCTTCGACGGTCGCAACGTGTTCGACTCCAAGCACATGGCCGGCCTCGGCTTTACCTACTCCTCCATCGGCCGCCCGTCGTTCAGCGCCGAGGCGTAGCGGCAGAAGCGCCGGACCCGCTGGCGGTTTCGCTCCGACGACCGGAGCCGCCAGCGGGAAGCGCCCCGGCCGACCGTCCCTTCCGTAGTACGCACCTCGCAGCATCTCCCATGCCCCGTACGCTCATCACCGGCGGTGCCGGCTTCCTCGGCTCGCACCTCTGCGACCGGTTCATCGCCGAGGGCCACGAGGTCGTCTGCATGGACAACCTCATCACCGGCAGCACGGACAACATCGCGCACCTCGCCGGGCACGAGCGCTTCCGGTTCGTCCACCACGACGTCAGCCAGTACATCTTCCTCGAGGGGCCGGTGGACAACGTGCTCCACTTCGCCTCGCCGGCGAGCCCCATCGACTACCTGGAGCTTCCCATCCAGACGCTGAAGGTGGGCTCCCTCGGGACGCACAACTGCCTCGGGCTGGCGAAGGCGAAGGGCGCGCGGTTCCTCATCGCGAGCACGTCCGAGGTCTACGGCGATCCGCTCATCCACCCGCAGCCGGAGACGTACTGGGGCAACGTCAACCCCGTCGGCCTGCGCGGCGTGTACGACGAGGCGAAGCGGTTCGCGGAGGCCATGACCATGGCCTACCACCGCTACCACGGGCTGGACACGCGCATCCTGCGCATCTTTAACACCTACGGCCCGCGGATGCGGCTGGATGACGGCCGCGCCCTCCCCGCATTCATGGGGCAGGCCCTCCGCGGCGAGCCTATCACCGTCTTCGGCGACGGCTCCCAGACCCGCTCCTTCCAGTACGTGGACGACTTGGTGGAAGGCATCTGGCGCCTCCTCCACAGCGGCGAGCACGAGCCGGTCAACATCGGCAACCCGGACGAGGTCTCCATCCTGGAGTTCGCGCAGGAGGTCGTCGCGCTGACCGGCTCGGACTCCGAGATCGTGCACAAGGAGCTTCCCGCGGACGACCCCAAGATCCGCCAGCCGGACATCACGCGCGCCCGCGCGGTCCTCGACTGGGAGCCCCGCGTGGACCGCGCCGAGGGCCTCCGCCGCACGCTGGAGTACTTCCGCGAGCAGGTCCGCGCGTAGCTGGCGGCCGCGCTGAGCGTGGCCCGACGTTTCGCGGGTGCGCCGCCGGTGCGCCGCTGCCGTTCTCTCTCCCCCTCTCCCATGCTCGACATCGCGCTCAAGGCCGCCCGCGCGGGCGGCGACGCCATCCTCCCCTTTATCGGTCAGCCGATCCCGACTGAGTACAAGTCCGATGACTCGCCGCTGACGAAGGCGGATCTCGCGAGCCACCACGCGATCGTGGCGGTGCTGGAGGCGGAGACGCCGGACATCCCGGTGCTCTCCGAGGAAGGCGACCCGGAGAGCCTGGACCGCAGCGGGTGGACCCGCTTCTGGTGCATCGACCCGCTCGACGGCACGAAGGAGTTCGTCAAGGGCTCGGGCGAGTTCACCGTCAACGTCGCGTTGATCGAGGACGGCACGCCGACGATGGGCGTGGTCCACGTTCCGGTCAAGGACGTGACCTACGGCGGCGACGCCGAGGGCGCGTTCAAGATCGCCGACGGGGACCGCCAGCCGATCACGACGCGCGAGGCGCCCGAGGGCGCGCTAACCGTCGTGGCCAGCCGCGACCACGCGGGGCCAGAAATCGCCGAGGCCATCGCGCGGATCGAGAAGAGTGGGCGCGAGGTGGAGGCCGCGAGCATGGGCTCGTCGCTCAAGTTCTGCCTCGTGGCAGAGGGCGAGGCCGATCTCTACCCCCGCACCGGCCCCACGATGGAGTGGGACACGGCCGCCGCGCACGCCGTCCTCTACGCTGCGGGCGGGAAGCTCGTCGCGCTGACGGGCGAGCACGCCGGCGAGCCGCTGCCGTACAACCGCGACAACCTGCGCAACCCGCCCGTCGTGGCCTGGGGCGACCCCTCGCTCGACTGGCGGCCCTGGTTGGACGGGCTGGTGTAGCGCGCTGGGCCGAAGGGGCAGGCACCGGGGCGGCGGCTCGGTGCCGCTCACAGCGTCCGCCAGCGGGACGCGCGCTTTCCCGGTCCCGGTTCCCTCGCGAGCGGTAGGCTTGCGGCCCCCTCGCTCCCTTCTCCGTTGCCTCTCTCCTGGTCGGCCTGGTTCACGCTCGGCGTCCTCGTCCTGATGGTCGTGGCGCTCGTGCGCTCGTGGGCGCGGACGGACCTCGTGTTGATGGGGTCGTTGGGGCTGCTCCTCCTCGCGGGGGTGCTCACGCCCGAGGCCGCCTTCGCGGGCTTCTCCAACCCGGCCGTTATCTCCATCGGCGCGCTGTTCGTCGTCGCGGCCGGGGTGGACCGGACGGGCGCGCTGGGCTTTCTGGACGGGCTGCTCCGCCCGCGAGGCCGCCGCATCGGTCCTGCGGTGGTCCGGTTGTTCGTGCCCACGGCCATCCTCTCGGGCGTACTCAGCAACACGCCGGTCGTCGCGATGCTGATTCCGCGGGTGCAGGCGTGGGCGCGCGAGATGGGGATCTCCGCAAGCAAGCTGCTCATCCCGCTCTCCACCGCCGCCATCGTGGGCGGCTGGCTCACGCTCATCGGCACGAGCACGAACGTCGTCGTGCACGGCCTGATGCAGGCGGAGGGGCTGGACGGCTTCTCATTTTTCGACGTGACGTGGGTGGGCGTCCCCGCCGCGCTGGCGGTCGCCGCGTGGTACGCGCTGATCGGGCACCGGCTGCTGCCGGACCGGGAGGGCGCCGATCCCGCCAGCGGGCAGGACTACCGGTTCGAACTGCGCGTCGCGCCGGATGCGCCGTTTCTAGGGCAGACCGTGGAGGCCGCCAGCTTGCGGACGCTCGGCAGCGCTTACCTCGCCCGCGTCCGCCGCGGCGAGGACGTCTTCGACGCGCTCCCGGAGACGACGATGCTGCCCGGCGACGTGCTGGAGTTCGCCGGGGACGCCAGCGCCCACGATGCGCTCATCGCCCGCCCCGGCCTGGAACGCAAAGCGCCAACCGTGGACGACGAAGGGCGCGAGGACCTCCCGCTCTTCGAGGTCGTCGTCGCGCCCGGCTCCCGGTTGGTGGGGGAGACGCTGAAAAGCGTGGACTTCCGCGAGCGCTACGGGGGCGTGGTCCTCGCCATCCGCCGCCGCGAGGGGCAGGTGGAAGGCGGGCTCGGCAACGTCCCGATCCGCGCCGGCGACCTCCTGCTCGTCGAAGGGCGCGGCGCGCTAAAGAACCGGCTCGGGGCCCGCGCCGAGGACTTCGCGCTGGTCTCCCCCGTGGACACCCTCCGGCCGATCACGAGCCGGGCGCCCGTCGCGCTGGCGCTTCTCGCCGGCATGATCGGGCTGGTGGCGTTCAACGTGCTGCCCCTGGCGACTGCGGCGTTCGCCGCCGCGCTCGGGATGGTGGTGACGGGCTGCCTCCGCGGGCCGGCGATCTTCCGCGCGCTGGACGGGAAGGTGCTGCTCGTGATCGCCGCCGCGCTCGGCATCGGGAAGGCCGTGGAGACGACCGGGCTGGCGGCCATCGCGGCGCTGGGCGTGGAGGCCGTGGGAGCATGGGCCGGGCCGGTGGGCGCGCTCGCGGCGATCTATCTGGCGAGCAACCTCCTCGCGGAGCTCATCACCAACAAAGCGAGCGCGGCGCTGATGGTGCCCGTCGCGCTGGCCGTGGCGGCGGACCTGGGCTCGGAACCGACGGCGTTCTGCGTGGCCGTGGCCGTGGGGAGCGCCGCCAGCTTCCTGACGCCCATCGGGTATCAGACCAACCTGATGGTGATGAGCGCGGGCGGCTACCGGTACACGGACTTCACGCGGGCGGGCGCGCCGGTGAGCCTGATCGTGGGGGTGATCACCGTCGCGGTGTGCTCCGTCGTGTGGCTGTAGACAGGCGGGGGTGCCTCTTCCGTCCGGGCCTGAAGAGGCAGCCTGAAGAGGCAGGTCGTCGCGCTGGCGATGAGCGCGTGGCGCCGGTCCGGATCCGCACGCTCCGGTGCTCCGCCAGCCGGCGGCGGGACCGCGCCATGTCCCGGGAATGCGCAACCTGTGTGAAGCGGCCGCCCGGTTGAGGGGCGGTGTCTAGCTTGCTCCTCGCGCTGGCGGCGGGAATCGCCAGCCTCACGCCCATCTCCGGACGACCCAGACGCCCATGGCGACCGTCGAGACGACCTACCGCGACTCGCATCTCCGCGCCCTCGAAGCCGAGGCCATCTACGTGATGCGAGAGGTCGCGGCGCAGTTCGAGCGCCCCGTTCTCCTCTTCTCGGGAGGCAAGGATTCCATCGTGATGACCCATCTCGCGAGGAAGGCCTTCCACCCCGGCAAGATCCCGTTCCCGCTCCTCCACGTGGACACGGGCCACAACTTCGAGGAGACCATCACCTTCCGCGACTGGCTCGTGGAGGAACTCGGCGTCCGCCTGGAGGTGGCCTCCGTGCAGGACGCCATCGACAAGGGGCGTGTGGTGGAGGAGACCGGCCCGGAGGCCTCCCGCAACGGCCTCCAGATCGTCCCGCTTCTGGACGCCATCCAGGAGCACCAGTTCGACGCGGCCTTCGGCGGCGGCCGCCGCGATGAGGAGAAGGCCCGCGCGAAGGAGCGCTTCTTCTCCCACCGCGACCGTTTCGGGCAGTGGGACCCGAAGAACCAGCGCCCCGAGCTCTGGAGCCTCTACAACGGGCACAAGAACGTCGGCGAGCACTTCCGGGTGTTCCCCCTCTCCAACTGGACGGAGATGGACGTCTGGCAGTACATCGCGCTGGAGGACATCGCCATCCCGAGCCTCTACTTCGCCCACGAGCGCGAGGTGTTCACCCGCCGCGGCACCATCCTCGCCAAGACGGACTTCATCACGCTCCTCCCGGGCGAGGAGCTCCGCACGCAGACCGTCCGCTTCCGCACCATCGGAGACGCGACCTGCACGGGCGCGGTGGACTCCCAGGCGAGCACCCTCCCGGAGATCATCCAGGAGGTGGCGGCGGCCCGCGAGACCGAGCGCGGCGGCCGCCACGACGACAAGCGCTCCGAGGCCGCCATGGAGGACCGCAAGAAGCAAGGCTATTTCTAGACGAGGGATGAGCCACGAGGGATAGAGGGATGGCCAGCGTGCCCTCCCGCATCCCTCCATCCTGTATCCCCTCTCCCTCTTTGATCATGACGACGAACGGAACCGCCAGCGCGGCGAGCGCGCCCGAGGACGCGGGCAACGACTACCTCGAGATGGACCTCCTGCGGTTCACCACCGCCGGCTCCGTGGACGACGGGAAGAGCACCCTCATCGGGCGCCTCCTCTACGACACGAAGTCCATCTTCCAGGACCAGATGGAGGCCGTCGAGGAGGCCAGCCGCACCCGCGGCATGACCGACGACGACGACGTGCCCAACCTCGCGCTCCTGACCGACGGCCTCCGCGCCGAGCGCGAGCAGGGGATCACCATCGACGTGGCGTACCGCTACTTCGCGACCCCGAAGCGGAAGTTCATCATCGCCGACACGCCGGGGCACGTCCAGTACACCCGGAACATGGTGACGGGCGCGAGCACCGCCGATCTGGCGGTCATCCTCATCGACGCCAGCCGCGGCGTGCAGACGCAGAGCAAGCGGCACGGGTTCATCGCGGCGCTGCTGGGGATTCCGCACCTCGTCATCTGCGTCAACAAGATGGACCTCGTGGACTACTCGGAAGAGGTCTTCGAGGACATCATGGACGAGTACACGGACTTCGCGGCCAAGCTGGACGCGAAGGATCTCACGTTCATCCCCGTCTCCGCGCTCCGCGGCGATAACGTGGTGGACCGGAGCCCGAACATGACGTGGTACGAGGGCTCCACGCTGCTCCACCACCTGGAGACGGTCAACGTCGCGGCGGACAAGAACCTCCGCGACTTCCGCTTCCCGGTCCAGACCGTCATCCGCCCGAACCAGCAGTTCCGCGGCTTCGCGGGGACCGTCGCGAGTGGCGTGGTGCGCCCGGGCGACGAGGTGATGGCGCTGCCGGCCGGCACGAAGTCCACCGTCAAGGAGGTGACCACCTTCCAGGGCGACCTCAACGAGGCCCGCGCGGGGGAGGCCGTCGTCGTCACGCTGGCGGACGAGATCGACGTGAGCCGCGGCGACATGCTCGTCCGCACCGGCAACACGCCGACGGTGGGCACCAGCATTGAAGCCATGATGTGCTGGATGAGCGAGGAGCCCCTCGCGAAGGACCGGCACTACCTCCTGCGCCACACCACGCGCGAGGTCAAGGCCTTCGTGGACGACATCCGCTACCGCGTGGACGTGGACACGCTCCACCGCGAGCAGGTGGAGAACTTGGAGCTCAACGACATCGGCCGCGTCCTCGTCTCGACGGCGTCGCCGCTGTTCTTCGACCGCTACAGCCTCAACAAGGAGACCGGCGCGTTCGTCCTCATCGACCCGTACTCCAACACGACGGTCGCGGCGGGCATGATCCGCGGCGAGGGCCAGGACGCGGACAAGGTGGCCGCCGAGGCGCAGCGCCTCTCCATGGGCGAGCGTCCGCAGTCCGAGAACGTGGTCTGGGAGGGGCTCAACATCCCGCGCGAGGAGCGCGAGGCGAAGCAGACCCACAAGGCCGCGGCCGTGTGGTTCACCGGCCTCTCCGGTTCCGGCAAGACGACCGTCGCTCGCGAGGTGGAGCGCCAGCTCTTCGAGCGCGGCATCAAGACGATGCTGCTCGACGGCGACCAGGTGCGCCACGGGCTCTGCGGCGACCTCGGCTTCAGCCAGTCCGACCGCTCGGAGAACATCCGCCGCGTGGGCGAGGTGGCCCGCCTCTTCTTCGAGAGCGGCGCCGTGACGTTCTGCACGTTCGTCTCGCCCTACCGCGACAACCGCGACTGGGTGCGGCACCTCTTCCCGGAGGACCGCTTCTTCGAGGTGTTCGTGGACGTGGACCTGGAGACCGCGCGCGAGCGCGATCCGAAGGGCCTCTACGCGAAGGTGGACGCGGGCGAGATCGACAACTTCACGGGCGTGGACGCGCCCTACGAGGCGCCGGAGAACCCGGAGATCACGCTCCAGACCGCCGGCCTGTCTGTCGAGGAGTCCGCCGCCGAGGTCATCCGCCAGCTGGAAGAGGCCGGGATCGTTCCCGCCGCGTGAGCCGCCCGCGGCCGGCTGGCGGTCGCCGTCGTCCCTGACTCGTCGCCCCGATGACCGTTCGCGAGACCACGATCCCGGGCGTCCGCCTCGTAGAGCCCCGCGTGCACGGCGATGCGCGGGGGTTCTTCGTCGAGACGTTCCAGGCGGAGCGCTACCCGGAGGCCGGACTGCCGGGGGCGTGGGCGCAGCTCAACCACAGCCGGAGCCGCCGCGGCACGCTCCGCGGCCTCCACACGCAGATCCGGAATCCCCAGGGCAAGCTTGTCCGTGTGGCGCGAGGCGCGATCTACGACGTCGTGCTGGACCTCCGGGCCGGCTCGCCCACCTTCGGCCAGTGGGAGGCGCACGAACTGGACGACGAGGCGCACCGCCAGCTGTGGGTGCCGCCCGGCCTCGCGCACGGCTTCTGCGTCACCTCGGAGACCGCCGACGTGGTCTACGCCTGCACCACGCTCTACGACGCAGAGGACGAGGGCGGCGTGATCTGGAACGACCCCGACCTCGACATCCCATGGCCGGTGGAGACCCCGCTCGTCTCGGAAAAGGACCAGCGGCTTCCCCGGCTCCGGGACCTCGGCGCGAACGACCTGCCCCAGGTCGCATGAGGTGGATCGTGACTGGAGCGGGAGGGCAGGTGGGCCGCGAGCTCGTCGCCCTCGCGAAGCAGGAGGGCGTGGACCTCCGCGCGTATGATCGCGCCGGGCTGGACATCACCGACCCGCTGGCGGTGGCGTCCGCCGTGGCGGAGGCCTCGCGCGATGGCGCGCCGCTCGTGGTCCTCAACGCGGCGGCGTACACCGCAGTGGACCGCGCAGAGGACGACGCCGAGGCCGCGTTCGCGGTCAACCGCGATGGGCCCGCGCATCTGGCGGCGGCGTGTGAGCGGCACGGTGCCGCGCTCGTCCACCTCTCCACGGACTACGTCTTCGACGGCGAGAAGGGCGCTCCCTACACCGAGGCCGATGCCCCCCACCCGTTGAGCGTCTACGGCGAGAGCAAGCTCGCGGGAGAAGAGGCCGTCCGCCAGCGATCCGGTCGGCACGCGATCCTCCGCACGGCGTGGGTCTTTGCGGGGCACGGCCACAACTTCGTCCGCACCATGCACCGTCTCGCGCACGAGCGGGACGAACTGCGGGTCGTCGCCGACCAGACGGGGCACCCGACCCCCGCGTCGGCCATTGCGCGAGCCGCCGCTCACCTCGGCCGCCAGCTGATGGCGGGAGGGGAGGGGGGCACGGTCCACTTCGGCGGCACCCCGGCAACGACCTGGCACGGCTTGGCGGAGGCCGTCGTGGAAGCCGCGCGGCGGCGCGGCCCGGTGGCCGTCCAGCGGGTCCTCCCGATCCCCACGGAGGCGTACCCCACGCCGGCCCGGCGCCCTCGGAAAGTGGTCCTCTGCATGGACGCGGCACGCGAGAGCTTCGGTCTGGAGGTCCCGGAATGGCGTCCGGCCGTCGCCCTCGCGGTAGCGGCGTTCGAAGAGGTGGCGAACAATCAGGGTTAGGTTCGAGCGGTGGAAGGGGTTCCGGGACTAGGGGCTGTTAATCCATGGGTTTGTACGGGGGGATGAGGGGGGGCAGGGCTTGTGACTTCGCCCCCCCGGTCGTAACTACGGGGCGCCCACCACCGCTTTCGGCTTGTCCTCTTCGGTACTCGTTCGCTCGGAATGCCCGTCCTCCCGCTCCTCCTCGGCTTCGCGGTCAGTCTCGCCGCGTCGCTCGTGCTCGTTCCGGTGGTGGCCCGGGTTGCACGTCGTCTGGGCTGGGTAGACGCGCCGGACGGGCGGCGGAAGATCCACCGTCTCCCCGTCCCGAACGTGGGCGGTCTGGCGATCCTCGGGGCGGCTCTCCTCGGCATCGGGGTGATGACGCTCGGAGCGTCAGAGCTCCCCAACCGATGGGCGGCGGCGTTGACCCTGCCGGGGCGGCGGGTGTTGCTCGGTGCCCTCGTGATCTCCCTGGTGGGTCTCGTGGACGACCTGCGCGATCTGGACGCGCGGACCAAGTTCGTTGCCCAGCTGGCGGTCTCTGCGCTGGCGTTCAGTGCCAACCTCCGGATCGAACTGCTCGACGGCCTCCTCGGGGAGGGCCTGCTCGGGATGACGGCCTCGTTCGTCCTCACGACCGTCTGGATGGTCGGGATGATGAACGCGGTCAACCTCATCGACGGCATGGACGGGCTGGCTGCGGGGATCGTCGCCATCGCGATGCTCGGCCTCGCGGCGGTCCACGCCATCGGAGGCGACGTGGGGTACCTCGTGCTCGTCGCGGCGATGACGGGGGCGCTGCTCGGCTTCCTGCGTTACAACCGAACGCCCGCGAGCATTTTTATGGGGGACAGCGGGAGCCTTCTGCTGGGGTACGTGATCGCCGCCTACGCGCTCCGCGGCTCCGCCCACTCCAACCCGATCCTCGGGCTCGTCATCCCGGCAGTCGTGATGGGCGTGCCCGTGTTGGACATCCTCGTGTCCATGTTGCGGCGCAAGGTGATGGGGCGGCCGATGTTCTCCGCGGACAAGGACCACATCCACCACCGCCTCGCGCGACAGATGACGAACCCGGAGGCCGTCCGCACGCTCTACTGGCTCGGCGTCTTCCTCGCGATCGGGGCCTGCGCGATGGCCGCCATCGCGCAGATCTTTGAGCCGCTGGCGGCGGTCACGTTCGGCCTCGGGTCGGGCGTGGTGTACAGCTTCCTTCGAAGCGTGGGATACCTGCCGTCGCCTCGGAAGCTGGTCCGCGTGCTCCGGAACCGGGACGCGCTCCAGCGGATGCAGCGGGTCCAGGACGCGCGCGAGCGCCGGAAGCGCCGGCTGCTGGCGGACCGCCCCGGTGGCGGTCGGCTTCCCGAGGAGCGGTTCCAGCCGGCGTCGGCGCCGGACCGGTAGCGGGGCCCCCTCGCAGAGATGCTGAACTCTGCGTGACGAGCCGTGCCAGCGGTTGCCGCACGCGCCTGGCTGTCCCTACATTCGCGGCCCCCACGGAGAGGTGGGTGAGTGGCTGAAACCACCGCTTTGCTAAAGCGGCGTGCCCTTCACGGGGTACCGGGGGTTCGAATCCCCCCCTCTCCGCAGCGCCCCGCCGGCTCCCAGCTGGCGGGGCGCTCTCGTTCGGGAGGGCCGCGCGGGGCTCTCCGAGGTACGCCGCCAGCAGAGGGCGGTTCGCCTCGCCGGAGCGAGCCGAGCCGGGTCTGACGAACAGGCCGGCGGTTGCGGTGGCGCCTCTAGTTTGCTCCGGCGCTCCCTCCCCCTCTCCGTGGCCTTCTCGTTCCATTCCGACGCTCCTCGGCACGAACAGCTCTCCGATTGGTTGCGCGGCCGGATCCGCGCCGGAGAGTTCTCCACGCACGACCAGCTCCCGAGCGAGGCGGAGCTGGGCGCCCTCACGGGCGTCAGCCGGATCACGGTGCGCCGCGCGCTGGCGACGCTGGAGCACGAGGGGCGGATCTACCGCCGGCAGGGGCTGGGCTCGTTCGTGGCGCCGCCGCCGCTCCCGCAGGGCTTGGTCCGGTTGACGGACTTCGCGCAGGACATGGAGCGCGCCGGACTGGACGCGTCCAGCGAGGTGCTCCACCGGGCAGAGGAACCGGCCTCGCCCGTCGTGGCGGAGGCGCTGGGGGCGGAGCCCGGCACGTCTGTGGTGAGACTGGACCGGTTGCGGCTGGGCGACGGGCGGCCGGTGGCGCTGGACCGAACGTGGTTGCCGCCGTTCTACGCCCGGTTTCTCCAGGGGCGAGACCTCTCGCGAGAGACGATCTATCGCGTGCTGGAGGGGGAGTTCGGGGTTCCTGTGGTGAGAGGGCGGTACCGGATTGAGGCGGGCGTGGCGGGCCGGGGGGAGGCGACGGCGCTCGGTGTGCCGGAGGGGGCGCCGCTGCTGCTCGTGGAGCGGACGAGCTACACCGAAGGGGAGCGGGCGGTTTACTACCAGCGCCGCTACTACCGGGCAGACCGCGTGGCGTTCGAACTGGAACTGGCGCGAGACGAGTCCGCGGCACCGGGACAAGGCGGCGAGTTGGGGATGCCGCTGCGCGAGTTCGAGCCCGTGTTTATGGCCCGTTGATCGCGTCCGCCAGCGGGGCGCTCACCGCCGGGCGTGGATGGTTCCCAGGGTCTCGGTGACGCGCTCCATCACCGGATGGTCCGCGCCGAAGCCTTCGCGGAACAGGTCACCGGCCTCACGCGCTGCTCGTTCCGCCTCGTCCAGGCGCCCCTGATCTCGGAGGGCTTTCGCGAGGTTGAGGAGCGGGAAGCCCACGTTGGGGTGGCGCTCGCCGCTGGCGCTGCGGTAGATCGCGACGGCTTCGCGGAGGAGCGGTTCGGCGTCCGCGGCGCGTCCGAGGGCGGTCAGGGTGGAGCCGTAGTTGCTGAGCCCGAACGCCGTGCTCGGGTGCTCGTCGCCGAGGACCTCGCGGAAGAGGCGGACCGCCTCACGCTGTACGCGGGCGGCGTCTTCTTCGCGACCGCCGGAGAAGTACGAACTGCCCAGGTTGGCGAGCGCGTTGGCGAGGGTGACGGGCTGATCCATCGCGCGGAGCAGGCCGACCTGCCGCTCGAACAGCGCCAGCGCCTCGGCCTCGCGCCCCTGCGCGGTCCGGGCAACCGCGAGGTTGCCGATGGTGAGGACGAGTTCGGGATCGCCTGGCGGGAGGAGGGCCTCTTCGATGGCGAGAACGCGCTCGTGCGCCTCGGCGGAGCCCTCCGCGTCTCCCGTGTAGTAGCGCAGCGTGCCGATCTCGGCGAGGACCGCGGCCGTCTGGAGGTCCTGCTCCCCGGCGCGCTGGCGGTGCGTCTGGAGGGCGAGGGAGTACAGAGAGTCCGCGGTGTCGTACGCCGCCAGCTCGCGGTAGGCCGTCGCGAGGTAGCTCTGGAGGCGGGCGGTCTCCAGCGAGCGCGGGCCGTCAGTGCGTTCGGCGAGGGCGAGGGCGGCGCGGTACTGCGCCACGGCTTCGTCCAGCAGGCCGAGCTCGTAGTAGGTCGTGCCGAGGTGCTCGTGGGCGGTGAGCCGGATCTCGGGCTGGCTCGCGAAGGCGGAGTCGAGGTCGGCGGCAGCCTGGTCCAGGAGGTCGGCCACGCGCACGTCTCGGCCCTCGCCTACCTCGGGGTTCGCGGCGGCGAGCATGTCCACAAGGAACGTCTGCATCGCGGTCGCCCTGGCGGCTTCGGCGCGGGCCTCGCGGGCCTGCCAGAGGGCGAGCCCGGCCCCGCTGACGACGGCCGCCAGCACGGCGAGCCCGGCGCCCGCAAGCACCCGGTGCCGGCGCACGAACCGGCCCACGCGGTAGGCCGCCGTCGCTGGCCGGGCTTCCACGGGGAGCCCCGTGAGGTGCCGCCGGAGGTCGTCGCCGAGCGCCTGCGCGGTGGGATAGCGCCGGGCGGGCTCTTTCTCGAGCGCACGGAGGACGACCGTGTCGAGGTCACCGCGGAGGGCGCGGGCACGGGCGGCGGGGGAGAGAGCCGGGCTCGCCCCGCTGGCGGCGGCCGGGGTGGGGAGGGGGGGCTCCGTGCGGGCCTCGCGGGCGGCGACGGAAGGGGGTGGAGGGACCTCGGCGGTGATGACGCGCTCGGTGTGGGCGGCGGTGGCGCCGGCGAGGTCGTAGGGCCGCCGGCCGGCGAGGAGGCGGTAGAGGAGGACGCCGAGGGCGTAGACGTCGGTGGCGGTGGTGACCTCGCCACCGGTCACCTGCTCCGGCGCGGCGTAGGCGGGGGTGAGAGCCGCCCGCGTTCGCGTGAGGCCCTCGTCCTGGTCGAGGAGCTTGGCGATGCCGAAGTCGAGGAGCTTGACGTCCGGTGTCTCGGGCGGGCCGCCCACGAGGACGTTGCTGGGCTTGAGGTCGCGGTGGACGATGAGCCGCTGGTGCGCGTAGGCGACGGCGTCGCAGACGCGAGCCGCCAGCGCGACGCGGGCACGGACGGAGAGCCCGTGCGCGTCGGCGTACGCCGTGATAGGGGCGCCGTCCACGTACTCCATCACGAGGTAGGGCACGCCCTCCTCGCTCACGCCGCCGTCGTAGAGCCGCGCGATGCCGGGGTGCTCCAGCCGCGCGAGGATCCGCCGTTCTGCTGTGAGCCGTCGCGCGAGCCACTCGCCCCCCGCCAGCATCGCGCCTGGCGCGAGGAGCTTGAGCGCCACCTCGCGCTCGTAGAGCCCGTCCGCCCGCACCGCGCGGTAGACCGCTCCCATCCCCCCGGCCCCGAGGCGCCCGACGATGCGCCAGGGCCCCACCTCGCGCCCGATGATGCGGGCCTCGGCCTCGTCGCGCTTGCGCCGGAGTACGCTCAGAGGATCGTCCAGCACGCCGGACTCCGTCTCGTGCCCCCGGAGCAGCGCCAACGCCGCCTCGCGGACGGCGGGGTCGGGCTCGGCCGCGAGGGCGTCGTCCCGCTCGGCTGGCGAGGCTTCTGCGAGGCGGAGGAAGAGAGCCGCGGCGGTGTTGTGCGTGTGGCGGTTGGGCATGGGCGTTGGGGCCGTACCCTCGCTATCGAGATCCGGCGGCCGGGCGGCTCACGCTACTCGGCGAGTGCGCCGTGCAGCCACGCGCGCGCGACGGTCCACTCACGCTTGACCGTGGCCGGCGAGACATCGAGAACCTCGGCCGTTTCGTGGATCGTGAGCCCCACGAAATAGCGCAACTGGACCACTTCGCTCTGGCGCTCGCTGAGCTCCGCCAGCCGGTCGAGTGCTTCGTCCAGCGCGAGGACCTCCTCGGCCCGCTCTGGGGGGACCAGCCGCTCCTCGTCCAGCGAGACGGGGCGGCCTTTGCCCCCGCGCTTCTGCGCGCTCTGCGCCCTCGCGCGGTCCACGACCACGCTCCGCATCACGCGCGCCGCCACCCGGAAGAAGTGCTGCCGGTCCGCGAACGGGGTCCGTGCCCCGGCCATGCGCTCGTAGGCCTCGTGCACGAGCGCGGTCGTGTTCAGCGTCTCGTCGGCGCCGCGGTGGCGGCGCTGGCTGTGCGCGAGGGCGCGGAGTTCGTCGTAGACGAGGGGGACGAGGCGGTCGAGGGCGCCGGGGTCCCCATTCCGCGCCCGTTCCAGCAGGAGGGTGACGTTCGGGGGCATAGGGGGAGGGCTCCGCCTCAGAATAGAGGCGGCCATGGTCCCGAACAAGGTGCGCCCCGCTGGCGGCGGCGCGGGCCGACCGCGCTACGCCGTGATCTGCGTCAGCACGGCCGCGAAGTGGCACACGCTCCCTGCCAGGACGAAGAGGTGCCAGATGGCGTGGGCGTACGGGATCCGGCGCGAGAGGTAGAACCCCGTCCCCGCCGTGTAAGCCACGCCGCCGCCCACGAGCCACGCCAGCGTGGCGGGCGGAAGAGCTGCCACCATCGGCTTGATCGCGATCACGACGAGCCAGCCCATCGCGATGTAGAGCAGCGTGGAGAGCAGCGTGAACCGGCCGGTGTAGAACAGCTTGAACACGACGCCGGCCGCCGCGAGCGCCCAGACCGTGACCAGCAGCGACCACCCCCACGCGCCGCGGAGCCCCACGAGCGTGAACGGCGTGTACGTCCCCGCGATGAGGACGTAGATGGCGCAGTGGTCGAACACCTTCAGCTTCGCCTTGGCCGCCTCGAAGGGGATGGCGTGGTAGAGCGTGCTCGCGGTGTAGAGCAGCACCAGCGAGCCGACGAACACGCTCGCGCCGACGACGTGCCACGTGTCGCCCCAGATGGCCGCCAGCGTGATGAGCACGGCCCCGCCCGCCGCGCTGGCGATGGCGCCGAGCCCGTGCGTGAGCGCGTTGAGGAGCTCCTCGAAAGGGCGCTCCGTTTCGGTCGGAGTCGTCATCGGGTCAGGGGGCGGCATGGCAGGTGAACACTGTTAAGCTAGGCGACCACGTGTGACCCCCGCGTGAGGTTTCCGGGGGGACCTGCAGAGTAGGGCTTCGCGGCGGATTGGCGTGCAGTCGGAAGCGCGCCGCCTACCTTGGTTCCGGCTGGCGGCGTCTCCCTGCGGGTGTGAACGGGCGGTCCCGCGCCTCGCGCCCGCCCACCGCCGCCGCCAGCGCGACGACCGATCCCCGATTCCTGACCCCCCCGACGTGAGCGACCAGAAGATCATCTTCTCCATGGTCGGCGTGAGCAAGAGCTACCGCCCCGGCCAGTTCGTCCTCAAGGACATCTACCTCAGCTTCTACTACGGCGCCAAAATCGGCGTCCTCGGCCTCAACGGCGCGGGCAAGTCCTCGCTGCTCCGCATCATCGCGGGGCTGGACGACAAGTACGACGGCACCATCCAGTCGGAGAAGGGGATCACGTTCGGGTACCTCGCGCAGGAGCCCCAGCTGGACCCGGAGAAGACCGTCCGCGAGATCGTGGAGGAGGGCGCCGGCGAGGCCGTCCAACTGCTCAAGGACTACGAGGCCGTGGGCCTCAAGTACGCGGACCAGAGTCTTGACGTGCAGAACCTCGTGG
This sequence comes from Bacteroidota bacterium, assembly GCA_012960515.1. Lineage (GTDB taxonomy): Bacteria > Bacteroidota > Rhodothermia > Rhodothermales > Rubricoccaceae > Rubricoccus. The sequence goes on along the minus strand of DUBD01000138.1, from coordinate 2 downwards.
TA
>DUBD01000137.1:3556-3852 GCA_012960515.1 Bacteroidota bacterium | reverse complement strand
TGGCCACAGCGGGGGTGGTTATGTTCAGCGGACCCGCAGCGGCACAGACAGGGCTCGATTTCGAGTTCTATCGCAACAACGTGGAATCGATCTTCACGCAGTCGCGGGGCAATTTTCTACCTCCCGATCCTGGCGAGCCGGCGTGCGTTCTGTGCCATACCTGGCAGACGAGTACCCCGCTCATGCTTGAGTCACTTGAGGTAGACAGCGGCGGCGGTGTCTACTGGACCGAGGCCCAGTCGCGTAGCAACTTCCAAACCGTTTCGCGGCTGGTTTCGCCCGGTGCCCCTGAGAAT
>DUBD01000137.1:2922-3496 GCA_012960515.1 Bacteroidota bacterium | reverse complement strand
TAGTAGGTATTGTATTAAGGATTTTAGTAGATATCGAGTTCTAGAATTCTAAATTTTTATTTTCGGAAGTTTCGACCGATTCTGTGCCAGAAGTTGATTACGAGTTCTTTCGGGCATGTATGCATCCGATCTTCTATCAGGTCACGCCGGGCGGCGTTGCGTGCGCGAATTGCCATGTCCTCGAGTTCGCTCAGGCGGATCCAGAAGAGTCGTGGAATGCGATCGACCGCTTGATTGAGCCTGGGCAGCCGACTCAGAGTCGGCTGTTGATGCATCCTTTACATCCGAATGGCGGTGGCGACTATGCCCATAACGGTGTTCGCCGATGGCTTACCCAGGACGAGCCTGAGTGGCAGATGCTTGCGGCATGGATAAATGGAGAGCGATCCGGCGCGGACTGCGGGCCCTAACGATTTGGAGAGAGTAACGATGCGATTAATGGTCGCCGCCGCCGCGATGGGCGGCTGCATCGGCTTCCTCTGGTGGAACGCGGCCCCGGCCCGGATCTTCATGGGGGACACCGGCTCCCTGGCAATCGGCACAGGCCTGGCCACGCTGGCCCTGACCACCAACA